>CAYLSO010000148.1:0-29185 GCA_964386525.1 uncultured bacterium
CTCGCGGGTCATGATCCACCAGCCGCTGGGCGGCGCGCAGGGCCAGACCACGGACGTCGAGATCTACACCCGCGAGATGCTCAAGATGAAGGAGCAGCTCGAGGGCATCCTGGCCAAGCACACCGGCCAGCCGCTCGAAAAGGTCCGGCACGACACCGATCGCAACTACTTCATGTCGGCGGAGGATGCCAGGGCGTACGGCGTCGTCGACGAAGTCATCGCGCGGCGCAAGTAGCCGGGAGGGACGCGGTCCGACCATGAAGAAGCGCATCGCCTCGCCCCATCCCATCCGCTGCTCGTTCTGCGGCCGCGGCCAGGACGAAGTCGCGCGCCTGGTCTCCGGGCCGTCGGTGTACATCTGCAGCGAGTGCGTCAAGCTGTGCAACGACATCCTCGAGGGCGAGCTGGAGCGCGAGCAGCCGGCGGCGGCGGGGGCGCTGCCCAAGCCGGCCGAGATCAAGCGCATCCTCGACGACTACGTGGTCGGGCAGGAGCGCGCCAAGAAGACGCTGTCGGTGGCGGTCTACAACCACTACAAGCGCATCTACTCGCAGACCGCCACCGGGGACGTCGAGCTGGAGAAGTCGAACATCCTGCTGGTCGGCCCCACCGGCACCGGCAAGACGCTGCTGGCCCGCACCATGGCCCGCTTCCTCAAGGTGCCGTTCGCCATCGTCGACGCCACCTGCCTGACCGAGGCCGGCTACGTCGGCGAGGACGTCGAGAACATCCTGGTCCGCCTGCTGCAGTCGGCCGACTTCAACCTGGTGAACGCCGAGCACGGCATCGTCTACATCGACGAGATCGACAAGATCTCGCGCAAGAGCGAGAACCCGTCGATCACCCGCGACGTGTCGGGCGAGGGCGTGCAGCAGGCGCTGCTCAAGATCATCGAGGGCACGGTGGCCAACGTGCCGCCGCAGGGCGGCCGCAAGCACCCGCAGCAGAAGTACATCGAGGTCAACACCAAGGACATCCTGTTCATCTGCGGCGGGGCGTTCGAGGGCCTCGACAAGATCATCGAGCGCCGCACCGGCCAGAAGATGCTCGGCTTCGGCGCCACCATCCAGTCGAAGCGCGACCGGGACGTGGGCGCGCTCCTGGCCAAGGTGGAGCCCGAGGACCTGCTCAAGTACGGGCTCATCCCCGAACTCGTCGGCCGCCTGCCGGTGATGGGCACCCTCGATCCGCTCGACGAGCCGGCCCTGGTGTCGATCCTGGTGGAGCCCAAGAACGCCGTCACCAAGCAGTACCAGAAGTTCTTCGAGATGGAGGGCGTCAAGCTCGACTTCACCGCCGACGCCCTCAACGCCATCGCCCGCATCGCGATGAAGCGCGGCACCGGCGCGCGCGGCCTGCGCGCCGTGCTGGAAGAGTCGATGCTCGACCTGATGTTCGACATACCCTCGCGGCTCGACGTCGTCGGTTGCACCATCTCCAAGGAAGTCATCACCGAGAACGTGCCGCCGCTCTTGACCTACCGCGGCGAGCGCGAGCGCCGCAAGAAAGAGGCGTAGCCGCCGCGCGGCGGAGCGCCGGAGAGAGCCCGTGGCCGACAGCCGAACCCCGAAGGGCGGACGCCAGTCCGCGAAGCCGAAGCACGCCCGGCGCGCCCAGCCGGCGGCCGCCGCCCCCGCGTCGCCGCCCGCCGCGCGCCTCACCCTGGCGCGCCCCGACGAGACCCTCGAGTTCTCCGCGCGGCTGCCGCTGCTGCCGCTGCGCGACGTCGTGGTCTTCCCCTACATGACGATCCCGCTCCTGGTCGGGCGCCCCGCCTCGGTGCGCGCCGTGGAGCGCGCCGTGCAGGGCGACCGCGCCGCGCTGGTGCTGGCCCAGAAGCGCTCGGAGACCGCCGACCCCAAGCCCGAGGACCTCTACGACGTCGGCACCGTGGTGCGCGTGCTGCAGCTGTTCCGCCTGCCGGACGGCACCCTGCGCGTGCTGGTCGAGGGCCTGGTGCGGGCCCGCGCGCTGGCCACCCACTGGCTGGGCGACGGCTACGAGACCGACGTCGAGCTCTTGAGCGAGCAGGCGCCCGCCACCCCGGAGCTCGAGGCCCGCAGGCGCAGCGTGCTGGCCAGCTTCGGCGACTACGTGCGCCTCAACCGACGCATCCCCGACGAGGTGATGGCGGCCACCGCCGGCATCACCGACCCGTCGTCGCTGGCCCACGAGGTGGCGGCGCGCCTGCTGGTGCGCGTGCCCGTCAAGCAGGAGGTGCTGGCCATCGAGGCGGCCGAGGAGCGGCTGGCGGCGCTGTCGCGCATCCTGGCCGGGGAGCTCGAGATCGTGAAGCTCGAGCGCAAGATCGAGGGCCAGGTGCGCTCGCAGGTGCACCGCAACCAGCGCGAGTTCTACCTGCAGGAGCAGCTCAAGGCCATCCGCAAGGAGCTCGGCCACCAGGGCGACTCGGCCTCCGAGATGGAGGAGCTGGGGCGCGCCGTGCGCCGCGCCAAGATGCCGCGCGAGGTGCACCAGAAGGCGATGAAGGAAGTCGAGCGCCTGAGCAAGATGTCGCTCCTGTCGCCGGAGGCGACGGTGGTGCGCAACTATCTCGATTGGCTGGTCAGCCTGCCGTGGCAGAAGGCCACCGCGGACCAGACCGACCTGCGCGAGGTGGCCCGCGTCCTCGACGAAGACCACTACGGCCTGCGCAAGGTCAAGGACCGCGTCCTCGAGTACATCGCCGTGCTCGAGCTGACGCGTGAGAACAAGGGCCCCATCCTGTGCTTCGTGGGGCCGCCGGGCGTCGGCAAGACCTCGCTGGGCAAGTCCATCGCCCGCGCCCTGGGGCGCAAGTTCGCGCGCGTCTCGCTCGGTGGCGTGCACGACGAGGCCGAGATCCGCGGCCACCGGCGCACCTACATCGGCTCGATGCCCGGGCGCATCCTGCAGGCCCTCAAGCGGGTCGGCAGCCGCAACCCCGTGTTCCTGCTCGACGAGGTGGACAAGCTGGGCAGCGACTTCCGCGGCGACCCGGCCTCGGCCCTGCTCGAGGTGCTCGACCCCGAGCAGAACCACTCCTTCACCGACCACTACCTCGAGGTCGAGTTCGACCTGTCGCGGGTGATGTTCATCTGCACGGCCAACGTGCTGCACTCCATCCCGCCGGCGCTGCAGGACCGCATGGAGGTCATGCGCCTGCCGGGCTACCTGGAGCACGAGAAGCTGAAGATCGCGACCCGCTTCCTGGTGCCCAAGCAGCTCAAGGCGGCGGGGCTGACGGCCGGCGAGCTGGAGATCGGCCCGACCGCGCTGCGCGGCCTGGTGCGGCAGTACACGCGCGAGGCGGGGGTGCGCAACCTGGAGCGCGAGATCGCCGCCCTGTGCCGCAAGACGGCGCGCAAGAAGGCGGAGCGCGAGCTCGACCGCCCGGTGGTGCTCAGCGCCGCCAACCTGCCCCGCTGGCTGGGGCCGCCGCGCTTCACCGAGAGCGAGGTGGAGAAGACGCGGCGCACCGGGGTGGCCACCGGGCTGGCGTGGACCGAGGCGGGCGGCGACGTGCTCACCATCGAGGTGTCGGTCCTGCCGGGCAAGGGCGAGCTGCTGCTCACCGGCAAGCTCGGCGAGGTGATGCGCGAGTCGGCGCAGGCGGCGCTCTCCTACGCCCGCGCGCGCGGCGCCCGGCTCGGTCTGGAGCGCGGCTTCTACAAGGACATCGACATCCACGTGCACGTGCCGGAGGGGGCCATCCCCAAGGACGGGCCCTCGGCCGGCATCGCCATCGCCGTGGCCCTGGTCTCGGCCCTGACCAGCACGGCGACCCGGGCCGACGTCGCCCTCACCGGGGAGATCACATTGCGGGGCACGGTCTTACCGGTGGGTGGCATCCTCGAGAAGATGGTCGCGGCCAGGCGTGCCGGTGTGACGACCGTCATATTAGCCAAGGGCAACGTGAAGGATTTGGCCGACCTGCCCAAGGACCTGCGGCGGGGCTTGAAATTCGTGCCCGTCGAGACGATGGACGAGGTTTTGGAGCTTGCGCTGACCGCGGCAGCGGGGCAGAATAAGCCCGCGCGGGACGAGGAATCGACCTTGTACGCGCACTGATTCCCATCGCCTACAGGACATGGCGACGGAAATCCGAGCGAGATCTTCGGATCAGCTGTGCGAAGCGAAGCGGCCCCCGCGGAGGCGACGCATGATGCGTCGCCTCTCGCATTTAATCCCCCTCTGCTAGATTCGTCGGCGGAGGACCGCCTGTGACTGCTCTACCGCCACGCACATTCCGAGAAGTCCCCGAGAGCGGCCCGCGGCGCCCGGCCGCCGAGCGGCGCGGGCTGGCGCGCGAGCTGGCGCGGGTGGTGGGCGAGGGCGGCGTATTGTGGCGCGATCCCGAGCTGCTCACCTACGACGCCGACGGGCTTGTGCTCGAGAAGTTCTGGCCCGACCTCGTGGTGCTGCCGCGCGACACCGAGGAGGTGCGCGCCGTGCTGCGGCTGGCGGCGCGCGAGGCGTTGCCGGTGACGGCGCGAGGGGCGGGCACGGGGCTGGCCGGCGGCTGTCTGGCCGAGCAGGGGGGCATCGTGCTCTCGGTGGCGCGCCTCGACCGCATCCTGGCGATCGCGCCCGACGACCGCCTGGCGGTGGCGCAGCCGGGCGTGGTGAACCTCGACCTGACGAGCGCCGCCGCGGCATTCGGCCTCTACTACGCGCCCGACCCCTCCAGCCAGATGTCCTCCACCCTGGGCGGCAACCTCGCGGCCAACGCCGGCGGGCCGCACTGCCTGAAGTACGGGCAGACGCACCGGCACGTGCTGGGCTGCGTCTTCGTCACGCCCGAGGGCGAGGCGGTTCGGGTCGGCGGGCCGTCGGTCGGCGGGCCGGCTCTGGAGCTGCTCGGCCTGCTCGTCGGCTCCGAGGGGACGCTCGGTGTGGTCACGGAGCTGACCGTGCGTTTGACGAAGCAGCCGGAGGCGGTGCGCACTTTCCTGGCCTCCTTCGAGTCGGTCGAGGCGGCAAGCCAGGCCGTGTCCGACATCATCGCCGCCGGCATGGTGCCGGCCGCGCTGGAGATGATCGACCGGCTCGTGATCCAGGCGGTGGAGCCGTTCGTGACCGTGGGGTTGCCGCTCGATGCCGGGGCGGCTCTGCTCGTCGAGCTCGACGGGCCGCGCGCCGGCCTGGACCGCCGCGGGCGCGAGATCCGCGGCCTGTGCGAGGGCCGCGGCGCGACCGCCTTCCGCGAGGCCCGAGACGACGCCGAGCGGGCGCTTCTGTGGAAGGCGCGCAAGGGGGCGTTCGGCGCCATGGGGCGCATCACCAGCGGCTTTGCCGTCATGGACGGGGTGGTGCCGCGCTCGCGCCTGCCGGAGGCGCTGCGGCGGGTCGCCGAGATCGGGCGGCACTATGGGCTGACCATCGCCAACGTGCTGCACGCCGGCGACGGCAACCTGCATCCGCACGTCCTCTACGACGTGGACGACCCCGACGCCGCCGGCCGCGCCGTGCGCGCCGCCCACGACATCCTGCGCGCCTGTGTCGAGCTGGGCGGATCGATCTCGGGCGAGCACGGGGTGGGCAACGAGAAGCGCGAGCTGATGACCCTCCTCTACACGCCCGCCGACCTCGAGGCCATAGCCCGGGTCAAGCGGGTCTGCGATCCGGACGGGCGCTTGAACCCCGACAAGATCTTCCCGACCGGGCGCGAGCCCTACGTGCCGGGCCCGGCGGCGGGCGCGGCGGGCACGTGGATCTGACCATGGCCGACGGAGCGGCGGGCGGCGACCGGCGGGCGGCGACCGGCGAGCCGTGGCGGGCCTGGGCGCGGCCGGCCGCGCGGGTCGAGCGGCCGGCGGACGCAGCGGCGCTGGCGGCGCTTCTCGGCGACTGCGCGCGGGACGGCACGCCGCTGCTGGCCTGCGGCGCGGGCACCGCCCTGGCCGCGGGCGGGGCCCCCGAGGCGGCCGAGGTGGTCGTCTCTCTCGAGCGGCTCGGCGGCATCGTGGACTATGCGCCCGACGACCTCACTGTGACGGTGGGCGCCGGGGCGAGCCTGGCGGCGCTGGCCCTGATGCTCGCCGAGCGCGGCCAGTGGCTGCCGGGCGCGCCGGCGGCGGGCACGGCGGGCGGCCTGGTGGCGGCGGGCTTCACCGCGGCCGAGGGGCGGGAGCTCTACGGGCTGACGCGCGATCGGGTACTCGGCGTGCAGGTCGCGGGAGCGGACGGCTCGCTGACGCGCAGCGGGGGGCGCGTGGTGAAGAACGTCGCGGGCTACGACCTGCACCGCCTGCACGCCGGCGCGGGCGGGGCCTTCGGCGTGCTCACCGAGGTCTGCTTCCGTCTCGAGCCGATGCCCGAGCGCCGCGAGGTCGTGACCGTGGCGGCTGAGAGCCCGGCGGCGGCCGAGGCGGCGTGGCGGTGGCTGCGGCGCGAGGGTCCGGACCCGGCCGGCCTGGAGCTTGAGGTGTCGCGTGAAGGCGGGGCCCGGCTGCGGGCCTGCTTCCTCGGCGACGACGAGCCGGTGCGCGCGGCTGCGGCGGCCGCGCGCACCGGCTGGGAGAGGTGGGGGACGGTCGGGGAGGAGGGCCCGGAGGCGGCCGCGGCGGCGCCCGGCGCTCTCGCGCTCCGCCTGCTCACCGCGCCGTCGGGCGTCTTCGCCGCGCAGGCCCGCGCGGCCGAGCTGGCGCGCTCTCGCGGCCTGGCTCCCTCCATTCTCTCCGCTGCGAACGCCGGCGAGGTCCATGTGGCACTGGAAGGGGAGGCGGCGGCGCTGGGCGCTCTGCTCGCCGACGTCGCCGCCCGCGCCCGTGTCGGCGAGTGGCACTACCGGGTCGACGACCAGCCGCCCGGGTGGACCGCGGGTGTCCCCCCGTGGTCGGCGGAACCGGCTGCGCTGCGGCTGCTGGCGCGGCTGAAGGCGGCGTTCGACCCGCGCGGGGTTCTGCGGCCGGGCTCCTACTCCGCGGCGCGGCTCGCGAGCGCGGCCACCTTCTTCGAGCGCGGCTCGCAGGGGGACGGGCGATGACGGATCGCCGCGTGGCGTCCGGTCTCGAGCCGGCGCGGACGGCGCTGCCGCGGCCGGCGCTGCTGGCTTGCGTGCACTGCGGCCTGTGCCTGAGCGCCTGCCCGACCTACCGCGAGCTCAAGCTCGAGCCCGACTCGCCGCGCGGGCGCCTCTACCTCATGCGGGCGATGGAGGAGGGGCGGCTGGCGGCGGGCCCCGACGCCGTGCGCCACCTCGACCTGTGCTTGAACTGCCGTGCCTGCGAGACGGCCTGCCCGGCGGGCGTGCACTACGGCGACCTCTTCGAGCGCACGCGCGCCCGGCTGATCGAAGCGGGGCGCGCTTCGTGGACGGTGCGCGCCGGGGGGGCCGTCCTGCGCGGCCTCTTCCACCCGTGGGAACGGATCGAGGCTACGGCCGACGTGCTGCGGCTGGCGCAGAGCCTGGGACTCGTGCGGCTGGCGGCGGGGGGGATGGGGGCGCGGCTGTTGCCGCCCGGCCTGCGGCTGGCCGCACAGCTCTTGCCGCGCGTGCCGGCGCGCGCCGAGCGGGCGCTGCCGGCCGGGACGCACGCCGCCTACGAGCCGCACCGCTCGCGGCCTCGGGCCCGCGTCGGGCTGGTGGCCACCTGCGTGGTGCAGCCGCTCTACCCGCAGGTGAACCGCGCGCTGCTCCACCTGCTGCGCCTGGCCGGCTGCGAGGTGGTCGTGCCGGAGGGGCAGACCTGCTGCGGGTCGCTCTTCGTCCACGCCGGGCTGCGCGACGAGGCGCGGGGGCTGGCGCGCGCCACGCTGCGCGTCTTCCCGGAAGACCTCGACTTCGTCGTGACGGCCGCGGCCGGCTGCGGCGCGACCCTCAAGGAGTACGCGAACCTCTTCACGCCCGACGCCGCCGGGGCCGAAGAGCGCGGCCGGGCCGCGGCCTTCGCCGCCCGGGTGCGCGACGGGCTCGAGCTGCTGGCGGAGCTGGGCCTGCCGCCGGCGCAGCGGCCGGTGGTCGATCGCATCGCCGTGCACGATCCCTGCCACCTGGCACACGCTCAACGCGTGCGCGAGGCGCCGCGCCGCCTGCTGTGCTCGCTGCCCGGGGCGGAGGTCGTGGACCTCGCCGACAGCGACCGCTGTTGCGGCAGCGCCGGCGTCTACAACCTGCAGCACCCCGAGATCGCCGGGCCGCTGCTCGAGCAGAAGCTGGCGTCGGTGCGCGCCGCGGCGCCGACCGTGGTGGCGGTGGCGAACCCGGGCTGCCTGCTGCACATGGAGGCGGGGGCGCGGCAGAGGGGTCTGACGGTGCGTTTCGCGCATCCGCTGGAGATCGTCGCGGCCGCCTACCCGGAGCCCACGCCGGGCGCGGCAGGGAGCCGCCCGTGACCGTCCGCGTCCTGTTCTTCGCGCATCTGCGCGAGGCGACCGGGTCGGCGCAAGCCGACATCGAGTTGCCGGCCGGGGCGACGCTTGAGAATCTACGTGAAGCACTGGCGGCGCGGTGGCCGGCGCTGGGCGGTTATCTGAGCCGCTTCCCGGCGGCGGTGAACGGGACCGTGGTGCGCGGCGCGCCGGCGTTGGCCGAGGGCGACGAGGTGGCGTGGTTGCCGCCGGTGGCGGGGGGCTCGGGCGGGCCGGCGGGAGGGGCGGTGGTGGAGGCGGGGCTCACGCGCGACCCCCTCGACCCGCAGGCGCTGGCCCGCGCCGTGGCCGCGCCCGGTGCCGGGGCGGTCGTGGTCTTCACCGGCACGGTGCGCGACCACGAGGGGGAGCGGCGCGTCGAGCGGCTCGAGTACGAGGCCTACGAGAGCCTCGCCGGCGAGCGTCTGCGCGCGGTCGCGCGGGAGGCGCTGGCGCGCTGGCCGGGCTCGCGCATCGCCGTGGCCCACCGCGTCGGGACGCTGACGGTGGGCGAGGCGAGCGCGGTCATCGCCGTGGCGGCCGCGCACCGGGCCGAGGCCTTCGACTGCTGCCGCCACATCCTGGAGCGGCTCAAGAAGAGCGTGCCCATCTGGAAGAAGTCCTACGGACCGGGCGGGGCCGCATGGGTCGAAGGCGCGCCGTACGACGACGCGCCCTGAGCCCCAAGCCGGACTTGCCGCGGGCGGACCGTGGGCCGCCTCGCTCTTGCATGTCACACGCCCTCTGCTAGCATGCCTCGTCCCTCGCCGGGCGTGGCACGTGCCGCCCGGGCCGCGGGCCGCCGGCCACCAGGGAGGGGATCCGCGATGCCGTGCACCATCGTGCTGGGCGCCCAGTGGGGCGACGAGGGCAAGGGAAAGATCGTCGATCTGCTCGCCGCCGAGCACGACTGGGTGGTGCGCTACCAGGGCGGGCCGAACGCCGGCCACAGCGTCATCTACCAGGGACAGACGGTGGTCCTGCACCTGGTCCCCTCCGGCATCCTGCGCCCGGCGGTCCGCTGCGTCATCGGCAACGGCGTCGTGGTGGACCCCGAAGCGCTGGTCGGCGAGCTGGCGGAGCTGGCCCGGCTCGGCGTCAGCGCCGGGGGGCGCCTGCTGCTCTCCGCGGACGCGCACGTCATCCTGCCCTACCACCGCGCCGCCGAGCGCGAGCGCGAGGCGGGGCCGGCCGCCGTGGGCACCACGCAGCGGGGCATCGGCCCGGCCTACGAGGACAAGGCCGCGCGCGTCGGGGTGCGGGCCGGCGACTTGCTGGACCGCGCCGCCCTGGAAGCCGGCGTGGCGGCGGTGCGCGCGCGGGTGGCGGCGCGCCTGGCCAGCTCCAGCGACCTGCCGGCGGTCGCGGACGTCGTGGCCCGCTGCCTGGAGCTGGGCCGGCAGCTCGCCCCGTACATCGGCGAGACGCGCACGCCGTTGTGGGACGCGCTGGAGCGCGGCGAGCGCGTCCTGCTCGAGGGCGCCCAGGGCACGCTGCTCGACCTCGACCACGGCACCTACCCGTTCGTCACCTCGTCGAGCGCGGCCGCCGGCGGGGGCCTCACCGGCAGCGGCATCGGGCCGCGGCGCATCGATCGCGTGGTGGGCGTGGCCAAGGCGTATGCGACCCGCGTCGGGCTGGGGCCGTTCCCCACGGAGCTCACGGGCGAGATGGGTGACCGCATCCGCGAGGAGGGGGCCGAGTACGGCGCGACCACCGGGCGGCCGCGCCGCTGCGGCTGGCTCGACGCCGTCGCCCTGCGCTACGCGGCGCGCCTCAACGGCCTCGACGAGCTGATGGTCACCAAGCTCGACGTCCTCGACGGGCTCGACCGCATCGCGGTCGCCGTCGACTACCGCGGGCCGGACGGGAAGAGCACCGGCTTCGCGCCCGGCGCCCGGCAGCTCGCCGCCTGCCGGCCCGTGTACGAATGGCACGAGGGGTGGCAGGCCTCGACGCGCGCCGCCCGCCGCTGGTCCGATCTGCCGGCGCGCGCCCGCGCCTACCTGGCGCGGGTGGCCGAGCTGGCCGGCGTGCCGGTGTCGCGCGTCTCGGTGGGCCCCGAGCGCGAGGCGACGCTGGCCGCTTCCCTCTGATAGACTCTCCGGTGTCGCGGCCGCGACCCGGGGGGGTTCTCATGCCACGCATCCGACGCGCTCTGCTCCTCGCGCTGGTCGGGCTCGCGCTCTCCGCTGCGCGCCCCGCGCCCGCCGGCGCCGCCACCACCGTGCGCGTCGCCGCCGGGCTCAGCCGGCCGCTCTACGCCACCGCTCCGGCCGGCGATCCCCGGCTCTTCATCGTCGAGCAGCGTGGCACGGTGCGCGTCTTGGCGCGGGGCCAGCTCCTGGCCGCTCTCTTCCTCGACATCGACTCGCTGGTGATCGACACGGCGGGCAGCGACGAGCGCGGGCTGCTGGGCCTCGCCTTCCACCCGGCCTACCCCGACAGCCCGTACTGCTACGTGAACTACGTGAGGGTCGTAGGGAGCGCCAACGAGACCGTGATCGCCCGCTACCGCACCGCCGCCGGCGACCCCGACCGCGCCGACCACACATCGGCGCGCATCCTGCTCGTCATCCCGCAGCCCTACACCAATCACAAGGGCGGCAACCTGGCCTTCGGGCCCGACGGCTATCTCTACGTCGGCATGGGGGACGGCGGCTCGGGCGGCGACCCGCAGGACCGCGCGCAGAACGGGCTCGAGCTGCTCGGCAAGATGCTGCGCCTCGACGTGGACCGCGCCGCTCCGGGCCTGGCCTACGCCATCCCGCCGGACAACCCCTTCGCGGGCGACCCCGCCTTCCGGGCCGAGATCTGGAGCTCCGGCCTGCGCAACCCGTACCGCTGGAGCTTCGACCGCGACAGCGGCGACCTGTGGATCGCCGACGTCGGGCAAAACCTGTGGGAGGAGATCGACTACCAGCCGGCCGCCAGCCGCGGCGGCGAGAACTGGGGCTGGCGGCTGATGGAGGGCCTGCACTGCTACAACCCGCCGTCCGCGTGCGGCTCCGACACGCTCGACCTGCCGATCCACGAGTACGACCACGGCGGCGGCCGCTGCTCGATCACCGGCGGCTTCGTCTACCGCGGCGACTCCATCCCCGCCCTGCAAGGGGCGTACTTCTTCGCCGACTTCTGCTCGAACCAGATCTGGACGCTGCGCCGCGCCGGCGGTGCAGCCACCGAGGTGGTGGACCGCACCGCCGAGCTGGCTCCCGGCGGGGGCTTGGCCCTCGGCGCCGTCGCGGGCTTCGGCGAGGACGGCTTCGGGGAGCTCTACGTCGTGGACCGCGGCAGCGGCACCAACGGCGAGGTCTACAAGATCGTCGCGGCGGCCACGGGCGTCGTCCCGCCGCCGGCCGGACCCCTGGGCCTCGCGCTCGGCCCGGCCGTGCCCGACCCGTTCATCGCCGTCACGCGCTTCGGCGTGCGGCTCGAGCGCGCCGGGCGCCTGGACGTGCGCATCCTCGACGCCGCCGGCCGCCGGGTCGCCACGCTCGCCTCCGGGCCGCGCGACCCGGGCGACTACTCCTTCGCGTGGGACGGCCGGGGACGCGACGGGCGCGCCGCGCCGCCCGGCGTCTATCTGCTGCGCGTCGCGCTCGACGGCGGCGTTCTGACGCGCACGTTGCACCTGGCGCGGTAGAGGCGCCCGGCTCGTTCTCCCGCGGGTGGCTTGACCCGAGTCCCGGGATTGGGTTTGCTGCCGGGTGGGAGGGTCACGCGGTGAAGCGACTCGAGATCATGACGAATCTGGGAGCGGCGGCGCTGCTGACGGCGGCGCTGGCGATGGCGGGCGCGATCCCTGTCGGCGCCGACTACCCGGGTGCGGCGCGGCCGGATGTCGGCCCCCGTCTGGTCGTCGTCCTGGTGCACGACCAGTTCCGCGCCGACTACCTCGAGCGCTTCCGGCCGTGCTTCGGCGGCGGCGGCTTCGTCCGGCTCATCGACGGCGGGGCCCGTTTCACCCGGTGCCACATCCCGTACGTGCCGACCACGACGGGCCCCGGCCACGCCACGCTCGCCACCGGTGCGGCCCCCGACGGGCACGGCATCGTCGGCAACGGCTGGTTCGACCGCGCCGAGGGCGCGCAGGTCGCGTGCGACGAGGACGGCCGCACTCAGCCGGTGCCGCAGGGCGCCGCCCGCAGCGGCTCGCCCGTGCGGCTGCGGGCCCAGACGGTGGGGGACGGGCTGCGCGGCGCCACCCTGGGCGCCGGCAAGGTGATCGGCATCTCCGAGAAGTCGCGCGCCGCCATCCTCTCGGCGGGGCACCGCGCGACGGCGGCCTACTGGCTCGACGAGAAGACCGGTCTCATGCAGACGAGCAGCTACTACATGGAGCAGCTGCCCGCCTGGGTCGAGGCGGCGAACGCGGCGCGCCGTCCGGAGGCCGCCGCGGCCACGCCGTGGACCCCGCTGCTGCCGGCGCGGGCCTACCGCGGCACCGACGCCGCCGCGGCGGGCGTCGGGCCGGCCTTCTCGCACGCGCTGCGCGGACCGGGGGCCCCCCGCGGGACGGAGGGCCTCAACGCCCTCACGCAGTCGCCGTGGGCGCTGGCGCGGCTCTACGAGTTCGCGCGAGGCGCGGTGATCGGGGAGCGCCTCGGCGAGGACGACACGCCCGACCTGCTCTTCCTCTCGGTCTCGGTCACCGACCGCGTCGGCCACCGGTTCGGCCCGAACAGCCCCGAGGTGCTGGACCTGGCGGCGCGGGCCGACCGCGAGCTGGCGCGCTTCCTCGATTTCCTCGACGCGCGGGTGGGCGGGCGCTACACGGTGGCGCTCTGCGCCGACCACGCCGCCGGCGACATGTCGTCGCGCGGGCGTGGCTGGGCGTCGGTCTCGGGGGACTCGGCCGGCGCGGTGACGGATTCGGCATTCCGCGCCTGGGTCGACGGCGCGCTGCGCGACGCGTTCGGCGGCCCGGGGCAGCCCGCCTCCGCCGCGCCCTCATTCCTGGCCGGGCTGGGCGACGCCACGCTCTGGCTGGACCCGGCGGCGCTGGCCGCGGCCGGAGTGACGCCGGCGCAGGCGGCGGCCGCGCTGTCCGACCCGGCCCGCGCGGCTCCGTGGCTCGCCGCGGCCCGCACTCCGGAGCAACTGACGCGGGGCGGAGCGCTCTCCCCGGTGGAGGAGCGCTTGCGCCGCGGCTACTACCCCGGGCGCAGCGGCGACGTGATGTGGGCGCTGCGGCCGTACTGCTACGCCGGCGGAGCCGACGCGCACGGCGAGCACGGCTCGCCCTACCCTTACGACACGCACGTGCCGCTCGTGCTCTACGGCTGGGGCGTGCGGACCGGCGTCTACCGCCAGTCCGTGAGCACCACGGACGTCGCCCCGACCGTGGCGGAGATCCTCGGCATCGACGCCCCCGCGCAGTGCGAGGGGCGGGCGCTGGGTGAGGCGCTGCGCCTGCCCGCGTGGCGGTGAGGCGGGCCGCCGGGCGCGGACGCCTGTTGATCGCATCCAGGCCTGAGAGGACCGCCCGTCGCATCAGTCTGCAGGCCGCCGAAGTTCGCGCCATAGCACCGAGTTGCCTCAGGTTCGCTCTCCGGACTCCAGGGGACAGGAGGGGAGAGAAGCGGACAGGCAGGGACTTTCGAGCCGGCACAAATCAGGCACACGGTCGCGGGAGTCCCGGCGACTTCGAGATGGCTGCCGAATGGGTAGGGGCTCAGCCCGCGCGCCTCCGCCCGCCTCGACCCGCTGCGGGTGGTTGTCGTCGCGCCTCGAACTCGGTAGATTCGGCCTGGTCATACGTGCTGCGGGATGGCGCCCAAGGAGAGGAAGACCATGAAGATCTTGATCTCTGACGCTTTCGACAAGGGGTTACCCAAGCGCCTCGAGAAGTTCGGCGAGGTGTTTGACGACGCCGGGCGAGTCGCCGAAGCGGACGTGATCCTCGTCCGCTCCAAGACCAAGGCGGACCGCGCCTACATCGACCGGGCCGCGAACGTGAGGCTCTTCATCCGTGGCGGCGTGGGCATGGACAACATCGACCTGGCCTACTGCAAGGAGAAGGGCATCGCGGCGATGAACACGCCCGAGGCCTCCTCGGTGGCCGTGGCCGAGCTGGCGATGGCGCTGATGCTCGCCATCCCTTGCCGCATCGTCGAGGGGCACAACGGCATCGTCGGCGGCAAGTTCCTGAAGTCCGAGCTCAAGCGCACCGAGCTCTACCAGAAGACGCTCGGCCTGATCGGCGTGGGTCGCATCGGCAACGAGGTGGCGCGGCGCGCGCAGGCCTTCGGCATGAAGGTCCTGGCCGCCGACAACGCGCTGGACTGGCACCCGATCGCGGAGATCAAGCCCCTGGAAGCGATGCTCCCCGAGGCCGACTACGTCTCGCTGCACACGCCGCTCACCGACGAGACGAGGGGCATGGTCAACAAGCAGACGATCGCGATGATGAAGAAGGGCGCGATCCTGATCAACACCGGCCGCGGCAAGTGCGTGGTCGAGGAGGACATCGTCGAGGCTCTGAGCTCGGGCCAGCTCGGCGGCTACGGCACCGACGTCTGGTACAAGGACGAGATCTACGGCAGTCCGATCGTGGGTGCCGCGAACACGGTGCTGATGCCGCATCTCGGCGCGTCGACCAAGGAGAACCTCCTGCGCATCGGCGACGTGGTGGTCAGCATCCTCGAGAAGTGGGCGACCAAGTGAGGAGAGGACGATGACGAAGCGGATCTTCAATTTCGCCGCCGGGCCCTGCACCCTGCCGCTGCCTGCGCTGGAGAAGGCGGCCGGCGAGTTCGTCGATTTCGGCGGCGCGGGCATGTCGCTCATCGAGATGAGCCATCGCGGCAAGCCGTACGACGCCGTGCACAACCAGGCGCTCGGATCCCTGCGCGAGGTCCTCGGCGTGCCGGAGACCTTCGAGATCCTCTTCCTCCAGGGGGGCGCCACGCTGCAGTTCGGGATGGTGCCGCTCAACCTGCGCGCCGAGGGCAAGACCTTCGAATACGTCAACACCGGCGCCTGGGCGAAGAAGGGTATCGCCGATGCGAAGAAGGTCGGCCCGACGCGCATCGTCTGGACCGACGAGGCGAACAAGTTCACCCGCATGCCGAAGGCCGCCGAGCTCAAGGCCGGCGCGGACGCCGCCTACCTGCACATCACGACCAACGAAACCATCGGCGGCATCGAGTTCGGCGAGTACCCGGACACCGGGGGCGTGCCGCTCGTCGCCGACATGAGCTCGGACATCCTCTCCCGACCGATCCCCTTCGCGCGCTTCGCCCTGATCTACGCCGGCGCGCAGAAGAACCTCGGGCCCGCGGGCAACACGGTCGTCATCATCCGCAAGGACGTGCTCGAGAGGTGCCGCGAGGACCTGCCGGCCTACCTGGGCTACAAGAGCCACGTGCCGGACAAATCGATGTACAACACGCCGGCCGTGTTCGCCATCTACATGATGAAGCTCAACCTGGACTGGGTGAAGTCCGTGGGTGGGCTGGCCGAGATGGACAAGCGGGCCGGCCAGCGCGCGGGCATCGTCTACGAGGCCGTGGACGGCTCCGGCGGCTGGTACCGCTCCCCGGTGGACGCCGCGTCCCGCTCGCGGATGAACGTGGTCTTCCGCCTGCCGAGCGAAGAGCTCGAGGAGAAGTTCCTCGGCGAGGCGGGCAAGGCGGAGATGTCGGGCCTCAAGGGCCACCGCTCGGTCGGCGGCTGCCGCGCGTCGATGTACAACGCCATGCCGGTCGAGGGCGCCGAGCGCCTGGCGCAGTTCATGGCCGACTTCAAGCAGCGCAACTCCTAGCGCCCCCGCGTCGCAGCGATCGCCGCGCCGGGTTGCCTCCGGCCGGGCTTGCTCCGACAAATGACCGCGCAGGTCGTGGGGTCACCCGGGACCATCAGCGTTTCCTGGCCGCCGTCCCGGTGGAGGGGACGACTCCGCCCAGCATCACGGTGGTGATGACCTGGCAGGCGGCGCTGAAGCGGTAGGACGACGGCGCAGCTGCCGCTGCGGGCGCCACCGCACGCCTGCCGGAGACAGGGCGCTGCAGTCGCGCGGGAGGCGCCCGGGTGCGGTCCCCGTGCTTCCACCGCCGGACCCGATACCGTAAGGTCTTGCTTGGTCATCAGTGACCCGTTAGCTCAGTCGGTAGAGCACCTGCCTTTTAAGCAGGGAGTCGCTGGTTCGATCCCAGCACGGGTCACTCGCCCTGCCTCCCCCGGCGCGCGGGCGCGCCCAGCGGCGCGTCCTCGCCGTCCCGCTGCCGAACAGAAGAGGCCGCCCCGTCGCCGGGGCGGCCTCTGGTGTGATCCTCGGATGTCGGCTGCGCGCTAGCGGCCGAAGGACAGCGCGGCGCCCACCATCGAGATCGGCCGGTCGTGCTCGTACCAGACGTTCCACGTGCCGGTCAGGCGCATGCGCAGGGGGTTCGTCTCGGGGCCGGCGTTGAAGCGCAGGCCGCCGCGCACCTGGACGCCGAGGTGGAAGTGGGTCTGGTTCAGGTCGCGGTCGGCCACGAGGCCGGGAGGCGGGCCGTCCCAGGAGGCCAGCGGCACGACGAACGGCACGTAGTCCGCGTAGCTCACCACGTAATAGCGCTGCCGCACGGCGCTCTCGTTGGTGTACTGCACGGCCGGCCCGAAGGCCACGAACGGCGACCACTCGCCCAGGCGCGCCGGCTCGAGCTGCAGCTCGACGGCGAACGGGATCGCGAGGTGGTTGCTGCTGTACACGGTCACCGTGTCCATCCCGTCGAAGCCGGCGTCGAACGCGTTGTCCACCTGCGCCTCGTTGAACCGGGACGCGTCGTTGAACGCCAGCCCGAGCGACCCGACGATCGACGCCGAGCCGTCGGTCCACACCTCCTGGTTGTAGCGCAGGAGCAGGCCCGGATCCCAGCCGCGCTCGTCGAAGGTGCTGACGGGGAGTGAGACCCCGATGTCGAACCACTCCCGCGCCGGGTTCACCGGTTCGGGGAGCCGGGTCGCCACGTGGGAGATCATCTTGACCTGATCGAAGCCCGTGCCTTGGGCGGCCGCCGGCGGAGCCGCCAGGGCGACGACGGCGAGCAGACCAGCGAGCATGAGCCACGGACGGAACCGCATGGATAGCCTCCTTGTCGGAACGGGACGTCCCTGTGCCCCTGCGCTGGGGCTCAGCCAGCCTATGGGCCAGGCCTTGAACGCGCAAGAGGAAAGCAGGAACCGGGCCGACCCCCTGGCCGCCGGGACCAGGACCGTCCACAGCCGGCAAACGCCGACCCAGTGGAGGTTATCGGCTGCAGGAGGGGGGGCTTGAGCGGCGATCCGCCCGGCAGCTCGCCCGGCAGGGCGAGGGCGGCCGCGGCGGGCTTCGCCCGTCGCGCACCGCCTCGCGTTGCATTTTGAGGCAAACCCCTTCCGGGGGCTCGCGCCCGGCCCGGTCGGGCTTCGGGGCGAAGATTCCCGGCCAGGAGCCAAAAAAATCGTCCACCCCGGCGCCGGGCGGCGGCATCGTAGGAATGGTAGTGTGCCCCTGCGCGGACCTGGAGACCGGCTGCCGTGAATTGTGACGAGCTAAAGAAAATCATGGACGAAGTCTTGGACGACGAGGTCGCCCGGGATCTGTACGCCGAAGTGAAGACGCACCTCGCGGCCTGCGGCCCTTGCAGCGTCGAGGTGGACACGCTCAGGAAGACCATCCTCATCTACCGCGGCTCCACGCCATCCGCCGCGCTCAGCGAGGACGTCCGCCAGCGCCTCTTCGCCTCGCTCTCTTACGAGTACCGGAACCCCAAGCCGAACCCGTCCTCGTGAAGGCCGCGCTCGTCGGGCTTCCCGCCAGCGGGAAGACGACCCTGTTCCAGATCCTCACGGGAACCGAACTGTCCGCCGCCCACCGGCACGAGGACCAACTGGGGGTGGTGCGCCTGCCCGACCCGCGCCTCGAGCGGCTGAGCGCCCTGTTCCAAGCCAAGAAGACGACGCCGCTGGCGCACGAGATCGTCGACCCCGCCGCCGCCTTCCCCGACCCGACCCAGCGCGAGGGCCGAGCCGAGAAGGATCCGTACACCGTCCTGCGCGCCGCCGATGTGCTCCTCGCCGTGGTCCGCGTCTTCGACGATCCCGCGGTGCCGCATCCGTCCGGCGGGGTGGACGCGTCGCGCGATCTCGACGGCATCGGGCAGGAGCTGGCCCTGGCCGATCTCGTGCTCGTGGACACCCGCCTCGAGCGCATCGCCAAGCTCGAGAGGGTCGGCAAGAAGATGGAGCTGCCGGGCGAGAAGGCGCGCTTGACCCGGCTGCACGCCGCCCTCGAGGGCGGCCACGCGCTGCGCACCCTCGCGCTGTCGCGCGACGAGGAGAAGGCCATCCGCGGCTACGGTCTTCTGAGCCACAAACCGCTGCTGGCGATCTACAACACCGGCGCGCCGCCGGGCGGCCCGCCGGGGCTGCCGCCGGCGTCCCACGACTTCGCCGCCCTCGCCCTGCCGCTGCGTGACGAGCTGGAGGTGGCGCGGCTTCCGGAAGACGAGCGGCCCGCCTTCCGCGAGGCCCTGGGTCTGGGAGAGCCGGCCTTCGCGGCGGTGATCGCCGCCGCGCACCGCCTGCTCGGCCTCGTGACCTTCTTCACCGCCGGCCCGCCGGAGGCGCGCGCCTGGCAGGTCGGCCCCGGCGAGGACGTGGTCGAGGCGGCGGGCAAGATCCACACCGATCTGGCCCGCGGCTTCATCCGCGCCGAGGTGCTCGGCTGGGACAAGCTGCTCGAGGCCGGCTCGTGGGCGCACGCCCGCGAGCGCGGCTGGATGCGCACCGAGGGGCGCGGGTACGCCGTCGCCGAGGGCGACGTCCTGCACGTCCTCTTCAAGGTCTGAGCCGCCGCCGCCGGGCGCGCCGCGCCAGCGATCGGCCCGCGCCGCCCCCGGCGCCGTGCCGGCCCGGCCTTTGACATCGTCCCGGCGGGCTGGTAGCGTCCGGCTTGCTTCCTCGGGGCGGGGTGCAAGTCCCCACCGGCGGTGACAGCCCGCGAGCCGGCCCTTCGCCCGCTGTACGCGGCGCGAGGCGCGGCATGATCCGGTGCGATGCCGGAGCCGACAGTGACAGTCTGGATGGGAGAGGGAGGGAGGCCGGCGCGCCGCGCGCGTTCCGGCCCGCTCGTCTGCGCCCCGCGGGAGAGTTCCTGGCGGGGTTTTCGTTTGCCCCGGCGGGGTGCGGCGCTCCCCGAACTCGCTGGCAAGGAGCCGACCGGCGGCGATGGCCTCGGACGAAAGACACCTGCGCGAAGCCCTGGGGCTGGCGGCCCGCGGCCGCGGCCGCACCCACCCCAATCCCATGGTGGGCGCGGTCGTGGTGCGCGGCGGCCGCGTCGTCGGGCGCGGCTGGCACCGCCGCCTGGGCGGTCCGCACGCCGAGGTCTACGCGCTGCGCCAGGCGGGCGCGCGCTCCCGGGGGGCGACGCTCTACAGCACGCTCGAGCCCTGCAACCACTTCGGTCGCACGCCGCCGTGCGTCGAGGCCATCGTGGCCGCCGGCATCGCGCGCGTCGTGATCCCGGTGATGGACCCCAATCCGATCGTGCGCGGCCGCGGCATCCGGGCGCTGCGGCGCGCCGGCGTCGCGGTCGAGGTGGGTCCGCTGGCCGCCGAGGCGCGCGCCCTCAACGCCGGCTACTTCAAGGCGCACGCCACCGGGCTGCCCTGGGTGACCCTCAAGCTCGCGGCCAGCCTCGACGGCAAGCTGGCGCCGCGCTCGCTGCGCGGCTGGCTCACCGGGCCGGAGGCGGTGCGTCTCGCCCACCGCCTGCGCGCCCAGAACGACGCCGTGCTGATCGGGGCCGGCACGGCGCGCGGCGACGACCCGCGGTTGACGGTGCGCGCCGTGCGCGGCCCGGACCCGCTGCGCGTGGTGGTGTCGGCGTCGCTGCGCCTGCCGCCGGCGGGGCGGCTCACCACCGCGCCGCTGGCCGGCGGGACGGTGGTGGCCACGGCCCGCCCGCGGCGCGGAGCGGCGGCGTGGGAGGCGCGGCGCACGCGTCTGGCGCGGCGCGGCGTGCGCGTCTGGGTTCTGGGGCGGGGCGAACGGGTGCCGCTGCGCCGCCTGCTGCGCCGGCTGGTCGGCGAGGGTGTGAATCAGGTCTTGGCGGAGGGCGGCGCCGCGCTGGCCGGAGCGCTCCTGGAGGAGCGCCTGGCCGACGAGGTGCGGCTGTTCACCGCGCCCATCGTCCTCGGCGAGGGCGTGGCGTGGGCGGCGGGGATCCGTTTCGAGACCGCGAGCGCGCCGCGGCTGTCGCGACACACGGTGCGGCGCTTGGGACAGGATTGGCTGGTGTCGGGGAGGGTCGACTACGGTGTTCACCGGAATCGTAGAGGAGCGCGGCCGGGTCCGTGAGCGCACCCAGGCCGGTGGCCTGGTGCGCCTGACCGTCGACTGCGAACGCTGCCTCGGGGGGCTGAAGCCCGCCGACAGCATCGCGGTGAGCGGCTGCTGCCAGACGGTCGTGGAGGTGGACGGCCGCGGCTTCGTGGTGGAGGTGATGCCGCAGACGCTGCGGCTGACCACGCTCGGGGATCTGCGCCCGGGTGACGAGGTGAACCTCGAGCGGTCGCTGCGGGTCGGCGACACCCTCGGCGGCCACCTGGTCTTCGGGCACGTGGACGGCGTCGGCGAGGTGACCGGGGTCTTCGACCAGGACGGCGACCGGCGCGTCACGGTGCGCGTGCCCCAGGGGCTGGAGCGCTACCTGGCGCCGCGCGGCTCGATGTCGCTCGACGGCGTCAGCCTGACCATCGCGGGGGCGGGGCCCGACACCTTCGAGGTGGCCCTCATCCCCACCACGCTGCGCCTCACGATCGCCGACCGGTACCGCGTCGGGTCGAAGGTGAACCTGGAAGTGGACGTGCTGGCGCGCTACCTGGACCGGATGCTGGAGACGATGTCGCCGGCGGCGGCGCGCGGCGGGGAAGGAGCGGCCGCATGACACGGCAGGCGAAGCAGCGGCGGGCGCCGGCGGGGAAAGCCCGGCGGGCAGCCACGAAGCAGGAACGGCCCGCATCCGCGGCGCCCCGGGTGGCCCGGGGAAAGCGGCGGGCGCTCACGCTGGGCGAGCGGATCGCCCCCGCCGGCGCGGCGGCCGCGGCGCGCGACGAGGCGCGGGCCGAGGCGGCCGTGCTCGCCGCCCTCGATGCGGTCAAGCGGGGCCGCATGGTGGTGGTGATGGACGACGCCCAGCGGGAGAACGAGGGCGACCTCGTGATGGCCGCCGAGAAGGTCACCCCCGAGGCCGTCAACTTCATGGTCACGCAGGGACGCGGGCTGCTGTGCGTGCCGCTGGCCGACGCGTGGGCCGAGCGGCTCGACCTCTTCCCCATGACGGCCCAGAGCAGCGCCCTGCACGGCACGTCGTTCACCGTCTCGGTGGACGCCGTGCGCGGCACGACCACCGGCATCTCGGCCGCCGACCGCGCCGTGACCATCCGGCGGCTGGCCGACCCGCGCTCGCGCCCGGAGGACTTCGCGCGGCCCGGCCACGTCTTCCCGCTGCGCGGGGTGACCGGCGGCGCGCTGCGCCGCGCCGGGCACACCGAGGCGGCCCTCGACCTGGTGCGCCTGGCGGGGCTGCGCCCGGCCGGCGTGCTGTGCGAGATCATGGACGCCGACGGCTCCATGATGTGCATGCCGGCGCTGACGCGCTTCGCCCGGCGCCACGGGCTGTCCACCCTCACGGTGCGCGACCTCATCGCCTATCGCCGGCGCCGCGAGCGGCTGGTGCGGCGCATCGTCAAGACCGTGCTGCCCATCGCCGAGGGGCGCTTCGACCTGCACCTCTACGAGAGTTACGTGGACAACGAACACCACGTCGCCCTCACCCTTGGCGACCTGAGCGCGCGCCAGCCGGTGTTGGTGCGGGTGCACTCGCAGTGCCTGACCGGTGACGTCTTCGGCTCGCAGCGCTGCGATTGCGGCCCGCAGATGCGTGCGGCGCTGCGGGCCATCGCTGTCGAGGGCCGCGGCGTCTTCCTCTACATGCGCCAGGAGGGGCGCGGCATCGGGCTGGCCAACAAGCTACGCGCCTACGCCCTCCAGGACGGGGGGCTCGACACCGTCGAGGCCAACGCGCGCCTGGGTTTCGCGGCCGACCTGCGCGACTACGGCATCGGGGCGCAGATCCTCGTGGACCTGGGGGTGAAGAACCTCCGGCTGCTGACCAACAACCCGCGCAAGGTGGTGGGCCTCGAGGCCTTCGGGCTGCGCATCGTGCGCCGCGAGCCGATCGAGATCCGCGCCACGGCCGCCAACCGCCGCTACCTGGCGACCAAGCGCGACAAGCTCGGCCACCTGCTCGAGCTGCCGGGCCCCGAGGAGGACCGGTGAGCGCCCCCGGCGAGGGCGCCCCCGCCAAGGGGGCCCCGGCGCCCGCGGCGCGCGCCGTGGGCCTGGCCGTGGCGGTGGTCGCCAGCCGCTTCAACGGCGCCTACGTCGAGCGGCTGCTGGCCGGCGCCCTGGCCGCCCTGGAGGAGCTCGGCCTCGCGCGCGAGCGCGTGGCCGTGTACCGTTGCCCGGGCGCCTTCGAGCTGCCGCTCTTGGCGCGCGAGGTGGCGCGCGCGCGGCGGCCGGACTGCATCGTCGCCCTGGGGGCGGTGATCCGCGGGGAGACCCCGCACTTCGACTTCGTGGCGGGAGAGGCGGCGCGCGGACTGATGGAAGCGTCGCTCGCCACCGGCGTGCCGGTGAGCTTCGGGGTGATCACGGCCGCCACCCCCGAGCAGGCCGAGGCGCGCACGCGCGCCCCGCTCGACCGCGGCGCGGAGGCGGCGCGCGCGGCGGTGGAGATGGTCCACGCCCTGGCGGAGGTGCGCCGGCATGCCCCGGACCGCGGGTGAGCCGCGCGAGCGGCCCGGGGCGGCGCGCCGCCGCGGCCGCGAGACGCTGCTGCGCGCCCTCTACCAGGCCGACGTCTGCGGCGACGCGCTGGCCGTTACCTGGGAGGCGGCCGTCGCCGAGGAGCGCCTGCCGTCGGAGGCGCTGGCCTACGCGACCGACGTCTGCCGCGCGGTGCAGGAGCGCGGCGCCGAGGTGGACGCGGCCGTGCGGCGCCACCTCGAGCACTGGTCGTTCGAGCGCCTGGCGGCCATCGACCGCTCGGTGCTGCGCCTGGCGGCGGCCGAGCTGGTGGCCATGCGCGGCACGCCGGCGCGCGTCGTCCTCGACGAGGCGGTGGCGATCGCACAGAAGTTCGGGGGCGCCGAGTCGGGGCCGTTCGTCAACGGCCTGCTCGACCGGCTGGCGCGCCAGCTGCGGCCGGGCGAGCTGGGGGAGGCGGCGGGAGGCGACCGGCCGGCGAAGAGGAGAGGCTCTTGATCATCGCCATCATCAGCGACGTGCACGCCAACCTGGAGGCCCTCCAGACGGTGCTCGAGGACGTCCGGCGGCAGGGTGCCGAGCGCCTGTGGTGCCTGGGCGACGTGGTGGGCTACGGGGCCGACCCGAATCCGGTCTGCGACCGCATCGCCGCGCAGGCGGATCTGGCCATCGCCGGCAACCACGACTGGGCCGCGGTCGGCAAGATGAAGATCGGCTACTTCAACTCGGCGGCGGCGGTGGCCATCGACTGGACGGCCGAGCAGCTCTCCGACCCAAGCCGCGAGTGGCTCGCCGCTCTGCCGCTCCTGCGCATCGAGGGCGAGGCGCGCCTGGTGCACGCCACGCCTTCCGACCCGGCCGGCTGGCAGTACGTGCTCTCCTCGCCCGACGCCGAGGCCGAGCTGGAGTCCTACCAGGAGACGCTCTGCTTCATCGGCCACTCGCACTTCCCGGCGGTCTACGAGAGCGACGGCACGGGCCTGCGCTACCTGCAGGACGAGCGCGTGCCGCTGGTGGCCGGGCGTCGTTACCTGGTGAACGTGGGCAGCGTCGGCCAGCCCCGCGACGGCGACTCGCGGGCCGCCTATCTGCTGTACGACACCGAGGGCCGGGAGTTGGTCCGGCGGCGGCTGGAGTACGACATCGACCGGGCCGCTCAGAAGATCCTGGACGCCGGGCTCCCCGACTTCCTGGCCCAGCGTCTGCAGCGCGGGAGGTGACGGGGGCTCGGATTGACGGAGCCTCCGTTCCCACTTATCGTTACAGCCTCATGGGACCGCCCCGGGAATCGACCCCAGAGCACTGGCAGCGGTTCTGGTCGGACGGACGTCCGCTGGAGGACGTCTACTCGAACCAGGAGCGCTTGCTGGCCGAAGCGTTGCGGGCCCGCGACGTGCGGGGCTGCCGCGCCCTCGAGGTCGGGGCCGGCACCGGGCGGGACACCGTCGCCCTGGTCGAGCGCGGGGCGGTCGGCTTCGTGGTGGACTACACCTTCGCGGCCTTGGAGCTGGCGCGCGAGGCCTCCCGCCGCTCCGGCGTCCCGGTCCACATGGTGTGCGCCGACGCGCGCGCGCTGCCGTTTCGCGACGGCGCTTTCGGCCTCGTCTTCCACCAAGGCCTGCTCGAGCACTTCCGCGATCCGGCGCTCATCCTGTCCGAGAACCGCCGCGTGCTGGAGAGCGGCGGGGTGGCGCTCATCGACGTGCCGCAGCGCTACCACGCCTGGACCGTCCTCAAGCAGATCCTCATCGCCCTGGACCGCTGGTTCGCCGGCTGGGAGACGCAGTTCAGCCCGGCCGAGCTGGAGCGCCTGGTGCGCCGCGGGCAGCTCGAGGTGAGCCGCACCTACGGGGAGTGGATGGTGCCCGGGCTGCCGTATCGCGCCGTGCGCGTGCTGCTCGCCAAGGCGGGGGTGCGGGGGCTGCCGATGTACCCGCACGGACCCGCGTGGTGGGACCGCGGCTGGGAGGCGTGGCGCGCGTGGCTCAAGGAGAGGCGCTGGGCACTCTACACGTGCTTCGTCATCGGCGTGGTGGCGCGCAAGCCGGGAGCGGGCGGCAGCGACAGCGCGGCCCCCCCCGGCAACCGGGGCGCGGCGGCGGCGCGGCCCGGCGGCGCGCCCGTCCCCGGGGGCGCCGCGTGAGGATCCTCGCCCTCAACTGGCGGGATCCGCGCCACATCGAGGCCGGCGGCGCGGAGGTGCACCTGTGGGAGATCCTCACCCGCTGGCTGCCGCGCGGCGCCGAGATCACCTACCTGGCGTCGAGCCTGCCCGGCATGGCCCCCGAGGAGACCCTCGACGGGATCCGCATCCTGCGCCGCGGCACGTGGTGGAACGGCAACTGGGCGGCGGCGGCCTGCGTGCGGCGCGAGCTGGCGGGCGAGAGGTTCGACCTGGTCATCGAGGACCTCAACAAGCTGCCGTACTACTCGCCGCTGTGGGCGCCGGCGCCGGTGCTGGTCATCGTCCCGCACCTGTTCGGCACCACGGTCTTCGCCGAGGCCTCCTGGCCGGTCGCCGTCGGCGTGTGGGCGCACGAGCTGCTGGTCCCGGCCGTCTACCGCGGCCGCCCGTTCCTGGCCATCTCCGAGAGCACCCGGCACGACCTCGTGGCCCGCGGCCTCGACCGCGCGCAGATCGCGGTGTCGCACTGCGGCCTCGACCACGGCCGCTACCGCCCGGGCCCGGAGAAGACACCCCACCCCTCGGTGCTGTTCGTGGGGCGGTTGAGGCGGTACAAGGGAGTGGATACCTTGTTGGAGGCGTTCCGCCGGCTACGGCCCGGCCTGCCCGCGGCCCGCTTGACCGTCCTGGGGGACGGGCCGCATCGCCGCGTCCTCGAGGAGAAGGCGCGGCGCCTCGGGCTGGGGGACGCGGTGGAGTTCACCGGCTTCGTGCCGCTGGAGGAGAAGGTGCGCCGTCTCGCCTCCGCGTGGGTGAGTGCGCTGCCGTCGCCGAAGGAGGGCTGGGGGCTCACCGTCGTGGAGTCGAACGCCTGCGGAACGCCGGTGGTGGCCAGCCGCTCGCCCGGGCTGGTGGACTCGGTGCGCGACGGCGAGTCGGGTCTGCTGGTGCCGCACGGCGACGCCGGCGCGCTCGCCCGTACGCTGGCGGGTGTGCTGGACGACGCCGCGCTGCGCGAGCGTCTGCGCGCCGGCGGGCTCGCCTGGGCGGCGCGCTTCACCTGGGAGCGCTGTTCGGACGAGGCTTGGACGGTGGCGAGCGCGGCGGCGCGGGGGTTGCCGCTGCCCGACCCCGCCGCCACGCCGGCCGGGGACTGGAACCGTGAACCGCAGCGGGGCGACGAGACCCCGGCTGCGCGACAGAGGACCGCGTGAACGTCACTTCGCCAGTCGCACCGGTCGCGACGTGGGGCTACCGCGCCGTGGGCGCGGCCGTCTTCCTCACGACCCTCGCCGTGTACACGATCACCCTCACGCCGAGCTGCCCCTTCTGGGACTCGGGCGAGTTCATCGCCACCTCCCAGGTCCTCGGCATCCCGCACCCGCCGGGCACGCCCCTCTACGTGCTCATCGGCCGGCTCTTCGCCATGGTGCCGGTGGCCACCGTGGCGGTGCGCGTCAACTGGCTGTCGGCGCTGGCGTCGGCGCTGGCCGTGCTCTTCACCTTCCTGCTCACGGTGCGCCTGCTGCGCTACACGCAGGGCGGGGAGCGCACGGGCGCCGACGAGGTCATCGCCTGGACGGGCGGGGCCTGTGCGGCGTTCTTCGTCGCCTTCAGCAACACCTTCTGGGAAAGCGCCATCGAGGCCGAGGTCTATGCCCTGTCCTCGTGGATGCAGGTGTTCATCCTCTACCTGGGCGTCAAGTGGTGGGAGGGCCTCGAGCGCGGCGAGGGCGACAACCGCCTGCTGGTCGCCTGGTACCTGTGCTTCCTGTGCGTCAGCATCCACCTCGGCACCTTCCTGGTGATGCCGTCGCTGGTGCTGCTGGTGCTGATGGTGAACTGGCGCTCGCTCCTGTCGCCGCGCAACCTGGCGTGGGCCGTGGTGCTGGCCGGGGTCGGCCTCTCGGTGCACTTCTACCTTTACCTTCGCGCCCACGCCAACCCGCCAATCAACGAGGGCGATCCGGAGACCTGGCAGGCGCTGAAGTCGCTGTTGATGCGCGACCAGTACGGCTCGCGCCCGATGCTCCCGCGCTCGACCACCTGGGCCTTCCAGTTCGGCATGTTCTTCCGCTACTTCTTCGAGCAGTACGTGCTGCACGCCAAGCTGGGGACCTTGGGCGGCACCTTGCCGGTGGCCATCGGGCTGTTCGGGGCCGTGCTGCACGGCCTGCGCCACCGCAAGACCTTCGCCTACCTGGGGCTCACCGTCTTCCTCACCACCATCGGCCTGCTCGTCTATCTCAACTTCACCGACCACGAGGTGCGCGAGCGCGACTACTTCTACAGCTCGGGCTTCCACTTCTACGCCATCTGGATCGGCATGGGGCTGGCGTTCCTGCTCGAGTGGCTGCGCGAGCGCTGGGCGCTGCTGCGCCGGCGCGAGGCGCTCGGCCTCGCCTGCCTGGCGGCGGTGGGGGTGTCGCTGCTGCCCATGGTCCATCACTGGTACACGCACGACCGGCGCGGCTACTACGTGGCCAGCGACTACGCCCACAACATGCTGGCGCCGCTGGCCAAGGACTCCTTCATCTTCACCAACGGCGACAACGACACCTTCCCGCTGTGGTACATCCAGCAGGTCGAGAACTTCCGCAAGGATGTGCGGGTCATCAACCTGTCGCTGCTCAACACCGACTGGTACATCCGGCAGCTGCGCGACGAAGCGCCGCGCGTGCCGATGGTCATCTCGGACGCCGAGACCCGGTTGGCGCGCGACTACGGCTACCTGCCCAACCCGAAGACCGGCGAGCCGGAGCTGGTGAACCACCGCATGGTGCACAACATCCTGGAGGCCAACCAGGGCCGCCGGGTGCCGTATTTCGCGGTCACCGTGCCCGACCACCACGGACTCGACCCGCGCATGGTGTTCGAGGGCCTGGTGCTGCGCATCGAGCCGGAGGGCTACCAGGGAGCGCCCGGGGTCGTGCCGAGCGGGCGCAGCTGGATGGACTCGGCGCGGGTGCGCCAGAACATCTACGAGACGTTCCGCTACCGCAACCTGTTCGACGCCGACGGCAACTTCCTGGCGCGGCCGTACAAGGACGACAACTCGCGGCGCCTGACGCAGAACTACGCCTCGGCGCACATGCAGCTGGCCTACGCCTACCGGCGCGAGGGGCGGCACCCGCAGGCGGTCGCCGAGGTCGAGCGCGTGCTGCGCATGTTCCCCGAGTTCCCGCAGGTCGAGGGCGTGCTGGGCGTCTTCTACCTCGACGCCGGCGACACGGCGCGGGCCCTGGCCTACTTCCGCGACCGGGAGCGCACGCGGCCGACGTCGGACCTGCTCTACTACTACGGCGTCACGCTCAACTACGTCGGCCAGGTCGACTCGGCGGTGGCCAAGTTCCTGCGCGCCGGCGAACTCGACCCGCAGGAGGTGCAGGCCTACAAGGCGGCTTACATGCTGCTCATGGAGCGGGGGCGGCGGCGGGAGGCCGACGGCGTGCTCGAGATCATGATCCGCAAGCACCCGGACGACCCCGAGATCCGGGCGTACCTGGGACTGGCCGACACCGCCGGGCGGGGCAGCTGGGCCGGCGGGGCGGCCGGCCCGGCCGCCGGGGCGCCGTCAAGCGTGCCGCCGGGCACGCCGTAGCCGTGGGCGCCTGCGTCGTCACGGGGGCGGCCGGGTTCCTCGGCTCGCACCTCACCGAGCGGCTGCTCGCCGCCGGCCACGAGGTGGTGGGCGTGGACGCCTTCACGCCGTTCTACGACCCGCGGCGCAAGCGCCGCAACCTGGAGGCCGCACTCGCCCACCCGCGCTTCCGGCTGCTCGAGCGCGACCTCGCGCTCGACGACTTGGCGGCGCTGCCCGACGCCGACCTGGTCTTCCACTTCGCCGCCCAGCCCGGCGTGCGCCCCGCCCGGGGCGCGGGGGTCGCCCACGAAGCGCGCCACAAACAGCGGGCCCCCCCCCGCCGG
>CAYLSO010000149.1:0-24705 GCA_964386525.1 uncultured bacterium
CGACCGCACCCGTGATCACCCTGGAGAACGGCGTCGAGTTCGAGCGCTTCGCGCTCCCCGTCGGCGGGCCGCTGCCGGCGCTCGCCGCTCTGCCGCGGCCGCGCTGCGGCTACCTGGGGAAGCTCTCGGACTTGCTCGACGTGCCGCTGCTCGAGCGGCTGGCCGACCGTGTCCCGGGCAGCCTGGTGCTGGCCGGGCCGCTGCCGGCCGAGATGCGGGCTCCGCTGGCGGGGCTTTTGGCGCGGCCGAACGTGCACTACCTGGGCGAGCTGCCGTACGCGGACGTGCCGCGCCTGCTGGCCGGGCTGGACCTGGGGCTCATCCCGTTCCAGGCCGGCCACCGCTACACGACCGGCATCCATCCCAACAAGCTCTACCAGTACCTGGCGGCCGGCCTGCCGGTCGTCTCGTCGCCGATCGCGGACGTGGAGGCCGATCCCGCCGGGCTGCGCTTCGCCGCCGACCCAGAGGGTTTCGAGGCGGCGGTGCGCGCGGCGCTGGCTGCCGCTCCCGACCGCGAGGGGCTGCGCGCGCGGGCCCGGGCTCACGACTGGGACGGGATCGCCGAGCGCATGGACGGACTGCTGCGCTCGCACCTGGCGCGCGTCGAGGCGGACGCGCGCGGGTCGCGGGCGTCGAGGAGAGAGGACGCGTGAGCCAGCCGCAGGAGAAGGGGAAGGGGAAAGGGAAAGGCAAGCAGCATCCGGCCCGCGACGGCGCGAAGACGGGAGCGGGAGCCGGCGGGCGGCCGGCGCCGCGGCCCGGAGCGCGGGCCGCGGGGGGGCCGCCGCCTTGGTGGCAGCGCCCCGGCGCGATCGCCGCCGGCTTGCTGGCCCTGGCCACGCTGCTGCTGTTCCGCGACGTCATGCTCGGCGGCCAGACTTTCCTCTCGCCCGACGCCACCGCGCCGGCGGGCTTCGCCCGCCTCGGCGAGCAGTCGCTGCGCCAGGGCGTCTACCCGCTGTGGAACCCCTACCTGTTCTGCGGCATGCCGTCGTTCGCCAGCCTGGCCTACAATCCGTTTCTCTATCCGCCCGACTGGCCGTTGTGGGTGGTGACGCGCCTGCTGCCGTTGCCCGACCTCACGTGGCTCGTCCTCTACTACTTCCTCGCCGGGCTCGGCGCCTACCTCCTCTGCCGGGAGTGGGGCGTGGGGCAGTGGGGCGCGGTCGTCGCCGGGTTCGCCTTGCTCTCCATGCCCAACCTGATGGCGGTGGGGGCGCACGGGCACGGCAGCCAGATGGTGGACTCGGCCTTCGTGCCGTGGATGCTGTGGCTGGCAGCCCGCTGCTTGCGGCGCGGGCGCCTCTCCGACGTGGCGTGGCTGGCGCTGGCGCTCTACGCCCTCTTCGAGCTGGCGCGCGGTGGCGAGGACCGCCCGGCGCTGCCGGGGCGGTTGGCGCGGGCCGTCGGCGTCGGGGCCGCGCTCGGCCTTGGCCTGGGGCTGGCGGCGTTCCTCTATCTGCCGGTGCAGGAGTACGCGCGGCTCTCGATCCGCGGCGGCGGCGAGGGCGGCGGCGTCGGCCTGGCTTACGCCACGCAGTGGTCGTTCAGCCCGGTGGAGCTGCTCACCTTCCTGGTGCCCGGGGCGGTCGGTTTCGGCGGCGCGACCTACTGGGGATCGATGCCGTTCACGGACTATCCCCATTACATGGGCCTCGGGATCCTGGCCCTGGCGGTGGTGGGCCTGGTGCGCGCGCGGCGCGGGGTGACGGTGGCGTTCCTCGCGGTGCTGGCCGCGGTCGCCGTGCTCGTCTCCTTCGGCCAGAACGGTTTCCTCTACGCGTTCCTCTACGACCACCTGCCGCAGTTCAACAAGTTCCGCGTGCCGGTGATGGTCCTCCTGCTCACCCAGGTGGCCACCGCCTGCCTGGCCGGCATGGGTCTGGACGCCGTCCTGGAGGCGCGCGGCGACGCGCCCGGCGCCGGGCGGCGCGCCTGGTGGGCGGTGGTCTTCACGGGCGCGGCGGCGGCGCTCCTCCTGGTCGGCGGCCTGGTGCCCGAGCTGTGGCGCGGCGATCTGGCCGCGCTGGCGCGCTCCATCCGCCCCAATCTCGCCGACGCCAACCTCAACGCCGCCCTGGCGGGCGCGGCCGGCGACGCCGCCCGCGTCGGCATGCTGGCGGTGATCGCCCTGGCGGCGGCGTGGTTCACCATGCGGCGGCTCATCCCCGCCGGGGCCTTCGTCGCCCTGGTCGTGCTCCTGACCGCCGTCGACCTGTGGCAGGTGAACCAGCGCATCGTGACCCCGGTCCTCGGGCCGCCGGCTGCGGCGCGGGCCGAGAACGAGCGCGACGACGTCATCGACTTCCTCACCGCACAGGCCGACTCCGCGGCGGCGCGCGGGGAGCAGTTCCGCGTCCTGCCCCTGGGCGACGACTTCCGCTCGAACCGCTACGCCGGCTTCGCGCTGGCGGTGCTCGGCGGCTACCACGCGGCGAAGCCGAAGCTGGCGCAGGAGTACCTCGACGCGCAGGCGCCGCTCGTGCCGGTGCAGAGCCTGCTCGCCGGACGGGGCTGGCAAGGCGCCGGTTTCCTCAACGCCGCCAACGCGGAGTTCGTCCTCGTGCCCGGCATGCTGCCGAGCGGCACGCCCCTGGTGCTGGTCTTCCAGGGGGAGCGCCAGGTCGTGTACCGCAACCCGGAGGCGTTGCCCCGGGTCTCGCTGGCGACGCGCTACGAGGTGATGCCCCCCGACAGCCAACTGGCGCGCCTGCTGGCGCCAGGCTACGACCCGCGCGCCGCGGTGCTGCTCGCGGCCGCCCCGGCCGGGCCGCTCGGTCCCGAGGGCGGGCAGGTGCGCATCACGCGCTACGGGCTCAACCGGGTGGAGATGGAGGCCGACGCTCCGGGGCCCGCCGTGCTGCGCTTGGCCGACCTGTACTTCCCGGGCTGGACGGCCCGGGTGGACGGGCGCCCGGTGCCGATCCTGCGGGCCGATTTCGCCTTCCGCGCGCTGCTGCTGCCGGCGGGCCGGCATCGGGTAGAATGGAGCTACGAATCGCGGGCCCTGCGCCTGGGGATGTGGGTCTCCGGCCTGGCCCTGATCGTCATCACGGGTCTGTTCGCCGCCGGCGCCTGGCGGCGCCGGGCCGGTTGATCCGGGAGCGCCATGGAGAAGCTGGTCATCATCCCGACGTACAACGAGCGGGAGAACATCGAAACACTGCTCGACCGGCTCCTCGCCCTGCCCTACGGCCTCGAGGTGCTGGTCGTGGACGACAACTCGCCCGACTGCACCGGCGATCTGGTGGCGGCGCGCCGCGAGCGCGAGCCGCGCGTGCACCTGCTGCGGCGCGCCGGCAAGCTGGGGCTCGGCTCGGCGTACGTGGCCGGCTTCCGGTACGCTCTCGAGCACGGCGCCGAGTACGTCTTCGAGATGGACGCCGACTTCTCGCACGACCCCGCCGCCATCGGCGAATTCCTGGAGGCGGCGCGCGATGCCGACCTGGTGCTGGGCTCGCGCTACTTGGAGGGCGTCACCGTCGTGCACTGGCCGCTGCGGCGGCTGATCCTCTCCTACGGCGCCAACGTCTACACCCGGCTCATCACCGGACTGCCGGTGCGCGACGCCACCGGCGGCTTCAAGTGCTTCCGGCGGCGCGCCCTGGCGGCGGTCAACCTGGACCGCGTCACCTCCGACGGCTACGCTTTCCAGATCGAGATGACGTACAAGGTGTGGCGGCTGGGCCTGCGCATCCACGAGATCCCGATCACCTTCGTGGACCGGCGCGCGGGGGTCAGCAAGATGGACCGGCGGATCGTCTGGGAGGCCGCCGGGCTCGTCTGGCGCCTGCGTCTGATGCACCTGTTCGGCCGGATCCCATGAGCGCCGGCGGGCGCGGCCGCGAGGCCGCGCGCCGGCAGACTGCCTGACACCTGGGGCGCGCGGCTGCCCTCCCCGCGCCCGGGAGGACCTGATCCGCATGCCTCACGCCAACGCCCGCTCGCACCTGGCCGCCGGCTTCGTCGTCGTCTTCGCGCTGGCCGGCCTGGGCCCGCGCGCGGTACTCGCCGGCGCCTGGGACGTCTTCACCGACGCCAACTCGCTCACCTCGGTGGCGGCCCTCGACCCGTACGTGTGGGCGCCGTCGCTCAGCGGACTGCACCGCTACGACCCGGCCACCGGCTCGTTCCAGCGCTACTTCCGCGAGCCCAAGGGGCTCGCCTCGAACGCCGTCATGGTCGTCTCGCGTGACGCCGCCGGCACGGTGTGGGTCGGCACCGCCGGCAACGGCGTCAGCCTCCTCTACCCGAGCGGCGTGTGGCAGTCGGTGACCGCTTTCGAGGGGCTGCCCAGCGACTCGGTCACCGCCCTCGAACCGTTCGACCAGGGCATGTGGGTGGGGACGCGCGGCGGCCTCGCCTACTACGTCGGCGACGAGCTGCAGGCGGTGTGGCCGGACGGAGTGACGCCGAGTCCGTTCGCCTCCGGCCGCATCACCGACGTGCGGTCGTTCGGCGGCCGCACCTGGGTGGCGACGCGCGACGGCGTCTTCACGACCACCGACGGCGTCGCCTGGGACACCACGGTGGCGGGCCTGACGACGCGCGACACGCGCGCCCTGGCGCACGACACCGTGCACCTGTGGGCGGTCACCGCCGACGGGAACGTCTGGCGCGGGGGGGAGACCGGCGCGTGGACCCGGATGCGCTCCGGCGGAGCGGTGAGCATCGACGCGCTGCACCCCGGCGCGATCGCGGTGGGCGCCGTGGACGGCGTCTACGGCTGGGACGCGGGAAGCTCGAGCTGGACGGCCCTCGGCGGGCCGACCCGCGCCGCCGTCGACTTCGGGTCGGTCGGCCCCGGTTCCCTGTGGGCGGGCAACGCCGAGGGGCTGTGGAATCTCACGGGCGGCAGCTGGAAGAGCTATCGGTCGCCCGGTCCGGGAGGCAACTGGATCCACGGCATGGCAGCGCAGGGGAGCACGGTCTACGTGGCCGCGCGCTTCGGTGGCGTGTCGCGCTACGACGACGCGCGCGGCTGGCGGCATTTCCTGCCCGGAGGCGACCCGGATACCTCGCTGCTGTCCGATGACTATATCTTCGCGTGCCACGTCGACCGCGACGGCTACAAGTGGTTCGGCGACTGGAGCGGCTCCCTGGCCCGGCTCGACGACGCGGGGCCGGTGCCGCAGTTCACCCATTTCTTCCGCGACACGACGCGCTTCACCTGGGTCTGGTCGTCGGCCCACGATCCCCAGGGACCGCACTGGTTCGGGCTCGACACCGGCTGCCGCGGCTGCGGCCCGGGCACCGAGCCGCAGGGGCTGATCCGCATCCTCGCCGACGGCACGCGGGAGAACTTCCTGCCCACCAACTCGGCGATGACCAGCCAGCAGGTGCGGGCCATCGCCTTCGCCTCCGACGGCACGATGTGGGTCGGCTACGCCGACTTCGGCGTGGACCTCTTCAGCGACCGCTCGCTCGCCGCGCTGCAGGATTACCTGAGCACCGCCGACGGGCTGCGCTCGAACAACATCTGGGGTATCGCCGTGGACGGCGCCAGCGCGTGGGTGGCGACCGACGGCGGCCTGGCGCGCTTCGAGGTCGGCGGCGCGTCACCCCTGCTGCGCGAGTCGCTGGCCACGCCCGTCATCTCGCAGAACGGTGCGGTGAACCCCCTGGCCGTCGACGCCGGCGGCGGCGTGTGGCTGGCCACGGCGAGCGGGCTCTTCCACCGCGCCGTGGGCGGCACGGCGGAGCTGTTCCAGACGACCAACTCGCCGCTGGTCTCCAACGACGTGCACTCGGTGGTCATCGACCGCGTCACCGGGGACCTGTGGATCGGCACCGGCGAGGGTGTGAACCGCCTGCGCCCGGGCCAGCTGGGCGCGCCGGCCGGGGTCTCCCGGCAGCTCGTGGTGTCGCCCAACCCGGTGAGCCTGGCCGGGGGATCGGTGCTCTTCCAGGTGCGCACCGCCGACGGCGAGCCGCTGACGCGCACGCCCATCGACCTCTTCGACGTGGCCGGCCGCTGGGTGGGGCGCGTGCGCAGCGACGGCCAGGGCCTGCTCACCTGGGACGGCGTCTCGCGCAGCGGCCGCCAGCTCACCGGCGGCGTCTACTTCCTCCGCGCCCTGGCGGTCAGCGCGGCCGGCGACTGGGAGACGCGCGCGCTCGGGCGGCTGGTGCTGCTGCCCTGAACCCCGACCCCGCCGCGGCCGGCGGCGCCCTCACCCTCGAGTGGCGCGACGGGCCGCCTCCCGAGTGGGAGGCGTGGGTGGAGGGCGCGTGCGGCGCCGGCTTCGCGGCGCGCTCCGGGTGGCTCGAGGCTCTGGCCCTGACCGATTTCCGGCCGCGCCTCGCGATCCTCTGCGCGCGGCGGGGCGGCCGGCTGGCCGGCGCGGTGCCGGTGGCCGTCTCCCGGCGCTTCGGGATGAGCTGGGCGCGCTCGCTGCCGTTCGGCACCTACGGCGGCCCGCTGACGGCCGCCGACGATCCCGACCCGGGCGCCGTGCGCGCGGCGCTGGCGCGCGCTTTCGACGAGTGGTTAGAGCGCGAGCGCATCGCCGGCGGCGAGGTCATCCACGCGCCGCTGGTCGCGGGCGCCGGGTCCGACCCGGCGTGGGCGGCGCTGGCGGGGCGCGTGACCGCGGGTGCGGCGCACATCGTCGATCTGACGGCCGGCCGCGAGGCGGTGCAAGCCGGGCTGCGCGGCGCCACCCGCCGCGGCCTGCGGCATGCCGAGCGCGCCGGAGTCGAGTTCCACGAGCGGCCGGAGGCGCTCGCGGAGGTGCACGCCCTCTACCTGCAGCAGAGCCGCGAGTGGGGCTTGGCGCGGCCGTACCCGCTCGCCTTCCTGCGCGCCGTGCTGGCGCACCCGTCGGCCTTCGCGCGGCTCTTCGTGGTCACCTGCGGCGGCCGCCTCGAGGCCGGGATGATGGCGCTGTCGGGCGGCGGCGAGACCTTCCTGTGGTGGAGCGGGGCGGCGCGCGCCTCGCGGCGCAGCCTCTCCTACCCGTATCTCATCCACGGCATCATCGAGCACGCCTGCGCGGCCGGGCAGCGGCGCGCCAACATCGGCTCGAGCGGCGGCCGCGAGGCCCTGCACTACTTCAAGGAGGGGATGGGGGCGGTGGCGTTGCCGATCTTCACCTACCATCTGCGGCCGCGGCGGGCCGACCTGCGCTACCGGGTCTACGCGCTGGTGCGCGCCGCGCGGCGGCGGACCTGAGCCGGCGGGGCGCGCGGTGATCCGGCTGGCGGTGCTCGGCAGCGCCGCGGCGGTGCACACACGCCGCTGGGCGGAGGCTCTGGCCGACCGCGGCTTCGAGGTGCGCGTCTTCTCGCTGGAGCGTCCCCCCGCGCTGGCCGGCCCGGGGCGCGCCGGGTTCGTCGCGCTGCCGGCCGCGCCGCTGCCGGGGGCGCTGCGCTATCCGCTGGCGGCGCGGGCCCTGGCCACGGCGCTGACCGAATTCGAGCCCGCGCTGGTGGACGCCCACTTCGTGCCCAACTACGGCCTGCTCGGCGTGCTCTGCGGACGCCGCCCGCTGACCGTGAACTGCTGGGGCTCCGATCTGCTCGCGGCGCGCGGGCCGCTGCGCCGCTGGCGGGCCCGCTGGGTGCTGGCGCGGGCCGACCGCGTCTACGTGGACGCGAAGAATCTGGCGGGGGCGGCGCGCGCTCTCGGCGTGGCGGACGGGCGGATCGCCGTCGTGCCGTGGGGCGTGGACCTCGGGCGGTGGGGCTTCGCCGCCGATGCGGCGGCGCGCCACGCGACCCGCGCCGCCTGGCCGGCGGCGTGGCTGGCCGGCGGCCGGGCGCCGGATCCCGTGGTCGTGAGCACGCGCGTACTGCACCCGATCTACGACGTCGAGACCCTGGTGCGCGCCTGGCCGCACGTGGCGCGATCGCTGCCGCGGGCCCGCTGCCTGGTGGCCGGCGACGGGCCGCGCCGCCACGCCCTCGAGGCCCTGGCGCGCAGCACCGGGGCCGGCGCCTCGCTGCGTTTCCTCGGCCGGCTGGCGCCCGAGGAGTTGCCCGCGCTGCTCGCCGGCGCGGATGCGTACGTGTCCACGTCGCTGTCCGACTCGACCTCGATCTCGCTACTCGAGGCGATGGCCGCAGGCGCCTACCCGGCGGTGACGGAGATCTCCGGCAACCGCGAGTGGGTGGGGGAGGAGACGGCCGGGCTCTTCCCGGTCGGCGACGCCGCGGCACTGGCCCGGTGCCTGACGGCGGCGCTGCGCGATCCGCAGGAGCGCGCCGAGGCGCGCGCGCGCAACCGTCGGGTCATCGAGGAGCGCGGCGATTTCCGCCGCGCCATGGACCGCGTGGCGGGGGAGTTCCGGGCGTTGATCGCCGGCGCGGGGCGCTGAGGTGGTCCTAGCGGCCCGCGGCCCGCCCGCGCCGGGCGCCCCGGCCCGGCTTGCGGATGCGATAGAGGAAGTGGTCCGCGCACGCCTCGCCCAGCCAGCCCTGGGACGGCTCGGCGAGGTCGCGCTCGGCGGCCTCGGCGAAGGCCCGCGCCGCCGCGGCCCGGACGGCGGCGGCCGCGACCCGCCCGCGCAGGCTGTGGCGCAGGAGCGAGTAGTGCGCGTTCGAGCCGAGCGTCTCGACGCGGGCGCCCGCGCGCGACAGCCCCGCGACCAGGGAGCGGCGGTCCACCAGCCCGCAGAAGTAGCCGTTGGCGAGCTGCACGGCGCGCCGGTAGCGGTTGTCCTCGCCGCCGCGCAGCAGCAGCGAGTGGTTGTTGTTCACCACGAGGTAAAGGCAGCCGCCGGGGGCCAGCACGCGGCGCGCCTCGGCGAGCGTGGCGCGCTGCAGCGGCTGCGGCAGGTGCTCCAGGATCCCGAAGCAGACCACCGCGTCGAAGCTGGCGTCGGCGAACGGCAGCCGGTCGGTCACGGCCTGCACCCAGCGCGCCCGGCGCGCCGCCGCCCCGCGCCCGCGGCGCAGCGACCCGCGGGCGGCGCGCAGCATCGCTCCGGCGTTGTCGACCCCGATCACCTGCGCGCCGCGGGCGGCGAGCCCGCGGGCGACGCGACCCAGCCCACACGCCAGATCGAGCACGCGCGCGCCGCGCGCCGCGCCCAGCGCGCGCCCCAGCGTCTCCGTCTCCCAGCGGTGGTACGCGGCGTTGACGTGCGGCGCCTCACCGGCGGAGAGCACGATGCGAAACTCGTCGCCGAGGCGCAGTCGCTCCTCGCCCCAGTAGCGCTCGGCGCGCGCGCGGTCGTAGGCGGCAGGCGAGGCCGCGGGGGCGTGTGGACGGGAGGCGGAGCGCGAACGGCGATTCGGGTTCGAACCCATGGGGACCCCCGGGCGACAGCGGGAAGGCGGAGTAGGGGCAGGGTCGCGGCACGCTCGGTGACGGGGAGGCGGTCAGTCCGGCCGACTGCCCATGCGTGCACGACAATCTCTTTCCACCCCCAAAAAAATTCGAAAAGGCGTTGACGCCCCCCTGACACGACGAATATGTTGCCGTCCGTGGTGAATCGCGGTGACGGGTGGCGAAACGCGGTGAAACATCCCAGGAGTTCGAGATGGCCAGCCTGCTGGGTACAGAGCGCTACACCATCGACAAGAAGGGACGGGTGGCCATCCCCGTTCAGCTTCGTCGCGCGCTCAATGCGGAGGCGCGCGACACCTTCGTCGTGGTGCCCGGCGCCGACGGCTCCCTCGATTTATACCCCAAAGACGAGTGGCCGCGCCACGAGGAATGGCTGCGGGAGCTCGGCAAGGGGCATCCCCGGGTAAGGAAGTTCCTGCGGATGCTGCTGGCCAGCGCCGCCGAGCTCGTGCTGGACGACCAGGGCCGCCTCGTGCTGCCGGCGGCGCTGATGAAGTCGGCCGCTCTGGAGCGGGATGGGGTGGCTTTGATCTTCGGTGCGATGGACCACATCGAAGTCTGGGACCCGGCCCGCTTCGAGAGCGAGACCTTCGGCGGCGAGCAGCCCGAGACCCTGAGGGATCTCGCGAAGGACTACTGGAAATGACCGCCGGTCTGTGGCACCAGGCCATGGAGGTCCTGGGCGAGGGCGCAAGCGAGTCTCGACCGGCGGTCTCGATCGTCTGGCGGCTGAGCACGGAGGCGAAGCCGTCGCAAGCCCTGCTCGAGATGTATGACGGGCCGGCCGGGCGCTCCGCGGTGATGGAGCTGGTCGGAGCGCTCGGCTCCCGGTCCCTGCAGAAGCTCGAGCAGGCGTTGGCGCAGATCCTGGGCTGGGGCATCAAGCGGCTGGTGCTGGATTTCTCGCGCGTGACCCACCTCGACTACCGCCGCCTGCCGGCGGTGGTCGCCCTGCTCCGGGGACACTCGGGGGAGGGGGTGGGTTTCGCGCTGGTGGGGTTGAACCGGTACCTGGCGGACCTCTTCCGGGTCGCCGGGGTGGACGTCGAGCCCGCCGCTATGGTGGGTGCCCATGCGGTCTGCGGAGCCGCAGCGGCGCCTGGGGCCGCCTCGCAGGAGGCGGCCCGCGGAGCGGGACCGGGAGGAGTTGGACCCGGCTCCGGGCCGAGGGTGGGCGAGTGACGTGCCCCCCGGCCACGAACCCGTCCTCGTCCTTGAGACGGTGCGGCTCGTGGCCGGGGGACCGGGGGTCTACCTGGATGCGACGGTGGGAGGCGGCGGCCACGCGGCGGCGCTCCTCGGTGAGCTGCCGCAGGTCGAGCTTCTCCTCGGTCTGGATCGCGATCCGGGGGCGTTGGCGCGGGCGCGTGAGCGCCTGCAGGAATTCGGTGACCGGGTACGCCTGGTCCATGCAGCGTTCGATCAGCTGGGCGAGGTCATGAGCGCCTTGGGTCTTAGGAGCCTAGCGGGGGCACTCTTCGACCTGGGCCTCTCCTCGCTCCAGCTGGTCGACGATACGCGTGGGTTCTCGTTCCGGTCGGGCGGACTCCTCGACCTGCGCTTCGATCCCGGCAGCGGCCCGAGCGCCGCGGATTTCCTCGCCAGCTGCGATCTTCCCACCCTGACCCACGCCCTGCGCGAGTACGGCGAGCTGGCGGACGCCGCCGCCGTGGCCCGGCGCCTCATCGAGGCGCGCGGCCGCCACGGCCTGGCGACCACCGACGACGTCCTCGCGGCGGTCCGCCCGCTGTGGGGGCCGCACCCGCACCCGCGGCGCCTGGCGCAGCTGTTCCAGGCCCTGCGTGTGGCGGTGAATGACGAGTTGGGCCTCCTCGACCGGGCGCTCGCCGAGGTCCCAGAGCGCCTGGAGAACGGGGCGGCCCTGACGGTGATCAGTTACCACTCGCTCGAAGACCGGCGCGTCAAGCAGCTGTTCAAGGGCCCCGCGCTGAGCCGTCGCGAGGCGCGCCTCGGCGCGCGGACCGCGAGCCGGTGGGAGATCCTCACTCCGAGACCGGTGCGCCCGACACCTGCGGAAGTAGCCCGCAATCCTCGGGCGCGCAGCGCCCGCCTCCGGGCGGCCGCGAGGAGAATCGTGTCATGAGGGTGAAGAGGGCTGCGGCACCGCACCCGGGCGCCGCGCACGCCGGGACGCGGCGCGGTGGAGTGCACTGGTTGCTCGTCTTTGCTCTGCTGCTGGCGGCGGCGTTCATCGAGGTGTGGGAGTCCACGGCCGTCTCCCAGCTGTCGCTCGATATCGACCGCTTGCAGGTGCAGGTGCGCGACACGCAGGCGCGGACGAGCTACCTCGACGCCCGCGTCGCGGAGTCTTCCAGCCGGGTCCGCCTGGCCGGTTACGCGCGCACCCTGAACATGCGGCCGGCGGACCCGGCGCAGGTGGTCGTGATTCCTCGCGACTTCCTGGCGGCGGCACCGCAGGCCGGTATTCCCGAGGACGGTCTCGCCGCGGCGACGCGGCGCGCCGCCGAGCTGTTCGTGCCCTCCGCCCGCGCCCGCGGTCGGAGGGAAGCGATCGAATAGCCCGCCGGCGTCCCTTCCCAGCTGGTTCGGCGGCCCGCCGGCGCGGGCCGCGCGGCACAGGCCCGGAGCCCCGGCCTGCAGAAAGGAACGCCGAGTTGTCGGAGTCGACCGGTCGCGACCGCATCCTGGTTGCGGCGCTCGTGGCCACCGCGGCCGCGGGCATCCTCTGCGCGCGCCTGCTGGCGGTGCAGGTCGTGCAGCACGAGCACTTCGCCGCGCGCGCGGAGCAGAACCAGGAGGGCCGCGTCCTGCTGCCGCCGCGCCGCGGGGATCTCGTGGACCGCCGCGGCGAGCTGCTCGCCACCGATTTGCGCACCTACTCGGTCTACGCCGTCCCACGCCTGATGAAGAACCGCCGCTCGACGGCGCGCGCCCTGGCCCGCCTCCTGGACGTCGACGCCGGCGTCCTCGAGAAGCGCTTCCGCGAGCGGCCCGGCTTCTGCTGGGTGACGCGCATGGCCGACCCCGGCATCGAGGACAAGCTCGAGAAAGCGCGTTTGCGCGGGGTCTTCCTCACCGTCGAGTCGCGGCGCGAGGACCCGGGCGGCGAGGCCGTGCTGCCGGTGCTCGGGCGCGTCAACCTGGACGGCAGCGGCGTCGAAGGGCTCGAATTCCAGTTCGACGGGCGGCTGCGCGGGCGGCCGGGCTGGGCCACCGTGTTCCGCGACGGCACCGGGCGGCAGATCTCCCTGCCCCAGGGCAGCCGGCGCCAGCCGCTGCACGGACACGGCCTCGTGCTCACCCTCGACAACGCCATCCAGGCGATCGCCGTGGCGCGTCTGGCCGCGGCCGCCGACAGCCTGCGCGCCCAGCAGGCCAGCGCGGTGATCCTCGACCCGCGCACCGGCGAGATCCTCGCCATGGCCGCGGCGGGGCGAGCCGCGCCCGACGCGCGCCGCAACCCGGTGGTCAGCGACCAGTACGAGCCCGGCTCGACCTTCAAGCTGGTGGCCGCGGCGGCCACGCTGGAGGAGGGCCTGGCGCAGCCCAGCACGGTCTACGACGCGGAGAACGGCGCCTACGATTTCGGGCCGTGCGTCATCCACGACTCCCACCCGCACGGGCGGCTCACCCTGCGTGACGCGGTGCGCTTCTCGAGCAACATCGTGGCCGGCAAGCTCGGCGTCGGCCTCGGCGCGCGCCGCTACTACGAGTACGCGAGCGCTTTCGGCTTCGGCTCGCTGACCGGCATCGAGTTCCCCGGCGAGGCCCCGGGCCGGCTGCGCCACCCGCGGAGCTGGTCGGGCCGCTCCCTGCCGACCTTGGCCATGGGGCAGGAGGTCGCGGTGACGCCGCTGCAGGTGGCGCTCGCCTACGCGGTGGTCGCCAACGGCGGCGTGCTGATGCAGCCGCAGGTGGTGCTCGCCGAGATCGACGAGCAAGGCCGCGCCGGCGATCGCATCCCGCCTCGCGCCGTGCGGCGCGTGCTCTCGCCGCGCACCGCCGCGACCCTGCGCGACTTCCTGCAGGCGGTCGTGGACTCGGGCACCGCCACGCGCGCCCGGCTGCCGTGGACGACGGTGGCGGGCAAGACCGGCACGGCGCAGAAGTACGACCCGGCGACCCACACCTACGCCCGCGGCCGCTACATCTCGTCGTTCGTCGGCTTCCTGCCCGCCGACGATCCGCGGCTGGTCTGCCTGGTGCTGGTCGACGAGCCGCGCAAGGGCTACTACGGCGGCGAGGTGGCCGCGCCCATCTTCCGCGACATCATGGAGGACATCCGCCGGCTGCGCGGCGGGCCGCTGTCGGAGCGGCCGGCCACCGTGCAGGTGGCGGCGGCCGACCTGGCGCCGCCGCCCACCCTGGTGCCCGACGTGCGCCTGCTGCCCGAAGAGCGGGCGCGCGAGCGGCTGGCGGCCATCGGGCTGCGCGTGCACGCGGTCGGGGACGGGCCGCGGGTGCTGGCGCAGACGCCGGCGCCGGGCTCACCGGTGGAGCGCGGGCAGGCGGTCGAGATCGTGCTGGCGCGCGCCACGGCCCCGGTGGTGCCGGAGGTGCGGGGGTTGACGCTGCGCGAAGCGCTGGCGCGGCTGTCGGCGGCGGGAGTGCCGGCGCGGATCACCGGCACCGGCGTGGTCGCGGGACAGCGTCCGGCGGCGGGCAGCCGGCTCGCCGAGGGCGCGACCTGCCTGCTCACCTGCCGGTCCGAGGCGGCGGTGCGCCTGGCGGCGCAGACCGAGGGCAGGGGCCGTGGGCGGCGCTGAGCGGACCGTGGCGACGGCCCTCCTGCTCGAGGCCCTCGGGCCAGCGGCGGTGCACGGCGAACTGCCGGCCGCGGTGGCGGGGCTGGCCTACGACTCGCGGCGGGTGCGGGCCGGCGACTGGTTCTTCGCCCTGAGCGGCCGGCGCTGCGACGGCGCCGCGTTCGCCGACGCGGCGCGCCGCGCCGGGGCGGCGGTGGTGGTGGCCGAACGCGCCACGGGCGGCGCCCCGGAAGTGCTGGTGCCCGACGCGCGCACCGGCCTGGCGCGGGCCGCGGCGCGCTTCTACGGCGAGCCCTCCCGGCGCTTGCGCATGGTCGGCATCACCGGCACCAACGGCAAGACCACCTGCTCGTGGCTGGTGCACGCCGTGCTCGAGGCGGCGGGCACGCCGGCCGCGGTGGTGGGCACGGTCGGCGCCTTCCTGGCGGGCGGCGGCGGCCCGACCGGCTTCACGACGCCCGAGGCGCTCGAGCTGAACCGGCTGCTGGCCGAGACGGCCGAGCGCGGCGCGGCGGCCGCGGTGCTCGAGGTCTCGTCGCACGGGCTGGCGCTCAAGCGCAGCTACGGCGTGGCCTTCGACGTCACCGTCTTCACCAACCTGACCCAGGACCACCTCGACTTCCACGGCACGCTGGCCGAGTATCTCGACGCCAAGCTGCGCCTCTTCGACGGGCGCAACGGCGCCGCCGGCGTCAAACCCACGGTGGCCGTGGTGCACGCCGCCGACCCGCACGCCGCCGCGGTGATCGCGGCGGCCCGGCGCGGCGCTCAGCGCGTCGTGACCTACGCGGTGCGCGGCCCGGCGGACGTCCGCGCGCAAGACGTCCACGCCGACGCGCGCGGCGCCCGCTTCACGGTGTGCGACGCCGAGGGCCGCCACCCGGCGGCGATCCGCCTGAGCGGGGAGTTCAACGTCGAGAACGCGCTCGCCGCCTGGGCGGTGGGGGCGGCGCTGGGCGTGCCGGCGGCGGCGCGCGCGGCCGGCCTGGAGCGCCTCGCCGGCGTGCCCGGCCGCCTCGAGCCGGTGGACGCCGGGCAGCCGTTCGCCGTCTACGTGGATTACGCCCACACGCCGGACGCACTGGAGCGGGTGCTCGCCGCCGTGCGGCCGCTGGCGCGCGGCCGCGTCCACGTGCTGTTCGGCGCCGGCGGCGACCGCGACCCCGGCAAGCGCCCGCAGATGGGGGCGGCGGCCGCCCGGCTCGCCGACCGCGTCGTGCTCACCTCGGACAATCCGCGCTCGGAGGACCCGCTGGTCATCCTGGCCGCGATCCGCGCGGGCGTGGCGGCGGGGGTGGGCGAGCGCTTCGAGATCGAGCCGGACCGCCGGCTGGCCATCGCGCGCGTGCTGGCGGCGGCGGCCCCCGGCGACGTGGTCGTGCTGGCCGGCAAGGGGCACGAGACCACGCAGACCGTCGGCGCCGAGGTGCGCCACTTCGACGACCGCGAGGAGGCGCGCGCCGTACTCGCCCGCCTCGCGGTCGGCGCGGCGGGCGCGTGAAGCGCCCGTCCGACCTCACCCTGAGCCAGGCGACGCTCAAGCGGAAGCCGCTGGCCCGCTGGACGCTGGCCCAGGTGGCCGCCGCCGCCGGCGGCGAGTGGCGTCTGCCGGCGCGGCTGGGGCGCGCCGAGGCGGAGGCGAAGGCGGCGCTCGGCGCCGCCCTCGACTCGCGCTCGGTGCGCCCCGGCGAGATCTTCGTCGCGCTCGGCGGCGCGCACGCCGACGGCCACGACTTCATCCCCGAGGCGCGCGCCCACGGGGCGGTCGCGGCCCTGTGCCGGGGCGAGCGCGCCGGCGGGCTCGATGTCCAGGCGTGCGGGCCGTTGCTGGCGGTGGACGACCCGGAGCGCGCGCTGGCTGCCTGGGGCGCGGCGCGGCGGGCGGCGTGGCCGGGCACGGCCGTGGGGGTCACCGGCACCAGCGGCAAGACCACGACCAAGGAGATGCTGGCGCTCTGCCTCTCGGCGCACGCCCTCACCTGGGCCACCGAGGGCAACCGCAACAACCAGCTCGGAGTGCCGGTGACCCTCACCGGCCTCTCCGACGACCACCGCTATGCGGTCGTCGAGATGGGCATGAACCACCGCGGCGAGATCGCGCGGCTGTGCGACTGGGCGCGGCCCACGGCGGGCGTCGTCACGCACGTGGGCGCGGCCCACCTCGAGGGCCTCGGCTCGCTCGCCGAGGTGGCGCGCGCCAAGGCGGAGCTGGCGGCGGCCCTGCCGAGCGACGGCTTCCTGGTGATGCCGGCCGGGCAGCCGCACTTCGAGCGGGCGCTCGTGGAGGCGGGCCTGCAGGCGCGGCGCATCACCTTCGGCGTCGAATGCGACGCCGACGTGGCCGCCCGCCAGGTGCTCGAGCTGGGCCCGGCCGGGGTGTCGTTCCGCGTCGAGGGTTTCCCGCCGGTGCGCCTGCGGCTGCCCGGCCGCCACAACGTGGCCAACGCGCTCGCCGCCCTGGCGTGTGCCCGCGAGCTGGGAGTGGACGCGGCGGCGGCCGTCGCCGCCCTCGAAGGGGCGCACGCGAGCGCCGGCCGGCTCGAGGTGTCGGTGAGGGGCGGCGTGACGCTGCTGCTCGACTATTACAACGCCAATCCGGACTCGACGCGCGCCGCCCTCGAGGTCCTGCGCGGCTGGCCGGCGCGCCGGCGCCTCGCCGCGCTCGGCGAGATGAAGGAGCTGGGGGACTACACGGAGCAGGGGCACCGCGAGGTGGGCGCGGCGGCCGCCTTCGTGGACGGCCTCTATCTGGTCGGGGAAGCGACCGCGCACGTGGCCGAGGGAGCCAAGGCCTCAGGCCTCAAGGAAGAGCGCGTGCGCGGTTTCCCCGGGGCTCTCGAGCTGGCTGCTGCCCTCGGCTCGGAGCTGGCCCCCGGCGACGTCGTGCTCATCAAGGGATCGCGCGCCGCGCGCATGGAGCGGGTGGCGCAAGAGCTGGCCGAGCGGCTGGGCGAGAGCGCGCCCGGGGGCGGGACGGCCCCGGCGCCGGGACGGGAGAGCTGAGCGTGTTCCTCGAATTCCTCTTCCCGCTGCACACCCTGCCGGGACTCGGCTTCCTCAACGTCTTCCGCTACATCACCTTCCGCTCCGCCTACGCGGCGGTGGCCGCGCTGCTGCTGGCCCTGCTCCTGGGGCCGCCCGTGGTGCGCTGGCTGCGCCGCTTCCGGATCGGGCAGAAGATCCGCGGGGAGGGGCCGGGTTCGCACCAGGTGAAGGCCGGCACGCCGACCATGGGCGGCGTGCTGATCCTGCTGTGCATCGCCGTGCCCACCCTGCTGTTCGGCAACCTGCACAGCCGCGACGTGCTGCTGGCGCTGCTGGCCACCCTGTGGCTGGGCGCCGTCGGCTTCCTCGACGACTACCTGCGGGTCGTGAAGGGCTACCCGAAGGGGCTGCTCGGCCGCTACAAGCTGGCCGGCCAGATCGTGCTCGGCTGCGTGGTCGGGGCGGTGATCCTCGGGCTGCCGAGCAGCCAGGTGTCGCCGACCGTGATCACCGTCCCGTTCATGAAGTTCCACTACCTCGACCTGGGTTGGTTCTTCGTGCCCTTCGTGATCCTGGTGATCACCGGCTCGTCCAACGCGGTCAACCTCACCGACGGGCTCGACGGCCTGGCCTCCGGGCTGGTGGCCTTCGCCGGTTTCACCTTCGCCGGCTTCGCCTACGTCAGCGGCCACGTGAAGTTCAGCGGCTACCTCAACATCCTCCACCTGCCCGAGGCCGGGGAGCTGACCGTGTTCTGCGCCGCGCTGGTGGGCGCCGCGCTCGGTTTCCTCTGGTACAACTGCCACCCCGCCGACGTCTTCATGGGCGACACCGGCTCGCTCGCCCTGGGCGGCGCGCTCGGCACGGTGGCCGTGCTGCTCAAGCGCGAGCTGCTGCTGGCCATCGTGGGCGGCGTCTTCGTGGCCGAGGCGCTGTCGGTGATGCTGCAGGTGGCCTCCTTCAGGCTCACGGGCAAGCGGATCTTCCGCATGGCCCCGTTGCACCACCATTTCGAACTGGGCGGCTGGGCGGAGTCGCGCGTCGTCACGCGTTTCTACATCGTGGCGGCGCTGCTCTCGCTGCTCACCCTGTCCACCCTGAAGCTGCAGTGAGGAGCGACGCGGTCGTGGAGAGCGGGCGGGTGGAAGCGCGGCGGGCGCCCCGGCGCCTCGAGGAGTGGCGAGGGCTGACCGTCCTGGTGGTGGGCCTGGCGCGCAGCGGGCTGGCGGCGGCGCGCCTGCTGGCGCGCCACGGCGCGACCGTGCTCGGCTTCGACCGCAAGCCGCGCGCCGAGCTGCCGGGCGTGGACGACCTCGAGCGGCTGGGCGTGCAGCTCTACCTCGGGGCCGACGACACGCGCGGGCTGGCGCGCGCCCAGGTGCTGGTGGTGTCGCCGGGCGTGCCGGCCGGCGCGGCCGTGGTCGCCGAGGCCGACCGACTGGGCGTGCCGAGCGTCAGCGAGGTGGAGCTGGCCTTCCAGGCGTCGCGCGCCCCGTGGGCGGCGATCACCGGCACCAACGGCAAGAGCACGACCACCGCGCTGCTCGGCGAGCTGCTCGGCCGCGCCGGGCGGCGGCCGTGGGTGGCGGGCAACATCGGCAACGCTCTCTCCGAGGGCATCGAGGACGTACCGGCCGACGGCGTGGTGGTGGCCGAGGTGTCGTCGTTCCAGCTCGAGCGCACGGTCACCTTCCGCCCGCGCGTGGGCCTGCTCCTCAACCTCACGCCCGACCACCTCGACCGCTACGCGGGGGTGGCCCAGTACGCGGCGGCCAAGGCCCGGCTCTTCGCCTTCCAGGAACCCGGGGACTTCGCCGTGCTCAACGCCGACGACCCCGAGGTGCTGCGCCTGGCGGCGGGGGGGCGGGCGCGCGCCCTCACCTTCTCGCGGCGCGGGCCGGTGATCTCCGGCGCCTACGCCGAGGGCGGTGCGGTGTGGTGGGCGTGGGAGGGCCGGCGCGAGCGGCTCATGGGCGCCGACGCGATCCGCATCCCGGGGCCGCACAACCTGGAGAACTCGCTGGCCGCGGTGGCGGCGTGCCTGGCCCTCGGCGTGCTGGACGGCGAGGACGGCCGCCGCGCCATGGCCGCCGGCCTGGCCGAGTTCCCCGGTCTCGAGCACCGCCTCGAGCCGTGCGGCGAGGTGGCGGGGCGGCGGTTCTACAACGATTCCAAGGCCACCAACGTGGACTCGATGCGCCAGGCGCTGCTCGCCCTGCCGCACCCGCTGACCGTGATCGCCGGCGGGCGCGACAAGCACGGCGACTTCCCCGGCCTGGCGCCCCTGGCCGTCGAGCGCATCGATCACCTGGTGCTGATCGGCGAGGCGGCGGCGGTCATCGAGCGCGCTTGGCCGCGGATCCCGCAGCAGCGCGCCGCCGACCTCGACGACGCCGTGCGCCGCGCCTGGCGGGCCACGCCCGCCGGCGGCCACGTGGCGCTGTCGCCGGGGTGTGCCTCCTTCGACATGTTCCGCGACTACGAGGACCGCGGCCGCAGGTTCAAGGCGGCGGTGACGCGCCTGGCCGAGCAGGCGGCGCGGGGGGAGGTCTCGTGAGGCGCCGCGTCGCGCCGTCCGCCGCCGAGGCGGCCGTGGCCGGCCGCCCGGACCGCTGGCTCCTGATCCTGCCGCTGGCGCTCACCGCGGTCGGGCTGCTGCTCGTCTACACGTCTTCCTCGATCCTCGGGCTGACGCAACACGGCAACGCCCTCTACTACGTGGCCAAGCAGGCGGGGCGCGCCGCCCTCGGGCTGGGTGCCTTCGTCTTCCTGGCGCGGCACGACTACCGGCGGCTCGAGAAGCACGCGTGGTGGATCTTCGGGCTGACGCTCCTCGGGCTGCTGGCCATGGCGGCCCTGGGCGCCGGCTCGGAGGCGCGCGGCGCCCGGCGCTGGGCGCTCATCCCGGTCATCGGCCTGGTCTTCCAGCCCACCGAGGTGGCGCGCGTCACGACGCTGCTCTTCCTGAGCGCGTTCCTGGCGCGGCGCGCCGAGCAGGTGGCCAGCCTGACCCGCGTCTACCTGCCGACGCTGGCCATCCTGGGCCTGGCGGCCGGGCTCGTGGCCGTGCAGCCGAACCTGTCGAGCGCCGCGGTGCTCTTCGCCGCGGGCGGGCTGCTGCTGTGGTTCGCCGGCGCGCGGCTGCTGCATCTGGGTGCCACCGTCGGGCTCGGCGCGCTCGGCTTCCTGGTGATGATCTCCCGCTACGACTACCAGCGCGAGCGCGTCGTGAACCACCTGCAGTTCCTCTTCACGGGCAAGCTCGACACGCTGGGCTCCGGCTGGCAGCTCGACCAGTCGCTCATCGCGCTGGGCTCGGGCGGGATCCTGGGCCGCGGCTTCGGGCGCGGCATGCAGAAGTTCCTCTTCCTGCCCGATGCGCACACCGACTTCATCCTCGGCATCGCGGGCGAGGAGGGAGGGCTGGTGGCCACGGGCGCTCTGGTGGCCGCCTACCTGTTCCTCGTCTGGCGGGGCTACCGGGCGGCGCTCGCCGCGCCCGACGCCTTCGGGCGCCTGCTGGCCGCCAGCCTGACGACCCAGCTGGCGCTCTACGCGTTCGTGAACATGGGGGTGGCCACCGGCCTGCTGCCGACCACCGGGTTGCCGCTGCCGTTCCTCTCCTACGGCGGCTCGGCCCTGGTGATGAACCTCGCGGTGGCCGGCATCCTGGTCAACATCTCGGCCCAGGCGGACGCGCGCGGCGCCGCGCTGCCGCGGCCGCGCGTCATGCCGCGCTTCGCCCGTCGCGGCCGCCGGCCGCAGCCGGCGTGGGAAGCGCTGCGGTGAGGGGGCGTCCATGAAGGTGCTCATCGCCGGCGGCGGCACGGGCGGGCACATCTACCCCGGCATCGCGGTGGCCGAGGAGCTGCGCCGCCTGCGCCCCGATACCGAGTTCCTGTTCGTCGGCTCGGACCGCGGGCTCGAGGGGCGGGTGGTGCCCGAGGCCGGCTTCGCGCTCGCCACCCTGCCGGCGCGCGGCGTGGTGCGCACGCGCTGGTGGCGGCTGCCCCTGGCGGCGTTCTGGAACACCGTGGCGGTGTTCCGCGCCTTCGGCATCCTGCGCCGCTTCCGGCCGGACGTCGTGCTCGGCACCGGCGGCTACGTCTCGCTGCCGGTGGGCGTGGCGGCGTGGCTGGCGCGCCGGCCGCTGCTCCTGCAGGAGCAGAACTCGGTGCCCGGGCTCGCCAACCGCGCCCTGTCGCTGGCCGCGATGGAGGTGCACGTGGCCTTCAGCGAGGCCCGTCATTACCTCTGGCGCAAGGACCGCCTGCGGCTGTCGGGCAATCCGGTGCGGCGAGTCATCCTCTCGGGCGAGCGCAGAACGGCGCGCGACCGCTTCGGGCTGGCCGAGGCGATCCCCACGGTGTTCGTCTTCGGCGGCTCGCGCGGCGCCCAGCGCCTCACCGAGGCGGCGCTGGCGGCCATGCGCCTGCTGCGCGGCACCCTCGAGTGCCAGTACATCCTGCAGACCGGCAAGGAGGACTTCCCGCGCGCCAAGCAGGCGGTCGAGGCGGCCGGGGCGCGCGCCGTGGTCATGCCCTACGTGATGCAGATCCACGAGGCGTACGCGGCCGCCGACCTGGTGGTCTGCCGCGCCGGGGCGATGACCCTGGCGGAGATCGCGGCGTGCGGCGTGCCGGCCATCCTGGTGCCGTTCCCGCACTCGGCCTACGACCACCAGGTGAAGAACGCCGAGAGCCTGGCCGAGCGCGGGGCGGCCACCCTGGTGCTCGACGCCGAGCTGACGGGCGAGCGGCTGGCGCAGGAGATCCTGCGCCTGCTGCGCGACCGCGAGACCCTGATGCGCTACTCGGCGCACGCGCGCACCTTCGCGCGCCCCGACGCCGCCGAGCGCATCGCCCGGAGCCTGGTGGCGTGGGGCGAGCTCGGGCGGGACGCCGGCAGACCGGGTGCGGCCGGCGACGCCCGCGCCCCGGAGGCGTGACGTGTACGGACGGCTGCGGCGGGTCCACTTCATCGGCATCGGCGGCTCGGGGATGAGCGGCCTGGCCGAGGTGCTGCTCAACCTCGGCTACCGGGTCTCCGGCTCGGACGCGCGGCGCTCCGAGGCCACCGACCGCCTCAGCCGGCTCGGCGGGCGCATCTTCATCGGCCACGACGCCGGCCAGGCCGAGGGCGCGCAGGCGGTGGTCTACTCGTCGGCGGTGCCGGCCGGCAACCCGGAGCTCACCTGGGCCCGGGGCGCCGGCCTGCCGGTGATCCCGCGCGCCGAGCTGCTGGCCGAGCTGATGCGCATGAAGTTCGGCGTGGCGGTGGCGGGGGCGCACGGCAAGACCACGACGACCACGCTGGTCGGCTCGGTCCTGGCGCGCGGCGGCCTCGACCCCACGGTGGTGGTGGGCGGCCGCGTGCACGCCTTCGGCTCGCACGCGCGCCTCGGGCAGGGGCAGTTCCTGGTGGCCGAGGCGGACGAGTCGGACGGCTCGTTCCTCAAGCTCACGCCGGCCATCGCGGTGATCACCAACCTGGATCTCGAGCACGTCGACCACTACGGCGACCTGGACGCCATCCGCGACGCCTTCGTGGCCTTCGCCGACCGCGTGCCGTTCTACGGCGCGATCATCGGCTGCGCCGACGACCCCGAGGTGATGCGAGTGCTGGGGGCGGCGCGCAGCAAGCGTTCGCTGACCTACGGCCTCGACTCCGGCGACGTGCAGGCCCGCGAGGTGGAGATGGGGCCGGCGGGGGCGCGCTTCGCCGCCTACTACGGCGAGCGGCGGGTGGGCGAGCTGGAGACGCGGCTGGTCGGCCGCCACAACGTGCTCAACACCCTGGCCGCGGTGTGCGTCGGCCTCGAGCTGGAGATCCCGTTCGGCCTCATCCGCCTGGGCCTGGCCGAGTCGGCCGGCGTCGGCCGGCGCTTCGAGGTCAAGGGCGAGGCGGGCGGGGTCCTGGTGGTGGACGACTACGGCCACCACCCGACCGAGATCCAGGCCACGCTGCGCGCCGCGCGCCTGCACAGCCGCCGCCTGGTGGTGCTCTTTCAGCCGCACCGCTACACGCGCACGCAGGCGCTCTGCGAGCGCTTCGCCGAGTGCTTCGCCGGCGCCGACCGCGTGCTCGTCTGCGACATCTACCCGGCGGGCGAGAAGCCCATCCCCGGGGTGGGCGCCGAGCTCATCGTGATGGCGGCGCTGGCGCGGGGGCACGCGCACGTCGAGTACGCCGGGGAGCTGGCGCGGGCCCAGGCGCGGCTCGCAGAGGTGGCGCAGCCGGGCGACCTGGTCCTCACCCTCGGCGCCGGCGACGTGTGGAAAGCGGGCGAGGCCCTCCTCGCGGCGCGCGCGGGCGGGGCGGCGGGAGGTGCGGTGTGAACGGGCCCGACCGCCAGCCGCCGCGCCCGGCGCGGGAAGGGCAGGGGGGACCGGCGGCGCCGCCGCGCGCTCCCCGGCCGGCGCGTCAAGCCGGGGGCCACACGCTCTATCACGGCATCGCGCTGCTGCACCCGCGGGACGCGGCGCGGTTGCGCCGCGGCGGCCCCGGCGCCGGGAGCCCCGGCGCGGGCGGTCGGCGGGCGCTGGCGCGGGCGGCCCGCTTGGGGCTCGCTCTGGCGCTGGTGGCCGGCGTCGCGGCGGCGGGGTGGCACTGGCGCGCCCCGGCGGCCCGGGCGCTGGCCCGGCTGCGCCCCGGGCGCGCGCCGGTGGCGGTGTCGGGGCTCGAGTATCTGTCGCCGGCGGAGGTGCTGAAGGCCGCCGGGCTGGGCCCCACCGAGGCGTTCTTCAAGGTCGATCTCGAGCGGGCGCGGCGGCGGCTGGCGTGCCAGGCGCGCGTGCGCGAGGCGCGCGTGGAGCGCTGGCTCGACGGCCGGGTGCACATCACGATCGTCGAGCGGGTGCCGGCCGTGCTGGTGCCGCTGGGGCGGCTCACCGAGGCGGACGGCGCCGGGCGCCTGCTGCCCCCCCTGGTCGGCGGCGTGGTGGCGGACCTGCCCGTGGTCACGGGGCTCGCCGCCCCGCGCGGCGGCTGGATCCGCGAGCCCGGCTACGCCCGCGCCCTGCGCTGGGTGCGGGCGCTGGCCGCGCCGGAGGTCGGACTCGGGGGGCGCGTCTCGGAGGTGGACGTGGCCGCGGCCGCCGAGACCCGGGTGGTGCTGTCGCCAAGTGGGGTGCGCGTGCTGCTGCCGGACGAGCCGGACGACGTGGAGGAACTGTCGGCCCTGCGCATCGTGCTGGCCGATCTGGCGGCCAAGCAGCAGGAGCCGGTCCTCATCGATTGCCGCGTGCGCGGCCAGGCCGTGGTGCGCGCCGTGGCGCAGCCGGCGGCGGACGGCGAGGGCAAGGCGACGACAGCCGAAGGAACGAAGCCGGACGAGGAAGCAGCGGGTGCGGCCCGGGATCGGGCCGTCCCCGCCAAGGTCTAGGGAGCATCGGATCGGGAGGCGGTCTCCCGGGTGAAGCACACCCGCGGGCGGGAAGCCTCGGACGGGCCCATGCGAACGGAGAAAAGAGGGAAACCGATGGCCCACGCGCGAGCCTACGTCGGCCTCGACATCGGGACGACGAAGATCAGCGCCATCATCGCCGAGGTGGAGAAGGGCGGCAGCGTCAAGATCGTGGGCGTCGGGGTGGCGCCCTCGGAGGGCCTGCGCCGCGGCGTGGTGGTGAACCTGGAGAAGACCGTGGCCTCCATCACCAAGGCGGTGGAGGAGGCCGA
>CAYLSO010000150.1:0-27595 GCA_964386525.1 uncultured bacterium
CTCCTGGTCTCCGCCGTCGCGGTGGACGGGACCGAGCACCGCACCCTGGCCGCCTGTTACGAGGCGCTGATGCACAAGGCCAAAAAGGGGCTCACCATCCAACGCTACAAGGGCCTCGGCGAGATGAACCCCGAGCAGCTCTGGCGCACCACCATGGACCCCGAGACGCGCACCCTGCTCAAGGTGACCCTCGAGGACGGGGTCGAGGCCGACCGCATCTTCACCATCCTGATGGGGGAGCAGGTCGAGCCGCGCCGCCAGTTCATCGAGGAGAACGCGCACTTCGTGAGGAACCTGGACATCTAGGGCCCCCGCCCGGCGCCGCGGCGCCGGGCCGCTCCGCCCCCGCCGAGGAAGAGAGTCGATGAGTTCCCTGACGCCCCGCCAGCGCATCACGCCCATCTACATCGAAGACGAGATGAAGACCTCGTACATCGACTACTCGATGTCGGTCATCGTCTCGCGGGCGCTGCCCGACGTGCGCGACGGCCTCAAGCCCTCGCAGCGCCGCATCCTGGTCGCCATGAACGACCTCGGGCTGGCGCCCGGGCGCGCGTACCGCAAGTGCGCCAAGATCGCCGGCGACACCTCGGGCAACTACCACCCGCACGGCGAGCAGGTCGTCTACCCCACCCTGGTGCGGCTGGCGCAGGACTTCAACATGCGCTACCCGCTGGTCGACGGGCAGGGCAACTTCGGCTCGGTCGACGGCGACCAGCCGGCGGCCATGCGCTACACCGAGGCGCGGCTCACCCCGGTGGCCATGGAGATGCTGCGCGACCTCGAGAAGAACACCGTCGACTTCCGCTCCAACTACGACGAGACGCGCGAGGAGCCGACGGTGCTGCCCGCGGTGCTGCCCAACCTGCTGGTCAACGGCTCGAGCGGCATCGCGGTGGGCATGGCGACCGAGATCCCGCCGCAGAACCTGGGCGAGATCGCCGATGCTATCGCGCGCGTCATCGACGAGCCCGAGCTGTCGGACGACGAGCTGCTGAAGACCGTCAAGGGCCCCGATTTCCCGACCGGCGCCATCATCTACGGGGTCGGGGGCATCCGCGACTGCTACCGCACCGGCCGCGGCCTCATGAAGGTGCGCGCCCGGGTGATCACTGAAGAGGCGCGCAACGGGCGGTTGAGCCTGGTGGTCACCGAGATCCCCTTCCAGGTCAACAAGGCGAGCCTGCTGGAGAAGATCGCCGACCTGGTGAAGCTGGGCAAGCTGGAGGGCATCTCCGACCTGCGCGACGAGTCGGACCGTGAGGGCATGCGCATGGTCATCGAGCTGAAGAAGGACGCGCAGCCGCGCGTCGTGCTCAACCAGCTCTTCGTGCACACGCCGCTGCAGACCACCTTCGGCGCCATCCTGCTCGCCTTGGTGGACGGCCGCCCGCAGGTCTGCACGCTGCGCCAGCTGATCGACGAGTACATCCGCCACCGCCGCGACGTGGTGCGCCGGCGCACCGAATTCGACCTGGCGGAAGCCGAGCGCCGCGCCCACATCCTCGAGGGCTACAAGATCGCCCTCGACAACATCGACGCGGTCATCGAGCTGATCAAGAAGTCGAAGGACACCGAGACGGCGCGGGCCGGCCTGATGAGCCGCTTCGGGCTCTCCGAGATCCAGGCCAACGCCATCCTCGACATGCGGCTGGCGCGGCTCACCGGCCTGGAGCGCCAGAAGATCGAGCAGGAGTACCTCGAGACCATCAAGCTCATCGAGGAGCTCAGGAGCATCCTGGCGTCGCTCGCCAAGATGATGCGCATCATCCGCGACGAGGTGCTCGAGCTGAAGAAGAAGTACGGCGACGAGCGGCGCACCGAGATCGTCCCCGACGAGGGCGAGATCTCGATCGAGGACATGATCCAGGACGAGGACATGGTGGTCACCGTGTCCCACGCCGGCTACATCAAGCGCAACCCGGTGAGCCTCTACCGGTCGCAGCGCCGCGGCGGCAAGGGCCTGATCGGCGCGCGCACCAAGGAGGAGGACTGGATCGAGCACCTGTTCGTGGCCAAGATGCACTCCTACCTGCTGTTCCTGACGGCGCGCGGGCGGTGCTACTGGCTCAAGGTGCACGAGATCGACCAGGGGGGGCGCGCCACCAAGGGCCGCCCGGTGGTCAACCTCATCGAGATGGACCGCGAGGACCGCGTGCAGGCGGTGGTGCCGGTGCGCGAGTTCGACGAGCAGCACTTCCTGGTGATGGCGACGCGGCGCGGCCTCATCAAGAAGACGGTGCTGTCGGCCTACGGCAACCCGCGGCGCGCGGGCATCAACGCCATCCTGCTCGAGGACGGCGACCAGCTGATCGAGGCGCTGATCACCGACGGCACGCAGGACCTGGTGCTCGCCAAGCGGCTGGGCAAGGCGACCCGCTTCCACGAGGGCGAGGCGCGCCCCATGGGGCGCACCACCTACGGCGTCAAGGCCACGACGCTGGAGGAGGGCGACACGGTGGTGTCGCTGGTGACCGTGAAGCGCGAGGGCACGGTGCTGGCCGTGACCGAGAACGGCTACGGCAAGCGCAGTCCGATCAGCGAGTACCGGATCAGCCACCGCGGCGGCATCGGCGTGATCACCATCAAGACCACGGAGCGCAACGGCAAGGTGGTGGCGGTGAAGGAGGTCGTGGAGGGCGAGGAGCTGATGCTCATGACCCACCAGGGCCAGGTGATCCGCATGCCGGTGTCGGGCATCTCGGTGATCGGCCGCAACACCCAGGGCGTGCGCCTGGTGACGCTCGAGGGCGGCGACCAGGTGACCGACGTCGCCCGCGTCATCAGCGAGGACCCCGAGACCGCCGGCGGCGAGGCCGACGCGTCGGGCAACGGCAACGGCGCGCCCGGGGACGCCGCGGAGTAGGGCGCAGCCGGGGCCGGGGGGGCGCGCGCTCCCGGCCCCGGGCCACACCCGGGAGACCGACATGCGCCGGCCCGCCTTCATCTTCCACCCCGAGTACGGGCCGGAGATCGGCGCCCACGTCTTCCCGATCGAGAAGTACGCGCTCACCCGTCGGCGTCTGCTCGACGAGGGCGACACTCTCCCCGACGACTGGCTCGAGCCCGAGCCGGCGACCCGCGACGAGCTGCTGCTGGTGCACACCCGCGAGTACCTTGAAGACCTCGAGGCGTGTCGCTGGACGCCGCGCACCCGCTTCTCGGAGTTCCCGCTCACTCCGGAGATCGTGCGGGCCGGCGTGCGGGGCGCGGGGGGCTCCGTCCGCGCCTGCCGCGAGGCCCTGGATCGCGGCTTCGCGGTGAACTGCGGCGGCGGCCTGCACCACGCCTTCGCCGACCTGGCAGCGGGCTTCTGCTACATCAACGACATCGCGGTGGGCGTGCGCGCCGTGCAGCACGACCGGCTGGTGCGCCGGGCCGCGGTCATCGACTGCGACCTCCACCAGGGCAACGGCACGGCCCGCATCTTCTCGGGCGACGACTCGGTCTTCACCTTCTCCATCCACCAGGAGAACCTCTACCCGGCCAAGGAGAAGAGCGACTGGGACATCGGCCTGGAGGACGGGGCCGGCGACGAACGCTATCTCTTCGCGCTGGGCCGGGCGCTGCCGCGGCTCATGGAGATGGCGCAGCCGGACCTCGTGGTCTACCAGGCGGGCGCCGATCCCTATGAGGACGACCAGCTGGGAAACCTCGGGATCAGCCGGGAGGGGCTGCGCGAGCGCGATCGCCTGGTGCTGGGCGAATGCGCTCGGCGCGGCGTGGCGTGTGCGGTGACCTTCGGAGGCGGCTACGCCCGCCGGCCGGCCGACACCGTGACCATCCACGTGAACACCTGCCGCATGGCCCTGGAGATCGCGGGCTACGGGCGCGCCCAGGCCGCTCCGGATACGGGAAAGGCGCCCGGGTAGGCTCCAGCGGCGAATCTCCTACAAGGAAGACAAACGGCGCACGGAGGGAACCGTTCTGGGCCCGAACGATCGTGCGCCTTTGCAGCCCCCTCCCCGAGGCTCCAGCCGGCCGACGCGCCCCCACCTCGCTCAAAAGGAGAAGCGCCCAACCGCCGGCTCCAGTCCCGTTGCAGCACCGGGAACCAGGTCGGGAACGAAGGCTCCGTGCCAGGGATCCTTCTTGCCCGGCTGCGACAAAGAGGTTAGTCCCGTGCGGCCGATGTTGTCAATCACTTAACTCGGCGGGGGCGTTTCGCTATCCCGCAATCGACGGGTCGCGATGAACCCGTAGAGCCGCGCGGCGAGCGGGCGCAGGGCGCGCCGGGTCAGGAGCGGGGCGAGGGCGCGCCAGCGGGGAAGCTCGCGCAGGATGTGCGGCAGGGCGTCGGCGCCGGAGTACTGGGAGCCGTCGCTCAGCACGAGCGTGACGGCGCGCTCGCAGGCGGCGCGTGGCACCTGCGGGAAACGCGCCTCGAGGCCGGGCTCCTGGCAGGGCACGAATTCGAAGGCGCGGCCGGCGTCACGGGCGCGGATCCACGCCACGCTGTTGCGGCACAGCTGGCAGCGGCCGTCGTAGATGAGCGTGGCGCGGGGCCGGTCCGGGGCCATGGCGGGAGGGGTGCGCGCGGGTGGGCGCCGGCGCGACTAGCGGAAGCGCAAGCTCGCCGCCAGGCCGACGATGACCAGCGAGAGCAGCAACCCGCCCATCGCCAGGCCGATGGTGGCGACGCGGGCCCGCGCCAGCCCCGGACTCTGCGCGGTGGCCAGCCGCTGCACCCGCGGTCCGAGCACGAAATCGTGCATGAGCTGCAGCGCCAGCAGCACCGCGACGACGAAGATCTTGCTGGTCAGCGTGCGGCCGTAGGCCGTGTTGGCCATCGCCTCCCAGGGGTCGGGCGCGCCGCCGAAGGCGAGCATGGCGCGGCGCACGCCGGTGAGCACGAGCACCACCAGCGCGATCCAGCCGATGGTGCGGAAGCGTTTGCCCATGGCGGCGATGAGCGCGATGCGCTGGTCGTGGGCCGCCTTCTGGCGCAGCACCGGGGTGATGACCAGCGCGATGGACACCGAGCCGCCGATCCAGACCATGGCGGCGAGCGCGTGCAGCAGGTTCAGCCAGTAGAGTTCCATGGCGGGGACTGTAGTCGAGCGGGCCCCGCCGGGGAAAGGGGCCGCGGCCGCGCTCGCGCGGGCCCCCGGCGGCTCAGCGGACGCGCGCGATCCGGCGACCGGTCTCCTCGCCTGCGGCCGCCAGCCGGCAGAAGTAGACGCCCGGCGGCGCTGCCTGCCCGTCGGCCCCCCGGCAATCCCAGACGACCCGGTGCGGTCCGGCCGGCAGGGAGCCGTCCACCAGCGTGCGCACCAGGCGCCCGTCCACGCCGAAGATCTGCAGGACGGCGCGGCCGGGCGACGGCAGGTGGAAGGAGATCGCGGCCTGGCCGCGCACCGGGTTCGGGTACGGCGCGGCGAGCCGCAGCGCGCCCCCAGCCAAAGCCGCGGGCACGCCCACCGGCGTCACGTCGCCCTCGATCTCGAAGTCGTCCAGTGCCGCCTCCACGAGCGACCCGGCGCCGGTGTCGCCAGCGACGAACCGGAACGCCGTCTGCGACGAAGGCGCCAGGAAGTCCTCGATCAGGAAGGAGCGCGGCTGCCAGGAGTTGGCCGAGGCGGTCGTGCGCTCGAGATCCACCCATGTGGCGCCGCCGTCCGGCGAGACCTGAGCGATCCAGTAGTCCAGGTTCGGATTGCTGCCCAGGTTGTTCGTGTACCAGCGCCAGTACGTGACGCGCGGGTGGACGACTCGCGCCAGGTCGAAGACCGGGCTCGTCAGCGTCGTCGTGCCGCCGTCCACATCCGCGTCGCTCGCCCCCTGGCCCGCCCAGCCCGATTCGGTGACGAAGCAGAGCGCCCCGGGGCCGGGGGTGTGGTCGTCTCCCGGCTGGACCGTCTGCGTGCCTTGAACCGTGGCCAGCGGATCCACGCGCGCCCAGCGGCCGGTGAAGGCCTCATCGGAGGGATCGCCGGCCTGCCAGCCGGTGTCGGTCTCCATCTGATCGAGGAAAACCGAGCCGACGCGCAGGACGAGCGCGGTCGTCCCGGCGTACCCGCCGGCGTCGGACAGGGAGAGGCTGATGGGCAGATCCTCGCCGTCCACGGCGTCGGGGGAGATGACGACTCGGTAGGCGGGGTCCAGCTCGCGGGCGGCTCCCGAGGGGATGGCCGCCGCCGAGCCCTCGGGGTTGAGGAAGGCCAGGTGCGGGCTGGTGGTCGCCGCTGCGGCTTGCACGCCGGCGGCAGCGCGCGCCCCCCGGTTGATCAGCGTAACGCGCAGGTCGCAGGCTTCTCCCGGGTCGGGCACGCCGTTGCCGTTGCCCGCCGTGACGTCGTCGACCGCGTAGATGCGGTACGCCAGCGCCGGCTCCGCCACGCGCAGGACGAGGTCGAGAGTGCGCGGGCCCGAGTCGTCGGTCATCAGCAGAGCGAACGGAAGCTCCTGCCCGTCGGCCAGCGGCGCCGCGACCGCCACGCGGAACGCGCTGAGCCCCGCGCCCGACGCGCCGGCGAGGATGTCGTCCCACGCCGACGCGGAGTCCAGCACGGCGGCGTTCGGCCCCAGCGAGCGCAGCACGCCGCTGACGCCCGTGGCCGCCGCGGGGCCCTGGTTGCGGACGGTCACCTGCAGATCCACGGTCTCGCCCGGGTTCACCGCGCCGTCCCCGTCGCCCGCCGATCCGCCTGTGGAATCGTCGTCCGCCGCCACCGGCCCGAGGACCAGGAACGGGCCGGCGGAAGGCAGCGGCACGGCGGTGGCCGCCAGCGCCGCCAGGTTGGCGCGCGCGCACTGCAGCGGGTAGTCCTGGGGGTAGTTCTCGATGCGGTCGTTGCAGGTGTGGTACCAGGGGCAGAAGTCGGCCGACCACGCTTCCGCCTCGATGGAAAGGACGGCGGGATACCCGTAGCGCCAGAACGAGAAATGGTCGCTGCCGCCCATCGCCTGGACGTAGACGAGCGGCTGGAGGACGCCCGGCAAGTAGGTGGCGATCGCGTCGCTGAGCGCGGTGGCCAGCGGCTGCGAAGCGGTGTTCGTGTAGATCACGAGGTCGGGCGGGGCGGCGTCCGTGCCCCGGTAAGCGATCATGTCGAGGTTGTAGACGCCGACGATCTGCTCGCCGGCCGCCGCCATGTCGGCGGCGTAGTTGGCCGAGCCCACCAGACCCTGTTCCTCGCCGTTGAAGGCCGCGAACTTCACCGTGTAGTAGAAGCGGTGCTGGCTCAGGACCCGCGCGGCCTCGAGCACCGCGGCCACGCCGCTGGCGTTGTCGTCGGCGCCGGGCGCGCAGACGGTCGGCGTGCTCGTCGTGGCGTCGAGGTGCGCGCACACGTAGACCACCCGCGTCGAGTCGACCGCGCCGGGCAACGTGGCGACCACGTTGCGCCGCGCGCCGCTCTGCGCGTAATCGTGGAAGTCGGCGCGCAGGCCGAAGGAGCGGAAGCGGTCGAGGATCCACTGCGTCGCCAGATCGTTCTGGCTGGCGAACGTGTAGCGGGTCTCGAAGTCGTCGAGCGCCTGCCACGTGGCCATGTAGTTGCCCTGCGTCATCTCGCCGATCATCTGCTCGACGAGCGGGTCGAAGGCGGTGGCAGATTGCGGCGCGGGCGTCGCGATTCGGGGCGCCGTCGCCGTCGCGACCACCGGTTCGCGCGGCAGGCGGACCGGCTGCTTGAGGCCGCGCAGCAGAGCGTCGCTGCGCTCGGTGAGGCGCGGCACACGGCCGTCAGTGGCGACGAGGACCTCATGGCCGGCGCGCAGCAGGACGCGGGTGGGGGGTTCGAACTCGGCGTGCTCGGCGTCCTCGAGGAGGTAGAGCCAGAGCGCCTCGCCGTCGCGCAGATCGAGCGCGACCCCGCCCGACCCCTCGAGCTCCGCCACGCGGCGCGGGCCCGCGGACACGAGGGAGCCGGCGATGCCCTCGTAGAGGACTCCGCCGCCGGCGGCAAGCGCCGGAGCCCGGCTACCCGCGGGGACCCACACCGGGCCCGGCGAGCCGGGGGGCTGGGCCGTGGTGGCCTGCGCCGCGGCCCCGAGGCCGGAGAAGACGAGAGCGACGATCCAGGGAAGCAGGCGGGGGCGGGAAGGCTCAGGGGTGCGGCCGGTCATGGGTTTCTCCCAGGATGAGGCGGAAGAGCTCCGCCGCGGGCTGCGCGGCGCCCGCAGCGGCGACGCTGCGCCACTAGATTGTCGCAGTTTTGCTACTCCCGGCGCGATTCCCTTCGCCGAAGACCGCTCCGGGACGCGGCTTGCAGCCCGGCCGGCACGGCCCGGGAAATGCTATGCTCATGGGGCCTTCCCACCCCCAAGTGTCGCGCCCCGCCAAGAGTGCAGCAAGGAGGAGTCACCATGGCTTGCCGGTTTGGCCGCAGTGCCACAGCGGCGCTCGGCCTGTTCGTCTGCCTCGGTCTGGCCGCTGTTGCCGCCGCGCCGGCGGTTTCCTGGGCTGCCGCCCAGAGCAAGACCGTCGCGGGAGCGCCTGCCAACCCCACGCCGGCCGCAGGTCACATCCTGCTCGCCTGGGGCGTCGGCGGCTTGCTCACCGACGACGGCAATCTGTGGCAGTACCGGCCGGAGAAGGCCAGGTGGGTCACCATCGAGGAGTCTTTCCGCATGGACGGCGAAGAGCGCAACGTGCTGCCGCTGCCGGTGGCCGCGCGCGATGTCCGGTTCATGCAAGGGTTCGGCTTCCTGGTGACGAGAAGCGGCACCGCCTGGCTGTACGATCTCGACCAGAACCGGTGGCGCAACCTCGGTTCGCCGCTCCGGTGAGGGAGGGCGGGATGCCGGCGTTAGATGACAGCGAACGGGCGCGCGGCCGGAAGGGTCGCACGCGAGTTGACGCCTTTCTTCCGTGGCTCCTACAATGGAAGCACGGTTCGACCTCGGCCCCTGGGGCGAGAATGCCCGAGAAGGGGGGCGGCATCATGTGCCGGGTAATGCGGAGACTCTTTGCGGTCGCGCTTCTCGCGACCCTCGGTGCGACGGGCGCCTGGGCGCTCACGCCCGACGACGCCATACGGCTCACGGAGAAGGGCGTCGACGACCTGACCATTCTCGCCAAGATCTGCTCCGATGCGGAAGCGTGGGACCTCACCGCCGACGACATCGTGTACTTGCGCGATCTGGGCGTGTCCAACGAGATCATCCAGGCGTTGATCGACCCGGCGGCCGCGGCGAGCACGTACGGGTTCACGCTGGGGGACGCGACACAGGGCGGAGCTGCGGGCTATGAGGCGCCGGCCGAGAGCGGTGGCAGCACGGCGTACGTGTACTCGCTCGGTTACTACTATGGCCCGCTGTCGCGCTTCTACTACTGCGACCCGTACTTCTACACGTACATGTACTCGAGCGGATTCTCGTTCGGGTTCTCGTACTGGCCCTGGTACTACGCGTCGTCTTACTGGCCGTACTCCTACGGGTACTACCCCTATCCGTACTTCTGGTACCCGTGCGACTCGTACTACTACGGCTACGGGTACTGCGGCTCGTACTACCCCACGTATTACGGTTCGCCGCCGCCCGGGTCGGGCAGCTACTACGGTGACGTGCGCTGGCGCGACGGCGCCGACCACGGCCCGCCGGCGTTCGGCTCCGAAAAGCCCAACGCCCCCGAGATCCGCTCCCGCGGCAGTTCCGGCAAGGACGTGCCGGGCAGCCTGGCGGCCAGGGATCCGAGCGGGTACTCGCGGGCCGGCGGCGGCGAGCGCGGCAGCCGCAGCGGCGTCGCCGCCAAGGACGGCCGCAGCGTCTCAGGCGGCCGCCTCTCGACGGGCGATCCGATCTCGTCCCCGGAGCGCGGCATCTCCGGGCGCGATCAAGGCTCGGGCGGGAACGAGTGGCGCAGCTCGCGCGGCACGCGCGTCATCTACGGGGGCAAGTCGTCCTCCCGCGGAACCCTGCAGCCGCGGGACCCGAGCCGCTCCTATCTGCGCAGCGGCGAGGGCAGCGGCAGCCAGGTCGGCCGCGTGAATGACGGCCGCGTGCAAGCCCCGCGCGGCGGAGCCACGCGCGGCCAGTTGCGCTCTCGTGACCCCGAGCGGACGTTCGCGCGGCGGGAGAGCGGAAGCGGCAACGAAGGGCGCCGGGTCGGGGCGGGCGCCGTGCCGCGCCCGCGGGGGAGCGAATCCGCGCAGGTGCGGCGCTCCGAGAGCCGGAATGCGCCGGCGCCGGGCCGCGAGTCCGTCCGGCAGCCGGGCCGCGGCAGTGCCCCGCAGCCCGGCGGGTCTTGGTCTCGCGGGTCGTCCCCCGCGCCGATGAGCGGCGGCGGGCGCGGCGGCGCGCCCCAGGCGGGAGGAGCCAGAGGGCATCGGTAGACCGCGGCACAAGCCGCTCCGGTGCGCCCGCGTCGGGACGCGCGCTGCGGATCTCCCGCGCCGGTTCCGCCGCGCCGAATCTCCCGGTCGGGGTAGATGAGTGAGGCCCGCTGCCAGGCGGGCCTCTTTCTTGGATGGAGCCACGGCGCCCCGGGCGCGGCCGGCGGCCTCCAGGCCGCAACTTGCGGCCTTGAGGCGGCGGTGGACTCCCCGTAGAATGCCGCCCCGAGAGGGGCCCCCGGATCAAGCAGCGCGACCCGGTGGCCGATACCGCAATAATGGGATAGGGGGCCGACCATCCGACGCTTCGAACTGCAGCTCTACCAGCCGGACTGGGGCGGCTGGCAAGCGGTGTTGACGGCGAAGACCCTGGGGGAGCTCGAGACTTCGGCCCGCGTGCTGGGTTGGCAGACGGGAAAGCTCTTGCGGCTCGTCGATCCGGACGGGCGGGTTCTCCGAGAGATCCAGCCCCAGCCTAAGGCCGCAGTCTAGGCAACGGTCACTCCAAGGAGGGGAAGAATCGCCGTGGACTCGATCATCAGCTTTTTCGAAGAGTTCTGGCGCCAGACGATGTCGGTCTTAGCGGATCTCGGCGACTGGGTGGTCTCCGTGGTCGACCGGAACGCCGGGCCCTGGCCGAAGCTCGTCGTCGGCGGCATCTTCCTGCTGATCGTGCTGATCGTCGTTTCGAAGACGAGCCGGCCGCGCTGAGGCACGGCCCCGGGCCCTAGCGCCCGTACAGGCTCTCGATCACCCCCGCCCAGGTTTCGGCAACCTTCTGCCGGCGCACCTTCAGCGTCGGCGTGATCTCGCCCTCTGCGATCGTCAATTCGCGGTCCAGAAGCGCGAATCGGCGCACTCTCTCGAAGACGGCCAACCCCTTCGAGCGGGCGTCGATCTCGCGGCGGAAGACCGCCCGCACGCGACGGCTGGCGACCAACTCCGAGCGGCTGGCGAAGTCGATCCCGGACGAGTGCGCGTACGCCTCGAGATCCTCGAAGTTCGGCACCAGGAGCGCGACCAGGTGGGGCCGTCGGTCGCCGATCACCACCGCCTCGGCGACGAGGGGGATGGAACGCAGCAGTCGCTCGATCGGCTGCGGGGCGATGTTCTTCCCGCCGGCGGTGACGATGATGTCCTTCTTGCGGTCGGTGATGACGAGGAAGCCGTCCGCATCCAGAAGGCCGATGTCGCCGGTGTGGAACCAGCCGTCCGCAGTGAGCACCGCTGCCGTGTCCGCCGGACTGCGGTAGTAGCCCTTCATCACGGTCGGGCCCCGCACCAGGATCTCGCCGTCCCCGGCGATCCGCACTTCGAGTCCAGGCAGCGGTGGTCCCACGGAACCTATCCTCCACCTTCGCAAATCGTTCACCGCCACCGCCGGCGAGGTCTCGGTGAGTCCATAGCCTTCCAGAAGGGGCACCCCAGCGGCGTGGAAGAAGTGGGCGACCTCGGGCGAGAGAGGCGCGCCGCCCGAAATCAGGAAGCGGATGCGTCCGCCCAGGCGCGTCCGAAGCTTGCGGAACACGAGAACGTCTGCGACGGCCCGAGCCGCCGCGAGATGGAGCGGGACGGGGCCGGCCATGCGGGCCTTGGACCAGGCGATCCCCGTCGCCCTGGCCCAGGCGAAGATCGCGCTGGCGAGCCCCCCCGCGTTGGCCGCCGTGCGCGCCGCGCGTTCCAGGATGAACTCGAAGAGGCGCGGCACCGACATCACTATCGTGGGCCGGACCTCCAGGACATTGGTGGGCAGGGTTTCGAAGCCCTCCGCGTACGCGATGGTCGCCCCAGCGTGGACCGTCGTGTAGAGCCCGGCCATCCGCTCGAATACGTGCGAGAGCGGCAGATGGGAGAGCGTGGTGTCGGTGGGTCCGACATCGATATGCTGCCGTGCCTGCAACACGTTAGCGACGAAGTTGCGGTGCGTCAGCATGACGCCCTTGGGGTCGCCCGTGGTCCCCGACGTGTAGATCAGGCTGGCGAGGTGGTTCGGGGTGACGGTTCCCGCGCGGTCTTCCACGGTGGCGGGGTCCCGCTCGAGCCTGCGCCTGCCCGCGGCCTCGAATTCCGCGATAGGGACGACCCGGCCGGGCGTCGGCCGGGCCGGCGTGGAGCCGTCGAGCAGCACGACGGTGCGGAGCGAGGGGACGTGCGGCCAGATCGCCAGCAGGTGCTGGAAGTTGTCGGGGCCCGAGCAGAAGGCCAAGCCGGGCTCCGAATCCAGCAGGAGCAATTCGATCTGGTTTTCCGGAAGCGAGGGAAAGATGGGGACGGTGACAGCCGCCGCCGTGAGGATCGCCAGGTCGGCAAGCGCCCACTCGAGACGGGTTTCCGAGAGAATTACGACGCGGTCCCCGGGGCGCACGCCGACGTCGATGAGGCCCGCCGCGAGGAGTCCGATCCGCAAGTCGGCCGCGTCGGCGGATACCTGGCGGTACTGCCCTTCGACCTTGTGAAGGAATGCTATCGGGTTGCGATGCACGCGCAGCCCGGCGCGGTAGAGATCGACCAGGGTTTCCGGGGGCTTTCCGGTTCTCTCTGTGGCGACCAGATTCTGCATACGCACGTTCGAACTAAGTGTGGGACATCGGAAGTGCCGCCGCTGCGACTGAGAGCGCCCGCGCGGCGAACCTAGACACCGGCAAACCTGCGAGCCCAGGCTGCATTCTGATAGCTAATTCACCTGGTTACTATTCTTTCCGGTCGCCGAAGCGGAGGGCCGGGCGCCTTTCTTTCGGGCGAGCTCAGAGCGCGGGGCACCGACGGGCCCGACTGCGCCAAAGCGCGGGGCACTAGGGGGATGAAGCCTTGAGGCCACGTGAAACACGCGCTGCGCAGCCGTGGGCAGCTGGGTGCGGCCGCACGCCCAGGCTGGGGCTGGGCGCGCGACATCGCGGGCACGAGATCTCAGGTGGGCGCTCGCGCAAGCGAGGCCAGCTCGGGGCGAGGGCCTGTGGGCTTCCGGTGTATAACTTCGGCGTAGAATTCTTGGATTGTCTTAATCGACATTTCTACAGCGGGTTAGGAGGGCGAATCCGGAGCGATCTTGTCCACAGCGTCCAGGTCGTATCGGCCCAAGAGGCATGGCTGTCGAGGCTTGGCGGGACGGCTGGATCTGGACAACCGCTAGGAAGAATCCCGTCGATAGCCGGAGGCGACCTCGAGGTCGTCCGTGTGAGTGGCTTCCATTCCCTCGGCGGGTGGCGTCGTCGGGAGCGGTTCCCCTTCCTCGACCATGATGCATCGGCCCGTGAAGTGTACGCCGTCTTCGATCACCACCCGGCGGCACGTCAGGTCTCCGTGCATGCGCGCCCCGGTCATGAGAACGACGCGGCCCTCGGCCTGCAGGCTGCCCTGCATCTGTCCCTCGATGTGGGCGTCGCGGACTTGCACATCTACGCGAACACAGCCGTGCGGTCCGATCTCCAGGCGGTCGCAATTGAGCAGATCGCCATCGAACTCACCCTCGACGCGCAGCGTTCCTTCCACCATCAAAGTTCCGCGGAGGCTCGACCCGACACCGATGATCGTGTTCGGAGCCTGTTCCTCGGGGGTAGCCTTTTCTTTCTCGCGCAAGAACTTCACAGGGGCCTCCTGGTTCGTGCCACGCGTCGCTGGGCGGCTGACTGCGCGCGGGTGGGGCGCGTTACAGCGCGCCCCAGACCTCCAGCAGACGCTCGAGCTCGGCCTGGCTGTAGTACTCGATCTCGAGCTTTCCGCCGCCATTCGCCTGCGGAACGATTCGGACCTGCGTGGCGAAAAGGCGGCGCAGACGATCCTCGATCTCCGCGAACGCGGAGCCCGGAGGCAGCGCGGAATGCGCGGCCGCAGCGGACGAGCGGCGCCGGGCCTGAATCCTGCGCTTGAGCTTGCGCGAGACGAAAGCTTCCGTCTTGCGTACGGAGAAACCCATCGAGTTCACGTAGCGAGCGGCGGCCCGGATGTCGTCGTGCGAGGCGAGCGACAGGAGCGCGCGTGCGTGTCCCGCGGTCAGGGTTCCACGTGAAACCATGTCCTGAACTTCTTGCGGGAGAGAGAGCAAGCGCAGGGAATTCGTGATCGTCGTGCGATCCTTACCGACGCGCTCGGCAACGCGCTCATGCGTGTAGCCGAGATCGTCCATGAGCGCCTGGTAGCCCATGGCCTCATCCATCGAATCGAGATCCTCACGCTGGAGATTCTCCACGAGCGAGGCTTCGAGCACCTGTTGGTCGGCAAAGTCGCGAACGACGACGGGCACCTGTTCCAGCCCGGCCCGCTGGGCAGCTAGGAAGCGCCGTTCGCCGGCGATCAGCTCGTAGGCGTCCCCGGCGGGGCGCACGAGCAGCGGCTGGAGGATCCCCTGAGAGCGGATGGAGGTCTCGAGCTCACCGAGAGCCTTCTCGTCGATGTGGTGGCGCGGCTGGCGAGGATTGGGGCGAATGGCGGCGATCGGCAGCTCCCGCACCGACGGCTCCGGGGCAGTCGCGACGGCGGCTTCGCCGCTCGTCCCTCCTTGCGAGGAAGGGATCAGCGCCTCAAGCCCACGTCCGAGTACTCTCTTTGTCATGGCACCAGGCTCCCCACCCCGAGCAGTTCCTTCGCCAGGGCCCGATAGCTCTGCGCTCCACTGGAGGCGGAGTCATAGTAAATAATTGGCTTCCCGAAACTTGGCGCCTCTCCGAGGCGCACGTTCCGGGGAATGATCGTCTCGAAGACTCGACCGGCGAAATGGGTCTTCGCCTCCTCAGCGACCTGCTGGGAGAGATTGAGGCGAGGGTCGTACATCGTGAGAAGGACCCCCTCGATCTCCAGCCCGCCATTGAGATTCTCCTGAATCAGCCGGATGGTCGTCATCAGCGCGGTAAGCCCCTCGAGCGCATAGTATTCGCACTGTAGGGGCACAAGGACGGAATCTGCGGCGGTCAAGGTGTTCACCGTCAGCAGGCCGAGGGAGGGCGGCGTGTCCACGAGCACGAAGTCATAGTTGTCGCGGGCCGCGCCAAGGCAGTTCCGGAACTTGAATTCCCTGGCGATGACACTGACGAGCTCGACCTCGGCGCCAGACAGCCGCGCGGCGGCTGGCGCGATGTCCACGCCGGGATGCACTTCTCGGACGATGGCCTCCTCTAGCGCGACCGATCCAATCAGTGCCTCATAGATTGTTGCTTGGGAGTCGTTTACCGTCAGGCCAAGACCGCTGCCGGCGCTCCCCTGGGGATCCATATCCACCAGGAGGACCCGCTTCCCCTCCTCGCCCAGACAAGCCGAGAGGTTGATGGCTGTAGTGGTCTTGCCGACGCCGCCCTTCTGGCTGGCAATCGCTATTACCTTGCCCATTTGCAGTCCCTGCGGGGGCGCTTGGGTTACGACGTCGGTTCGCGCAGCAACTCGCAGGCCATCTACTGGCGCGAGCTACTGTGGGCAAATCTATGCGGTTGGCCGATGCGCGGTCAAGCCTGATTGTGGAGAAATCCGGCCAGGACTCACTGATGACGAGACAACATGTTGTTCTTATTGCCGTTTCGAAGAACCCATCTCCGGCGTTTCACGTGAAACATCGCCAGGGGCTCTCGGAGGCCGGCTTCTGGTCTCATGGATGTGGGGGTCTCAACTGGGCAGGTCAGGCTCCTCAAAATCCAGCCGTCGGAGCGCAACCAGCGTCAACCCAGGAAGGACCTCTCGCTCGAGTCGAATCAGTTCCCACGGGCCTGGGTTGGCTTTCCAGGCCACCAGCTCTTCGTCGACGCGGCTTCCCTTGAAGGTCACCAGGCACCCTCCCGGGCGGACCAGCGGGGCGACCCACCGGGTGGTCTTCTCCATCGCCGCCACGGCCCGCGACGTCACCAGGTCTACGACCGGACGAACCCTCGGGTCGTCCGGGCTGGCGAAAGCCCCGGGGCTGGAGAGGGCCCCGGGGCCGGTCGCCAAGGAAGCGTCCGCAGCAGCCCCGGCCGGGAGTCCTCCGAGGGTCTCAGCGCGGACCTGCCAGGCGACGATTCCCCCGAGCCTGAGTGACGCAATCGTCCGCTTCAGGAAGAGGCTCTTCATGCGGCGGCTCTCGACCAGCGCTACCTCAAGCTGGGGTCGAACGAGCTTGATCGGGACGCCCGGGAACCCGCCGCCGGACCCGAGGTCGATCAGCGTGGACCCGCCGAGCTCATCGAGCAGCGGGACGCAGGCGAGCGACTCGACGACGTGACGGCGGACGAGGCGGTCCCGATCGCCGGCGGCGACCAGGTTGCTCCGGACGTTCCATCCAACCAGGCCGGCCAGGTAGTCGCGAAAGCTCTTTGCAGCCTCGGGGAGGACCTCGGGCGGAACGAGCGGAGCCAGCGCCCCGAGGAGTGCCGCCTTTTCATCCGGGTTCAGATCGAACCGGATCTCAGCGCCGGGCTTCGGGAGATCCCGAGGGTTTCGGACAAGAGAATCCTGTCGCCGGGGCGGCCGGTCGCGCGGTGGGCGTCTAAATGGGGTCATGCCGCGAAGACTGCGCAGAGCGGCTGCGCCGACGCAAGCAGAAGAACCGGTGCTTGCCCGAGTAGTTTCAGAGGGGTTCGTGCGGACCGGGCAGTCGGGGCCCATCGGCTCCGCCCAGATAGAAATCGTGGCCCGCGACCAAGAGTCTCCAGCGCGGACCGCATCGCGAAGAGACGGGCTAACGCGCTACTTGGTAGCGGACTGCGAGACTAGGGGTCAAGTTCCTTTGAGATATGCGACTGCGAGACGGCCCGGAACAGGCTCTGGTTCAGAGAACTGGCGAAGGCCTTGCTCAGCGACTGCGTGCAGGCACGATTGCCACGCGCTTGAGGGCCCCGGTGCCGATCGACTCGGTGGAAACGCGTTCGTCATCCACCAATGTACGGTGGATGACCCGTCTCTCCTGCGCCGAAAGAGGCTCGGTGCGAACCTCCTGCCCGTCGCGGACGGCCTCGGCGGCGAAGTTGACGGCGTCGGAGCGCAGCCGCTCGATGCGGCGCAGCCAGTAGCTGTTCACATCCACGAGGACCGAGATCTCTCGCTCCTCACGCGGGACGGCGAGGCGTTGGATGAGGTGCTCGAGCGCGGCCCGGGTCTCGCCGCGGCGGCCGATGAGGAGAGCGTCGTCTTCGTCGCTCTCGATCGCGATGTGAATCTCGTCGTCGGCCGCGGTGACCTGGACGGTGGCCGCCATGCCCATGCGGCGCAGGAGATCCTCGGTGGCTTCACGGGCCCGCTCGGCGAGCTGGTTCACGTTGCCTGCGGAGGCGGCACGGGCCGGCGGAGGCGAGGCGTCGGAGACGCGGGCCGGGGCGGTGGGCGCTGCCGAAGGTCGAGTGGGGATGCCGGCCGGCGCTTCCGGCTCGCGCGAGGCGGCACGCCGGGGAGTCTCCTGGGAGACCGAGGAGGGGGCGGCCGTCGCGCGCGCGGTCTCCTCCTCCGGGATCTCCTCCTCGATGGTCTCCTCGTCGAGGTCGTCGAGCCAGGTCGCGCGCACGAGGAACGGGCGGCGCTTGCCAAAGCCGAGGAAGCCCCGCTGCCCGGTTTGGAGAACCTCGATCTCGACTTCGTCCTCCTGGGCCCCGAGGATCTCGAGGGCGTTCTGGATGGCCTCCTCCACCGTTTCCCCTACGGCCTCGGCAACCTCAGGCTCCCCAAGGTCTTCCTCTGGGGTCCAGGTCTCGGCCTCAGCGTCCGGTTCGGCGTCGAGGAGTTCATCGTCGTCGGGGTCCCGCGGGGCGCGGCGGTCGCTTTCAGGGGTATCGGAGAATCGGCCGGACATGGTGGTCTCCGTCGCGCTCGCGGGTTGGGGTTAGGTGGTCGCCGGTTCCGGGGCCGACCGCTCGCCGTGGGTGACCAGATACTGCTGCAATGCCGTGAGCAGGTTGGTCACCGTCCAGTAGAGCACGAGGCCCGAAGGGAGATTGTAGAACAGCACGAGCATCACGACATTCATGATGTACATCGTCGTGACCTGGCGAGGGTCGGTAGGCGTCAACTTCTGCTGCAGGAGCGACGAGCCGAACATGATGGCGGGCAAGATGCGGATCGGGAACCCGGCCACGCTGAAGAGCACGTCCGGCGCGGAGAGATCATCGATCCAGAGCAGGAACGGCGCCTGCCGCAACTCGATGGCGTGCAGGAAGACCTGGTAGAGGGCGAACATGACGGGCATCTGGATCACCATCGGCAGGCAGCCGCCGAAGGGGCTGATCTTGTGCTCCTTGTAGAGCGCGAACACCGCCTGGTTCATCCTCTGCGGGTCCTTTTCGTGGCGCTTGCGGAGCTTCTCCACCTCGGGCTGGATGCGCTGCATGGCCCGCATGGAGCGCAGCGAGGACGCGGTGAGCGGGTGGAAGAGGATCTTGACCAGGGCCGACAGAAGCAGGATGACCAGCCCATAGTTGGAGATGAACTGGTGGAAGAAGACCATCACCTTGAGGATGGCGCGCGAGAACGGCAGGATCCAGCTCCAGCCGAGGTCCACGACGTTCTGCAGCCGGTGGCCGACTTTCTCGAGCATCCAATAGTCGTTCGGCCCGGCGTAGATGAGGAGATGGTGGGTCATGCCGGCGGGCGGCACGGGCAGCACGATCGCGGCGCCGACCTGGGATGTGAACATCTGGGCGTCGGCGGGTGAGCTCCCGGCCGGCGGCGGGATGCCGTCTCCCGGCACGAAGGTCCGCACCGACTTGGAGCTCGCCTGCTCGGGGATGGCCGCTAGCGTGAAGTACTTCGAGCGCACGGCCGCCCAGCGGATGGCCCCCTCTTCGCTCTTCTCGCCCTTGCGCAAGTCATTGTAGCGATGTCGTTTGACGTCCTTTCCGACGAGGCTGACGGCCTGCAGGTTGTTGATGTCCTCCTGGAGGTTCCGCTCGGTGACGAGCGGCCAGGAGCGAAGTGCGACGTGGTAGTCGGTCACGCCGCGCTGCAGCACGCCGTCCATGCGCACTTCGAGCTCGATGAGATAGCTCTTGGGGTCGAGCGTGTAGGTCTGCGTGATGCGCACGCCGCTGGTGTCGGCGATGGCGAAGCGCAGACGGCGCGTGAACCCCGAGGCATCGGTGCTCTCGCTGACATCGTAGACGGCGTTGGCCAGGACTCGGGAAGAGAGCTTGTCGCCGAGCTCGAGCCAGAACGCCGGCGAGCCGGCGAGCCTTACGGCCCCCTTGTCCGTGGCCATGTACCTCTTGAGCCGCATCGCCACCAGCCGCGCACCGCGGGAGTCGAACTCGGCTTCGTAGAGGTCGCTGGCGACGAGGATGCGGCGGCCCGGCGCGGTGAGAGCACCCGCGAGCGCCGGGCCGGAGGCGGCGCCGGCCGCGGGCGCGGTCTGGGGCAGGCCGCCGAGGCCGCCCGAGGTCTCCGGGACGGCCGCGGTGGCGGCAGAGTCGCCGGACACGACCGGGGAGGAGGCCCCGGTCCGGTCCGCCGGAGTGGCCGCCTGGCGCTTCGGCATGACCCCCAAGCGCTCCAGGAGCATGGGTGCGAAGATCAGCACCAGGGCGGAGAGGGCGATGGCCAAGATCGTGCGCCGGTCCATGTTAGCGCTTTCCTCGAGGGGGAACGGGGTCGAGTCCGTGGCCGCCGAGCGGGTGGCAACGGAGCAGCCGCCGGAGGGCCAGCCAGGAGCCGCCCAGCGCACCACGCGCGCGCACCGCCCCGAGCGCGTACTCCGAGCACGACGGCACGAAGCGGCAGGATGGCGGCAGCATGCGGGACGCTGTCGCGCGATAGAGAGCCAGCGCGCCAAGCAGCGCGCGCGCGGGCAGGGTGACGTCGGGCGATTCGTTCAAGGCGTTCGCTTCCGGACGCGGGACAGGTAGCTCGCGCTAGGCCAGGGGTGATTCCCCCGCCAGCACACCGAGCTCGGAGAGGCTGCTGCGCAGATCGTCCACGAGCCGCGCGTAGTCTATGGTGACGGTGACGGCTGTGGCAATGAGCACGAGATGCCAGCCGACAGGGGGCAGCTCCGGCCACACCAGCCGCAGCCCCTCGCGCAGCCGCCGCTTCGCCAGGTTCCGCCGCACCGCGTCGCCGACCTTGCGGCTGGCGACCACGCCGGCCCGGGTGGGTTCTCCCGGCCGGGCGCAGGCGATGCAGACCAGAGCCGGACCCCGCCGCGCACGTCCTTCGTCGTAGGCGGCGCGATACTCTTCGGTGCGGGTGAGGCGAAGTTTGCGCGGCAGCACGGGTACTCGCGGGAGAGCGCGCCGGCGGCGCGCGGGTGAGCAGTGCGACCAGCCGGGGGCGGCGGGGCGGGCCGGGATGCGTCGGCCCCGGGAGATCCCCCCGGGGCCGCTCTACTCTCGGATCGCCGCTCCGGCCGCCTGCCGGATGCTACGGACTGGAAACCGTGAGCCTCTTCCGGCCGTGAGCGCGGCGGCGGCTCAGAATCTTGCGCCCGTTCTTCGTCTTCATGCGGGCCCGAAAGCCGTGCTTCTTCAGCCGGCGGCGGTTATGGGGCTGATAGGTCCTCTTCACGCTTCCTCCAGGGTGCCCAATCGTCGCAACAGACGACGCTCGCTGGCGACCTTACGGGGCGGCGGGCCCCGCGGTCAAGGACCCCCGGACGAGGGTCTGGGGCGGGGCCGCCGGATGCGCCCCTCCGCGCAAGTCCGGTCCGGCCCCGGGGCCGCTCCACTCGCCCCGCTTGCACCGCCTGTAGAGGTGTGAAACCCTCTCCTTCTATGAACTTCCGAGATTCGTCGTCGTGGAGACGGGGGCGCGGACCGGCGGGCGATGTGGGGATGGCCGTGCCGACAGCCGCTGCAAGTATGGCTGCGCTGTCCGCCGTGGCGATCATGGCCGTGCTCGTCTGCCTGTCGAGACCCTCGAGCGCGGCGGCGCCGGAGCCGGCGGGTTTCGCCGATCCCCTGGCGATCATCCCGGAGATCGGCTTGTGGGTGGACGGATCGGCGCGCATCGGCTTCGCCAAGAAAGGGGGCGTGGTGCTGTGGTGGGGTCTCGAGCCCCCGGCCCCCGCCGCCGGCACGCCCGCCATCGAGTGGCGCCGCGTCACCTACCGCATCCGAGCCGAGGCATTCCGGCCCGACGGCGGGCGCGTCGCCAAGGAAGAGACCCTCATCGGGCCGCTGCAGAGCGATGGGGCGAGCGAGCGCGGCGGTTTCCCCACGCCGCTGGACCTGGGGCTCGCGCCGGGACGCTACCGCATCCACATCGAGGCCTATCCGTTGATCTCGGCGAAGAGTGTCGGCCTCGACAGCGTGCCCCGCGGCATGGCCGACGTCGAGATGTCGGTGCCGGAGATGAACTTCGGATCGCACGGCTGGCGGGTCAGCGACATCCTCTTCTTCAGCTCGTTGCGCAAGTGGGAACCCGGCGCCGCCTCCGAGCGCACTTGGTACGACTGGATCGGCTATCCCTGCGTGCCGCGGGCGTTCGCGGCCGACACGACGACGGCCTACGTCGGTTTCGAGGTGCTGCGCAGCGCCGAGGTCGTGCCGCGGTGCGGTCCGGGAAGGTGCCGCGTGGTGGTCACCGTGCGCGACGCGCAGGGCGGCATCGTGCAGCAGGAGCTGCGGCCGGTCTCGGAGGCGGGATCTCTGCAGCCCTACGCCGTCCCCTTCCGTCCCGGCGCGCTCGCGCCGGGACGGTACGCCGCCGAGGTCGAGGTCTTCGAGGGAGCGGATCTACAGACGGCGGTGCGGCGCAGCTTCCGGGTGGCGGCGCCCAGACGGTAGGCCGGCCGGCCCCCAGAGAGAAACGCGCGGTCGCTGGAGAGGGGCGGCCGACTACTCGGCCAGCTCTTCGATCGCCACGCCGACGGCGCCGGGCTTCACCGCGTCGACGATGGCGCGCCGCCGGCCGCGGGCCGGTACGGCGCTGAGGTCCACGCGCTCGGGCGGCACGGCCAGCCCCTCGGCGTCGCGCAGCAACTTGACCACGGGCGCGGTGAGATCCTCGGTGCTCGGGAACACCACCAGCGCCACCTCGCCGGTGTTGAGGCGCACCACCGTGCCCGGCGGATAGATGCCCACCGTGCGGATGAACACCTTGAGCAGCGCGGTGTCGAAGCGGTCGGCGAGCTTCGTCGTCATGTAGTGCAGCGCCTCGTACGGCGTGAACGGGTCCTTCTGGTAGGACCGGTGCGCGGTCATGGCGTCGTAGCAGTCGCAGATGGCGACGACGCGCGAGAAGAGGTTCTGGCTGCGCCGGCGGTGCACCCGCGGATAGCCCGACAGGTCGACGTTCAGGTGATGCTCGTAGGCCGTCACCATGGCGCGCATGGACAACGACGAGATGCCGTGCAGCTTGGTGATGATCTTGACGCCCTCCGCCGGGTGGGTCTTCATCACCGCCCACTCCTCGGCCGAGAGCTTGCCCGGCTTCTGCAGCACGGCGTTGGGCACGCGCACCTTGCCGATGTCGTGGAACAGCCCCGCCACGCCGATCTGCGACAGCTGCTGCTTGGAGAGCCCCAGCCGGTTGCCCATGGTGATCGACAGGATCGCCACGTTGACGCAGTGCTGGTAGGTGTATTCGTCGTAGTCCTTGAGCGTCGTCATGCCGAGCAGCGAGAGCTCCTCGGACAGGATGAGATCGACGATCGACTGCACGGCGCGCTTGGCCTGGCGCAGATCCACGCGGCGGCCCTGGCGGGCCCCGAGCATCGCCGACTTGGTGGCGTGCATGGCGCGCAGGAACGAGCGCCGCGCCACGACGCGCTGCGACTGCGAGTCGTCCTGGTCGTTCTCCGGCGTGGCCGAGAGCTCGCGCACCGGCCACAGGTGGATGACCTCCTGGGCGTGCAGGATGCGTTCGAACTGCTCGATCGCCGGGCCGCCGTCGTCGGCCGTCTCCGGCCAGTCGAGGAAGGCGTTGGCGAAGCGGAGCATCTCCTGCGAGTCGACGCCCGGCGAGAAGCGGACGCCGGCCAACCCGCGCCGCGAGAACTCGTCGACCAGGTACTGGTGGCTGGCTTGCCCCACGACGTCGACGCGCAGGCGCAGGTCGTTGACGTAAAGCGAGTCGCTGACGACTTGCAGGCTGAAGCCGGGTCGCTCCAGCGCCAGCAGCGCGGCCAGCGAGTCCATGAGGTTGGACAGCGCCTGCGTGTAGGCCACGTTGCGGTTGTCGTACAGCCTGGAGGTCTTCCAGAACACGGCCAGGCTGGTGGCCAGAGCCCGGCCCGCGACGGTGACGCGCGAGGCGTGCGCCTCGTCGCGCTCGCGCGGTGCGGTGCGGGTGGTGGCGTCGTTCATGCCGCCCTCCGGAGGTTCTGCCCGTCGTTGGGGCGCGCCGCCGGGGGCTCGGGGCTTTCGTCGAGCGCGCGGCGGCAGGCCTTGCGCACGCCGGGGAAGATGCTGTGCGAGTGCCGGCTGAGGTGAGCGCGGTCCTCGGGGTCGCCGGTGCGGGCCAGCGCCCACGCCGCCAGCGCGCGGCGCTCGGTGGCGGCCGCGTCCGGCCACCACAGGTGCCGCGCCGACCATTCGCGCAGCGTCTTCTTCAGGAACGCCTGCTGCAGGCGGGCCAGCGCCTCGAAGAACGAGCGCTTCTCCGCCGAGGAGCGCTCGCGGAAGTCCGGGTGCTAGACGATGGCGAGCAGGCTGGCGCCCATCTCCTCGGTGGCGATCTCGCGGGCCGCCTGCAGGGCGGCGTTGCGCACCTGCGGGTCGCTGTCCTCGAGGGCGCGCGCCACCTTGCCGCACAGCTCCGGCTTGCCGGCGGCGTGCCGCGCCAGGAGCGCCAGGACGGCGTCCTTGCGCACCCGCGCCTCGCGGTGCTCGATCGCCTGGCCGAGGATGGCCTCGACCCCGGGGAACGGCGAGGCGGCCAGCGCCGCCAGGATGTGCCCGGCCGCCGGGTTCACGGCGCGCGTCAGGCGCTCGCCCACCCGCGCCGTGTCCAGTTGCGCCAGGAGCGAAAGCCCGGCCGCCAGCTGCGGGTGCAGCGGCGCGTGCGCCGGGTTGTCGAGCAGCTCGCACACCGGGTCGATGGCGTGGGCGCCGAGGTGCGCGAGGAACTCGGGCAGCGACGAAGTGTCCGCTTCAGGGAAGTGGTGGATGGAGGCGACCGCCTGCCTGGCCATGTCCCCGGTGTCGGGCAGGTAGCCGGCCGCGTCCACCCCGCGCTCGGCGGAGAGCGTGCGCAGCGTGGCGAGCACCTGCGTGGCGCGGGTCAGGTCCGCGTCGGTCAGGGCGATGACCACCAGGTCGGCCAGGGCGCGCGCCAGGTCGCTGAAGCGTTCGGCGTTGCGCTCGTCCTCGGCCACCTCGGTGAGGATCTCCAGCGCCACCTCGGTGAGCGGGCGCGAGTGCTCGAGGTGGATCTCCTCGGCGAGGTCCTGCAGCTCCTGCGAGTTCAACTGGAGCAGCTCGGCGGGGCAGCGCTCGGTGATGTCCACCGTGGGGATGAGCTCGTTCCAGTCGTCGGAGCGCTCGCCCGAGCCGTCCTCTCCGTCGAGGCGCGGATCGAAGAGGATGTCGAGCCCGCAGGTGGTCTCCGGGTTGGTCGGCCACGGGATGTGCGTCATCTCCTCGGCCGAGCTGCCCTCCGGCACCGGCACGCCCGCGAGCAGGTTCTCGTGCAGGTCGTCGATGGCGATGTAGGCGTAATTGATGTGCGAGAACTCCTGCTCCCAGAGCAGCGTGACCAGGTCTTCCTCGGCGCCCTGCGGCTCGGTGGCCCGGGCCAGCACGTCGAGGAAGGCGTTCAACTCGGGCGGGGTCAGGCCGCTGGCGAACTGGATCTCGGTGATGCCGTCGCGGTGGAAGCGGGTGGCGAGGCTGTCGCGCTTCGCCGGATTGTGGTACACGGACGCGCCGTTGTGCAGCAGATCGGCCGGCTGCACCGACAGCGTCAGCTCCTCGAGGTCCTCGAGCGTGCCCATCATCGCGTCCTGGAACTCGATCAGGATGCGCGACAGCACCGGATTGTTGGCCGGATACATCTTCTTGGCCTTGAGGGCCTTGGTCAGGGTGCGCATGAGGTCGCGCAGGCGGGCGACGGTGCGCTGCTCGATGACCTCGGGAGCCTCCTCGGCGAGCACCGTCGCGGAGCCGGGGCGGCGCGGCGGGGTGTCGCCCGGATCGGTGGCGGCCGGGTCGCTGTCGCCCTTGCCGGGCAAGGGCAGCTCGAGCCCATCCGCCGGAGGCTCGGGGGGCTTCGTCCCGGACATGGGTCCGGCGCTCGAGTTCTTGGGAGTCTTCGAATGACGCACCATTGCTTCCTGGTTATCGTCGTTTCCGCCTTTGGGCCTTAGCTTTAGTCGGCGCCGGCGGTGCGTGTTCGGCGGGATGTCGACAGTCGGACATCTGGTGTCGCCCGCGATGACACTCCAGCCTGCTAAGTCGTTGCGGGACTGTGCTACGGTAGCGGCGCCAGGCGCCGTGGGCCGGGGATGGCCGGCTCCGGGGGTTGGGGGCCTGGGCGGGCTCCCTCGGGGGGTGACATGGTGAATCGGGCGCTGATGAGCTTCGGACGGTTTCTCATCGCGATCATCTTCCTGGTGTCGGCCTTCAAGAAGGCGACCGCCTTCACCGCCACGGTCGAGCGCATGGCCGAGCGGGGCATCCCCTTCACCGAGATCATGGCGGTGGGCGCGATCGGCTTCGAGACCCTCGGAGGACTCATGCTGGCCACCGGCTTTCAGCCGCGGGCCGGGGCGCTGTTCCTGATCCTCTTCCTCATCCCGACGACCGTCCTCTTCCACCCCGTCACCGATCCCCAGCAATTCACCCAGTTCCTCAAGAACCTCGCCATCCTTGGCGGCCTCTGCGTGGTGGCCGCGGCCTCCGACGGGAGAAAGGGCTCCTAGGCGCGCGGATTCCCGGAGCCCGGGGAGGCGCGGGGCGGTAGAGAGAGCATCCCGGGGCACGGGGCTTGCTGCTCATCCGCGGCTTTGTGGTCCGCAAAGCGGCGGGAATCCAAGTCGTTTCGTCGCCGGCAGTTCGTCAAGGAGGGCCAGCTTGCAGGTCGGTGCAGAGGCGAGACGTCCCGTTTCGCAACCCCTGACCGTGAAATCGGCACGACCCCGGCTCGGGGCCGAGTGGATCCTGCTCATCCTCCTGCTGGCCATCCCGGTCGTGGCGACGGGGTGGGGCCTGCCCTATTACTCCGCGCCCGACGCCTTGCGGGTGCGCAGCCCGCTCGCCCGGATGCTGCGGTCGTCTGGATGGCTGGGGCAGAGCTTCGGCGTGGCCGGTCTGGCGATGTTCCTCTTCATGTGGCTCTACCCAGCGCGCAAGCACTTCCGCTTCCTCGCCTTCAGCGGCTCGGTCGGCGCCTGGATGCGCGTGCACATCGCCGTCGGCATCGCCCTGCCGCTCCTGCTGGCCGTGCATGCGTCGTGGCACTTCCGCGGCCTCATCGGGTTGGGCTACGCCGCCATGCTGGTGGTCTGCGCGAGCGGCTTCGTGGGGCGCTACCTCTACGTGCGCATCCCGCGCGCGCGCAGCGGCGCCGAGTACTCACGCGACGAGATCGCCGGGCAGCGCCGCGCCCTGATCACCGAGATCGCGGTGGTCCTCGAGATGGACCCGATGGAGATCGAGGAGACGCTCGACGCCGCCGTCACGCCGGCCGGCGTCGGCACGGGTGGCCTCGCGCGGCGGTTGCTCACCGACGACTTCGCCCGCTGGCGGGCGGTGCGCGAGCTGCGGCGCCGCTGGAGCGGGCCGCGGGGCGGCGGCGCGCGGCTGGACCGGGCGGCCCTGGACGGCACGCTGCGCCTGGCCCGGCGGGAGATCGCGCTCGCCCAGCGCATCCGCATCCTCGAGGGCACGCACCGCCTGCTCGGCTACTGGCACGTCGCCCACCGCCCGGTGGCGCTCACCGCGCTGATCGCCGTGCTCATCCACGTCGCCGTGGCGGTGGCCACGGGCCAGACCTGGCTGCGGTAGGGAGACGCGGCGCGTGGAGATGCTCCTGACCACGGTGGCCGTCGTGCTGGTCACGGCGGCGAGCATGTGGTGGCACCTGCGCCGCGGGAAGCGGAAGGCGGCGGGCACGGACGCGGGGGCCGGCGGGGCGGCGGCGCGCTCCTGTCCGCGTTGCGGCGGGGTGGTGGCGGCGGGCACCGGGACCTGCGGCGCCTGCGGCGCGCCCCTGCACGCTTACGAGCTGGTGGCCGCGCCGCTGGCGGCGGAGGCCGGCGCGGGGGCGGCCGGCAACGGCTCGGCGGACGGCGCCCGGCTGCACGCTCTGGTGCGCGCCGACACCTGCGTGGGCTGCGGCGCCTGCGTGACGGCCTGCCCCGTGCCGGGAGCGATCCGGCTCGAGGGCAAGCTGGCGCTGGTGGACAAGGGGCTCTGCGAGGGGCACGGCGAGTGCGTGAAGGCCTGCCCGGTCGGCGGCATCCTGCTGTCGTCGGGCGCGGCGGTGCAGCGCGTCGAGGC
>CAYLSO010000151.1:0-15281 GCA_964386525.1 uncultured bacterium
CGGCCGGCGACGTCGCCTTCGACGTCACCCGGGCCTACTACAACGCCGCCTTCGCCCAGCGCCTCGTGGAGATCGCCCGCGGTAGCCTGGAGTCGGCGCGCGAGCACCTGCGCCAGGTGGAGGCGGGCCGGCGCGAGGGCAGCAAGTCGGAGTTCGACGCGCTGCGCGCCGAGGTGGACGCCGCCAACCAGGAGCCGGCCCTGATCGAGGCCGGCCGCGGCGTCGACCTGACGATGCTGGCGCTCAAGCGCCTGATCAACGTGCCGCTCGATCAGCCGCTGGTGCTGGTCACGCCGCTGGCCTTCGCGGGCGACCTGGTGCCGGCGGTGCTCGAGGACACGCTGTCGGTGGCGCAGCGGCCGGCGCTGGCCGCCGCCGCCGCCGAGGTGGAAGCGCGGGCCCAGGCGGTCAAGGTCTACCGCGGCCAGCACTGGCCGGACCTCTACCTGTCTTCCACGTTCCAGGAGCAGGCGTTCCCCGGCGAGGTCGTCCCCCGGTGGGACGACTTCCGCCGCAACTGGAACGTGGCCGTGCGCCTGTCGCTGCCGATCTTCACCGGCTTGCGCATCGAGGGCCAGGTGCAGCAGGCGCAGGCCGCCCTGGCCACCGCCCAGGCCGGCCGCGACCGCACCCGCGAGCTGGTGGCCATCGAGGCCGACGAGGCGCGCTCCGAGCTGGATCGCAGCCTCTCCACGCTGCTCGCCCGCCGCACCACGGTACGCCAGGCCAAGCGCGCCTTCGAGCTGGCCAACGTGCGCTACACGAACGGCATGTCGACGCAGGTCGAGGTCACCGACGCCCGCCTGCAGTACCGGACGGCCGAGGTCAACGAGGTCTCGGCCACCCGCGATTACCTGGTTTCGTTCGCCCGCCTCGAGCGCGCCATCGGGCACCCCGTGCCTGCCGTGCGCATGCCGCTCGAGGAGGCGACCAAGGCTCTCAACTTGGAAGGGACACGCTGATGGATACGCGCAAGGCGATGCGGGCGGTGGCGGTCGTCCTGGCGGCGGCCGCGCTGGCCGGCTGCGGCAACTCCGCGGCGCGCAAGGACGGCGCCGACGACGCGAACGTGGCGCGGCTGGCGCCGCGCGACGTGGCCACGGTGGGCCGGGCGGATCTCGCCACCGGCGTGCCCGTGCAGGGCGTGCTCGAGCCGGCGGTGGACGTGAACATCGTCGCTCCTTTCCCCGAAGTGCTCGACGCCGTGCTGGTCAAGGAAGGCCAGGCGGTGGGCCGGGGCCAGGTGCTGGCCCGCTTTCGGACGGCCTCGATGGCGCCGGCCGCGGCCGGGGCCGAGGCGGCGCGCCGCGTGGCGGCCGCCGACCACACGCGCATGCAGAACCTCTTCCAGGAGGGCGCGGTCTCGCAGCGCGACGTGGACGCGGCCGAGGCCCAGCTCAAGGCCGCCGAAGCCCAGGCGGCGCTCGCCCAGAAGGACCTCGGCGACGCCACCGTCACCGCGCCGGTGGCCGGCGTCGTCGCCAAGCGCTTCGTGCAGAGCGGCGACCGCGTCGGCGACGGCGATCCCCTCTTCCGGCTGGTCGACACCGGCGAGCTGGAGTTCTCCGCCAGCGTGCCCACCGAGGCGCTGGGCGGCGTGCGGCCGGGTGCGGCGGTGGCGCTGACCGTGAGCGGCCTGAGCGGTGCGACGGTCACCGGCCGCGTGGCGCGCGTCAACGCCACCGTGGACCAGGCCACGCGCCAGGTGATGGTCTACGTCACCGTGCCCAACCGCGACCACCGACTGGCGGGCGACATGTTCGCCAGCGGCCGCATCGTGCTGCGCGAGGCCGCGGGCGTGGTCGCCGTGCCCGGCGCCGCCGTGCGGCCGGCCAACGGCAGCGGGCTGGTGGCCTGGGTGATCGCCGGCGGCAAGGTCGAGAAGCGCCCGGTGACCATCGGCGTGCGCGACGAGCTGCGCGACCTGGTCGAGATCGAGAGCGGGCTGGCCGCGGGCGAGACGGTGATCGTCAGCCCGATGGAGGACCTGACGCCCGGCCAGCGCGTCGAGATCGCCGGCGAGGCCAAGCCCGCGGCGGAGAAGTAGCCATGTTCCTCAGCGATCTCTCCATCAAGCGCCCGGTCCTGGCCACCATGCTGATCCTGGCGCTGGTCGTGCTCGGGCTGTTCTCCTACCGCCGCCTGGCCATCGACCAGTGGCCCGACGTCGAGCTGCCCTTCGTCGGCATCCAGACGCGCTACCCGGGCGCCTCGCCCGAGGCGGTGGAGCGCGAGGTGACCAAGAAGATCGAGGAGGAGATCAACTCGGTCGAGGGCATCAAGCAGGTGCAGTCGGTGTCCACCGAGGGCTACTCGGCGATCTTCATCCAGTTCGAGCTCGGCGTGAAGGTCATGGACGCGCTCGCCGACGTGCGCGCCAAGGTGGACGGCATCCGCCAGGACCTGCCGCGCGACATCGAGCCGCCGGTGATCTCGCGCTACAGCGTCACCGGCCTGCCGATCATGACCTTCGCGGTGCGCGGCCAGGCCTGGCAGCTGCGCGACCTCACGCGCCTGGCCGAGGAGACCATCAGCCGGCGCATCGAGAACATCCAGGGGGTCGGCAGCGTCGCGGTGGTGGGCGGCCTGCGCCGCGAGATCCACGCCCTGCTGCTGCCCGACCGCATGAACGCGCTCGGCGTCTCGCCCGAGATGGTGATGGCGGCCCTGCAGAGCGAGAACGCCGACGTGCCCGCCGGGCGCGTCGAGAAGGGCGCGCGCGAGGACCTGGTCCGCCTCAAGGGCCGCCTCCGGGAGCCGCGCGACTTCGACGCGGTCACGGTCACCGTGCGCGGCGGCCTGCCCGTGCACCTCTCCGACGTGGCCCGCGTCGCCGACGCCCAGGAGGAGGAGCGCGACGTCGCCTACGTGGACGACGCGCGCGCCGTCACCGTCGAGGTGCGCAAGGTCTCGGGCGGCAACACCGTGCAGATCGCCGACCAGGTGCGGGCCGCCATCGCCGAGCTCAACCGCTCGCTGCCCGCGGGCGTCGAGCTGCAGATGATCACCGACAACTCGACCTGGATCCGCAACTCGGTGGACGACGTCAAGAAGACGCTGGTCGAGGGCGCCCTGCTCACCATCTTCATCGTCTTCCTGTTCCTCAACTCGTGGCGCTCGACGGTGATCACCGGGCTCACCCTGCCGGTGTCGGTGATCGCGGCGTTCCTCGCCCTCTACGCCTTCGGCTTCACGCTCAACCTGATGACCCTGATGGCCCTGTCGCTGGTCATCGGCATCCTCATCGACGACGCCATCGTGGTGCGCGAGAACATCGTGCGCCACCTCGAGCGCGGCGAGGACCACTTCACGGCGGCGCGCCGCGGCACCGCCGAGATCGGCTTCGCGGTGCTCTCCACCTCGCTGACGATCATCGCGGTGTTCGTGCCGGTGGCCTTCATGGGCGGCATCGTCGGGCGCTTCTTCTACGCCTTCGGCATCACCGTGGCCTTCGCCGTGCTGGTGTCGCTGTTCGTGTCGTTCACCCTCGACCCGATGCTGTCGTCGCGCTGGTACGACCCCGACGCCGAGGGGCGCGAGCGGCGTGACTTCGTCGGCCGCCGGCTGACCCGCTTCAACGACGGCTTCGCGCGCCTCGGGCAGCGCTACCGCGGTCTCATCCGCTGGGCGCTGGCCCACCGCGGGCTCACCCTGGGCATCGCCGCCGCCTCGTTCCTGGCGGCCCTGGCGCTGCCGGCCGTGGGCCTGGTGGGCGGGCAGTTCATGCCCAAGTCCGACGAGGAGCAGATCGGCGTCGGCATCGACACCCCCGTCGGCTCGTCGCTCGCCTACACCGAGCGCAAGGCGCTGGAGGTGGCGCGCTACCTGCGCTCGCGGCCGGAGGTGCTCTACACCTACACCACCATCGGCGGCGAGCAGCACAACAACTCGGTCAACCAGGGCCTCATCTTCGTCAAGCTCAAGCCGAAGGGCGAGCGCAAGCTCTCGCAGCAGCGGTTCGAGACGGCGATCCGCGGCGGGCTGGCGCGCTTTCGCGGCGTGACCGCGCGCGTGCTGCTGCTGGGCATGTTCGGGCAGGGCGGCGTCGCGCCCATCCAGCTCAACCTGCAGGGCCCCAACCTCAACGAGCTGGAGCGGCTCTCCGGACAGGCCCTGCGCGCCGTGCGCGACGTGCCGGGGCTGGTGGAGCTCAAGTCCACGCTCGAGGAGAAGAAGCCCGAGTGGGTGGTGGACGTGGACCGCGATCTGGCGGCCGACGTGGGACTGTCGGTGGGCGCGGTGGGCCGTTCGCTGCGCGTCGCGCTGGCCGGCGAGAAGGCCGGCGACTGGGAGGACCCCGACGGCCTGGCGCACGACGTGGTGGTGCGCGTCGCCCCCGAGTACCGCACCTCGCGCGACGACCTGGCGCGCGTGCCGGTGGCCACCGGGCGCATCGACCCGCGCACCGGCCAGCCGGTGATGGTGCCGCTCGGCCAGGTGACCACCCTGCGCTACGGCGGCGCCCCCAACCAGATCGACCGGCGCAACCTGGAGCGCGTCGCCACCATCGAGGGCAACTACCAGAACCGCCCGCTCACCGACGTGGTGCGCGACGTGCAGGCGCGGCTGGCGAAGCTCGACCTGCCGCCCGGCTACCGCTTCGACTTCGGCGGCGAGCAGGAGGACTTCGTCGAGACGGTCGGCTACATGACCGAGTCGCTGCTCCTGGCCATCATCTTCGTCTACCTGATCCTGGCCTCGCAGTTCGGCAGCTTCACGCAGCCCCTGGCCATCATGTTCTCGCTGCCGCTGTCGCTGTTCGGCGTCACCCTGGCGCTGGCGCTGGGGCGCAACACCTTCAACATGATGACCATGGTGGGCATCATCATGCTGATGGGCCTGGTGACCAAGAACGCCATCCTGCTGGTGGACTTCGCCAACCGGGCGCGCGAGCGCGGCAGCGACCGCGCCCAGGCCCTGGTGGACGCCGGGCAGCTGCGCCTGCGGCCCATCGTCATGACCACGCTGGCCATGATCTTCGGCATGCTGCCGACGGCGCTGGCCCTGGGCGCCGGCTCCGAGTTCCGCGCCCCGATGGCCATCGCGGTGATCGGCGGACTCATCACCTCGACCCTGCTGACGCTGATCGTGGTGCCGGTCGCCTACGCGGTGCTCGACGACTTCACCGGCTGGCTCAGCCTGCGCGTCCGGAAGTGGACCACGTCGCCGGCGGAGTACGAGGAGTTCCGGCGTGAGCGGGAGCAGAAGCGCCAGAGCGGGCAGAAGGCGGAGGCGGTGGCGGGCGGCGAGACCCCGCTCGACGCGGAGAAATCCATACCCGGGCGGTGACCGCGGGGCTATCTTCGCCGGGCGCGCCCATCCTGTCGGCGGACATCGGCGAGTCCCTCGATACGCTCTGCTTGCTCTTCCGCATCGGGCTGACCCACCTCGTCGAGCACCTGGCGCTCAACACGGTCGGACCGTAGCCGTACGCGTGGAACGGGTTCGTGGACCTCGCGATGCGCGGCTTCTACGCAACCGGTTGGAGCGCGAAACCCGGGTCCTGCACACCGAGGCCGCGGGGTGGAAGCCGGCTGTACGCCGCGCACGGCGGAGTCGGCGCACTTGGCCTTCTCCGTCCCGGTGCTCCCGGAACACGCGGAGGCGGCGCCCAGAGACCGGGCGATCCGTTCCAGGAGTACCCGAACTCGTCGGCCGAGAGGATCCCGTACGGGAAGCCTTATTCCCCGATGGTCAAGCCCTCGCTGCAGTCATCCGGCTGGCGCCGGTGGTTGGCGGCCCCGGCCCCGCCGCCGACCTGGCCGCACCTGCTGATCGGGGATGACGGCGTGATGCTCTCGCTGGGGACCGACCGGAAGGTGACCGTGCGCCGCGGCGCGTGTACCGGCTACCTCTGCGGCAAGGAAGGGGAGCGCACTGCCGTCGGGCTCGACGGGTTCACCGTGTGCATCGTCGGGGGAGAATGGGTGAAAGGGGATCAGGCGATCCGCGACCTCGATGCGACCTTCCCGAAGGGATTCTGGATCGAAGCGTGACGGGCCACCGGGGCCGCCGACGCGACGTGCGGTCTCAGGTCACCAGCCGGGGCGCATGGCCACGGCACGCTGGTGCGCCAGCTCGTCCGACACCTTCTCCAGAAAGACCCGTGACTCCGCTTCGTAGGCGCGCCGGGCGAGTCCCATCACCGAGCTCGCCACGCCGCTGGAGGAAGTGACGAGCCCGCCCTCGATCGAGATCGCCGTGCGCGACGGGCCGATCGGGCTCACCCATACCACGCAGCGCGCGCGCACCTCGCCGGCCACCAGGCGGACGAGAAGATGGCGCAGCCGCTTCCAGTTGGTGACGATGCGGCTCGAGTCCGAGCGGCCGTCCGCGATCGTCCAGTCTTCCCTGTGCAGGACGGCGACGGCCGCCTCGTAGGCTTGCTCGCGGGTCGCGGTGACGGTGTCGGAAACCGACGTCCCCATGTGCAGCTTCCACTTGGACGCGTCGGGGGGGGGCTCGGCGCCCGCGGACTGGACCGGCGCGAAGCACGCGGTGGCGCAGAGCATCACCCAGAAGAGCGGGCCGGGGAGATCGGCGCGGGCCGGGCGGAGGCAGGCAGGGCGGGCGTACATGGTCGCAGTACCCCTGAGCGACCGCCGCGGGTCCGGATGTTGCCGCGATCCGCCCACCGGGGGCGGCGAGGCGCGCCGATCCACGGTGAAGCAGCCCGGGCCGTCGCGCTGGGTCCCGTAGCACTCGGCGAAGGAGCCTGTCCCTGCTAGCAGAAGGCTCCGAGCCTTGCGGCTCGGAGCCCGGTTTATCGCTATCGAACTGGTGGAGGCGGCGGGAGTCGAACCCGCGTCCGAAAGAGGCTTCGCGTCAGGCTCTACGTGCGTGTCCCACCTTTTGAATCTCGCGCTGCTCACCTCCGATGGGCGGGATGAGACCGGCGCCAGCCTCGTAAGATCTCGCCCTGCCCCCGAGACATGGGCGCGGGCCAGCCTGCCTTTATCGACGCCTGCTCCCGGTCCGACAGACGGGGCCGGGGCAGCCGTGACTACCTAAGGTTTAGTTAGGCAGCCAGAGCCAACTGCGTATCGGCAGTTGTGGTTTTCCCGATTGTTTAACGAGGCACCGGGACCTCGGCACGCTCCTCCCGCGTCACCGTCTCCGTCGAAACCACTCGCCCCCACTGCGCTAGCACCGCCCGCCGCCGGGGGCGCGGCGGCAGGCGGAAAGCAACTCAGAACGGCAGGTCGTCTTCGTTCTGGGCGTCCAGATCGGGGCCCGCCCCCGCTCCCGCGAACTCGTCGGCGGGCACGGTGGCCGGCTCCTCGAGCCCCTCCGCGCGCTCGCCGGCGCGGCCCAGCATGACCATGTTCTGCGCCACGATCTCGGTCGTGTAGCGCTTCTGGCCCTGCTGGTCCTGCCACTGGCGGGTGCGGATCTTACCCTCGATGTAGATCTGCTTGCCCTTCTGGAGGTACTGGCCGCAGATCTCGGCCAGCTTCCCCCACGCGACCACCCGGTGCCACTCGGTGATCTCGCTCTTCTCTCCGTTCTTCACCCAGCGCTCGGTGGTCGCCAGGCGGAAGTTGGCCACGGGCTGACCGCCCGCGGTGTAGCGGACCTCGGGGTTGGCCCCCAGATGCCCGACCAGGATGACTTTGTTGACGCCGCTCATGTCTTGTTTGGTCTCCGGCTCCCCGCCAGCCCGGCGAGGTCTGCCCTGAACGGAGAGTCTAGGCCCCCGCGGCGACACAATTCAAGGCGCTGCTTGCAGCGCGCGGGCCGCCGGCGCGGCGCCCGGCTCCCACGGGGCCCCGCGCTCCCCGGGCGCATTGACAGAACCGCCTGCGGTAGGGTTAATTAGCTGCGCTGCGACAGCTTTCCGGCTCCGGGGCGTGGCGCAGCCCGGTAGCGCACCTGCTTTGGGAGCAGGGTGTCGGAGGTTCAAATCCTCTCGCCCCGACCATAACCGCCCGCCGTGCGCCTGTAGCTCAGTTGGATAGAGCAGCGGATTTCTAATCCGCGGGTCGGGGGTTCGACTCCCTCCAGGCGCGTATCTTCGGGCAAAGTCGCCGGCAGGCCGGAAGCCGGCACCGGTGGTGCGCTTCGCCGCGCCCGCCGGCACCGGCCGGTGGTGGGCGTAGCTCAGTTGGTAGAGCACTGGACTGTGGCTCCAGGTGTCGCGGGTTCGATCCCCGTCGTCCACCCCACTCACCACGACGCCGCTCCGGGAGACCGGGGCGGCGCTCGGTTCTCGGCGGCGCGCGGCGGCCGCGCGCGGATGCCTGCCTCGCCTACGGCACCCACCGCCCCAGCGTGCGCAGGCTCTCCTTGAGCGCCTCGGCCGCCCGCGCCCGGTGCGACAGCGAATTCTTCTCCCCGGCGCTGAGCTCGGCCAGCGTGCGCTCGCCGCCCTCGGGCAGGAACAGGGGATCGTAGCCGAAACCCGCCTCCCCGCGCGGCGTGCCGAGAATGAAGCCCTCGACCTTGCCTTCGGCCGTCAGTTCCTTGCCGTCGGGGCCCGCCAGCACCAGCACGCAGCGGAAGCGCGCCCGGCGGTTGACGCCGTGGATGCCGCTCAGCCGCTCGAGCAGAAGCCGATTGTTGTCGGCGTAGGTGACGTTCTCCCCGGCGTAGCGCGAGGAGCGCACGCCCGGCTCGCCGCCCAGCGCGTCCACCTCGAGGCCGGTGTCGTCGGCGAGCGCGATGGCGCCGGCGGCCGCGGCGACGGCGCGCGCCTTGAGGCGGGCGTTGGCGAGCAGCGTGGCGCCGGTCTCCTCGGGCATGACGAAGCCGTCCGGCAGCGGGCGAAGCTCCACCGGCGCGTCGGCGAGCAGCGCGGAGACTTCGGCGTGTTTGTGGCGGTTGCCGGAGGCCAGGATCCAAACGGGCCGAGGATCGGTCATGGGCGCGGCCCCTGCGCCGGCTTCCCCGCCGGTCATGAGCGCGGCCCCTACGCCGGCTTCCCCGCCGGCGCGTCGGGCGTGAGGAAGGCGATCTCCCCGCCCAGGGCCCGGCGCTGCAGCACCTGGATGCGCTTGAGCCCGCGTGCGGCCAGGGCCAGGAACTTGGCCAGCTCGGGGCGCGAGAAGGTGCCCTTCTCGCCGGTCCCCTGCAGCTCGATGAAGCCGCCGGCGCCGGTCATGACCACGTTGAGGTCGACCTCGGCGGACGAATCCTCCACGTAGTCGAGGTCGAGCAGGTACTCGCCGGCCACCCGCCCGACGCTCACCGCGGAGACCGTATCGCGCAAGGGCGGCGCCACCAGCGCGCCGCGGTTGGCGAGCGCGAAGAAGGCGTCGTGCAGCGCCACGAAGGCGCCGTTGACCGCCGCGGTGCGCGTGCCGCCGTCGGCGTCGAGCACGTCGCAGTCGATGAGGATGGTGCGCTCACCGAAGGCGGCGAGGTCGGTGATGGCCCGCAGCGAGCGGCCGATCAGCCGCGAGATCTCGAGGGCGCGGCCCTGGCGCACGTGGTCGCGGTAGATCCGCTCGGCGGAAGAGCGCGGCAGCATGGCGTACTCGGCGGTGACCCAGCCCTTCCCCTTGCCGCGCAGGAAGGGCGGCACGCGGTCCTCCACGGTGGCCGAGCAGAGCACGCGCGTGCGGCCCATCTCGACCAAGGCCGAGCCCTCGGCGTGGTGCATGGCGCCGCGGGTGATCATGAGCGGCCGGATGGCCTGCGGCGAGCGGCCCTCTGCGCGGGGCATGGGTTCCTCCTGCCGCCCGGAGGCGGCGATGATTGCGGCGCGATGCCGCTGCGCCGGGTCGTCGCGGGGCGCTCTAGGCGCGGGTCCAGCGCTCCTCGTGCCAGCCCAGGACTTCCACGGGCGGCAGCTTGCGGCCGAGGAAGCGCTCGCCGGTGGCGCGGAACGCCGGCTGCAGGTCGGTGAGGAAGATGCGGTCGTCGCGCGACTCGAGCGCCGCGGCGCTGCGCGGGTCGGCGGCCGCGGCCGGGCCGGAAGCCGCGGCGGCGCCCCGGCCGCGCGCCCTCAGCCCGGCTTCCTCGAGCCGCAGCCCCACCTCGCGCGCCGTGTGCTCGCCGGCGTCGATGAGTGTCACATCCGGTCCCATCACCTGGTGCAGCAGGTACTTGAGTAGCGGGTAGTGCGTGCAGCCGAGGATCAGCGTGTCCACGCCGACGGCGCGCAGCGGCGCGAGATACTCCTCGGCCACCTGCCGGGTCACCGGGTGGTCGGTCCAGCCCTCTTCCGCGAGCGGCACGAGCAGCGGGCAGGCCTGGGCGACCAGGCTGAGGTCCGGCGCCAGCTTCTTGAGCGCGCGCTCGTAGGCGCCGCTGGTGACCGTGGCGGTGGTGGCGATCACGCCGATGCGCCGGTTGCGCGTCTGGGCGAGCGCCGCCTTGGCCCCCGACTCGATCACGCCCACCACCGGGATGCCGAGGTCGTCTTCCAGCGCGGTGAGGGCGTAGGCACTGGCCGTGTTGCAGGCCACGACCAGGCCCTTCACGCCCTGGTCGCGCAGGAAGTGCGCGGCCTCGAGCGTGAAGCGGATCACGGTCTCCCCCGACTTGTTGCCGTAGGGCACGCGCGCCGTGTCGCCGAAGTAGAGCAGGCGCTCCTCGGGGAGGATGCGCACCAGCTCGCGAAAGACGGTGAGGCCGCCGATGCCGGAGTCGAAGACGCCCAGCGGGCTGGCGCTATCTGAGAGCCTGTCGGTCATTGACGGGGAGTCTGGCGTCTTGGCGACGAAGGGTCAAGGTGACGACGCAGCGGGCGGGCGGGGCTCGCGCTGGTCGGCGGGTCGAGACGGCTGGTCGGCGCGGGGCTCGGGGTCGCGCGAGGAGGTGGGCGGCTTGCGGGCCCCGCCGACGAGAGCGAGCCCCGACCCCGCGCCCTCATCTCCATTCCCTGACGAGCAGCGGCGCTTCCAAACCGAAGTGTCCCCCGAGCGTCGAGACGGGCTTTCCCCCCACCGTCACCACGACAGCGTTGACCGTCGGCAGGTTGACCGCCAGCGTGCGGACCAAGCTGGCGAGCAGCAGGTACTCCGCCGTCGAGCCGCCGCGGAAGCGCCGGACCAGCTCCGGCGAGAAGTCCACATACACGCTCCCCGACTCATCCAGGAAGACGTGCCGCGCGCTCACGCCCTCGGGGAAGGCGGCGCGCGCCCCGCCGGTGCCGGGGCCGCGCACCAGCTCGTCCACCAGCGCCTGCACCGTTTCGGTGACCCGGTCGGTGTCCATCACCTGCCGCTCGACGGCCACCAGGGAGTCGCCCCCGGCCGACGGGAAGTAGAGGGTCACCGAGCGCAGGCCGCGTGGCAGCGACACCTCGCCCGAGGCCGGGGCGGGCTCGGCGGTCTCGCGGCGCGTCAGGTACCAGCCGACGAGCGCGATCGCCGCCGCGACCGCCAGGATGACCAGCGTCAGCATGGCCAGCGACAGGCGCTTGAAGAAACGCCGGAAGGAGAAGCGGCGGCGGGCGCTCACGGCCACACCCCGCCCTGCGCGTAGCGCTCGACGGCCCGGGCGATGGACTCCGCCAGCCGGCGCAGGCCGTCTCCGCCGGTCAGCTTGAGCCGCTCCTCGGTGAGCGACAGGCTGCCGCACTCGAGCATCACGGCCGGGCAGTCGGCGCCCTCGGTCACGTAGGCGGGCACGACGCGCAGTCGCGCCGGGCCGAATCCGTCGGCCGACAACGAGGCGAGCAGCAGATCCCCCGCGCCGCGCGCCTCGGCGTGGTGGCGTCCGGCGGCGCGCTGCCATCCCACCAGCAGCACCGGCCGCGGCCGCGGGCGGCCGCGCGTCTGCGACTCCTCACCGCCGAGCAGCGTCCTGGGGTCGAGCCCCAGGGGCGGGGCGACGTAGGCGGTGATGCCGGTGAAGCCGGTGCCGGGCACGCCGTCCAGGTGCAGGCTCAAGAAGAGATCGGCGCCCGAGCGGTTGGCCAGCTCGACGCGCTCGGGCGGCGGCACGCCCCGGTCGGAGTCACGGGTCAGCAGCACCGCGAGCGCAGGCAGGCGCTGCGCGAGGAGATCGCGGACCGTCAGGGCCAGGCGGAGCGTGAGATCCTTCTCGCGCAGCCCGGGCACGGCGACGAAGCCCGAGTCGGCGCCGCCGTGCCCGGCGTCGAGGACCAGCACGCGCAGCGGCCGGGCCGCCCCGCGCCCGAACTCGGGGGCCAGCTCGACGAAGCCCGCGGGCAGCGGCAGACCGGCCGTGACCTCCAGATCGACGCGGTCGGGGCCGCGCAGCGAGCGCAGCCGGTAGCCGCTAGCCTCGGGCGCCAGGCGCAGCTCCACCCACAGGTTGCCCGGCTCGCGGCCGAAGCGCACGTAGTCGATGAGGCCGCCGGCGCCCAGCGTGTCCCCCGGCACGGGGGTGAGGTGGGCGCCCGGGATTCGCATCGTGAAGCGGCCGGCGCGCGCCGACACCAACCCCGCCTCGAGCGGCCGTGTGGCCGGCAACAGCAGCCGCGTGACGTCGCCCTCGACCGCCACCGACGGCGGCCCCGCGTCGGGCTCATCGGCCATCAGCAGGAGCCGCCCGGGCGCCAGCCGCGCCTGCGGGATGAACCGCCCGGAGAGCACCGCCGGCACCGTGGACAGCGGGACGTAGACCTCCCCCGCCGACTGGCGCACCGGCCCGGAGAGCTGGAGGACCTCGGACTCGTCGAAGACGGCGAAGCGCACGTCCACCGTGAACTTCAGCGTGTGCTTGACGTTGCGCAGCACGAGCTTGCGCACGTCGGCGCGCCAGTGGAGGCTGGCGCCCACCAGACGCGCCAGGTGGCGCGCGGAGATGTAGGGCTGGCCGTCGAAGATACGGGTCGGCAGCCGCTCGATCTGCCCCTGTCCGACGCGCTCGACGATGAGCGACGCGCCGGATTCCGCGGCCGGTGGGGCGCTCGCGCCGCTCGTGCGAGGCGCGCCGTCGCGCTGCGAGCCGGCGCTCCCGGCCCAGGCCGCCAGCAGCGCGACGGCCAGCGTGGCGGCGACGGCGCCCGCCCGCCCGTTCAATCGCCCCTCCGGTGCCGCTCGCGCAGGGCGCGGCGCACGTCGCGCGCCGCGTCGCGCTCGGCGATGGCGTGGCGCTTGTCGTATTCGCGTTTGCCGCGCGCCACGCCGATGGTGACCTTGGCGTAGCCGCGCTCGAAGTAGACGCGCAGCGGGATCAAGGTGTAGCCCTTGCGCTCGACCTGCCCGAACAGCCGGCGGATCTCCTTGCGGTGCAGCAGCAGCTTGCGCTTGCGCGTCGGGTCGTGGTTGAAGCGGTTGCCCGGGTCGTAGAGGCTGATATGCAGGTTGTAGAGATAGGCCTCGCCGCCCTCGACGACGGCGTAGGAGTCGGCGAGTTGGGCCTTGCCGTCGCGCAGCGACTTGACCTCGGTGCCCTTGAGGACGAGCCCGGCCTCGAGGCGCTCCTCGACGTGATAGTCGTGCAGGGCGCGGCGGTTGGTGGCGACCACGCGGTCGCCCCTGCGGTCGCCTTGGCGCCCGCCCTCCCCCGCCCGATCCGGTGCCTTGTGCGTTTCGCGAGCCATTCCCTGGCGGGCCGCCGCTCGCGCGGCCGGAGCCGACGCGCCTGCGCCCCTACCCCAAGAAGGAATCAGGCAGCCCGAGGGCTGCCTGACCTTGACGAGCTTGGTGCGGAAGGGGGGATTTGAACCCCCATGAGGGAACCCTCACTGGACCCTGAACCCAGCGCGTCTACCAATTTCGCCACTTCCGCCCTGGACGTCGAAAAGTATGTCACCGAATCCTTCCCGGTCAAGCCCGCGAGAGACCGCCCGGAAAGCGGCTTCTAGTCCCGCTTGCGGGCCAGCGCCTTGCCGGCGGCTGCGACGATGTGGCGGGCCTTGAGCCCGAACGCCTCCATCAGCTCGGCCGGCTTGCCGCTCTGTCCGAAGCGGTCCCACACGGCCACCATCTCCACCGGCACCGGGTGCTCGCGCACCAGCACCTCGGCCACCGCGCCGCCCAAGCCGCCGTTCACCTGGTGCTCCTCGGCGGTGACGATGCAACCGGTCTGGCGCGCGCAGCGCACGATCAGCTCGGCGTCGAGCGGTTTGATGGTGTGAAGGTTCACGACCCGCGCCGAGACCTTCTGGGCCGCCAGCTCCTCGCGCGCCTTCAGGGCCTCGTAGACCATGACGCCGCAGGCGATAATGGTGACGTCGTCGCCTTCGCCGAAGATCTCGCCCTTGCCGAAGGTGAAGGGCGTGCGCTCGTCGGTGACCACCGGCACGTCCTCGCGCCCGAAGCGGATGTACACCGGCCCCGGCCACGCCGCCGCCGCCTTGGTGGCCTTGCCGGCCTCGTGGAAGTCGCACGGCACCACCAGGCTCATGTTGGGCAGCGAGCGCATGATGGCGAACTCTTCCATGGCCTGGTGCGTGGCCCCGTCGGGGCCCACCGAGATGCCGCCGTGCGCGCCGCCGATCTTGACATTGAGGTTGGTGTAGCAGGCGGTGACGCGGAGCTGGTCGAGGTCGCGGCAGGCGGCGAAGGCGCCGTAGGTCGAGTAGAACGGGATCTTGCCCATGACCGCCAGGCCACAGGCCACGGTGCACATGTTCTGCTCGGCCACGCCCATCTGGAAGAAGCGCTCCGGGAAGCGCTGCGCGAAGAAGTGCGTCATGGTGGACTCGGAGAGGTCCCCCACCAGCACGCAGACGTTGGGGTCCGCTTCGCCCAGCTCGACCAGGGCGCGCCCCCAACCCTCGCGCGTCTTCTTCATCGCCACCGGCTCTTTGAGCGTGAGGTTCATGCGCCGGCCCCCCCGCTCCCACCGCCGGAGGCGAGCAGGCGAGCGCGCCAGGCCGGGAAGGTGGTGTCGAGCGCGGCCAGCGCGCGCTCGCCCTCGTCGGGCTTGGGCGGCTTGCCGTGCCAACGGTAATCGCCCTCCATGAAGGGGACCCCCTTGCCCATGACGGTGCGCGCCAGGATCATGGTCGGCCGGCCCGGGGTGGCGCGCGCCTCGGCGAAGGCGCGCAGCACGGCCGCCAGGTCGTGGCCGTCCGCCTCGACGACGTGCCAGCGGAAGGCGCGGTACTTGTCGGCCAGCGGCGCCAGCCCCATCACCTTCTCGACGTCACCGTCGATCTGGATGTTGTTGTAGTCCATCACCGCGCACAGGTTGTCGAGCCGGAAGTGCCCGGCGGCCATCGCCGCCTCCCAGGTGGAGCCTTCCTGCTGCTCGCCGTCGGAGCAGACGATGTAGTGGCGGCGCGGGCTCTGGTCGAGACGCGAGGCCAGCGCCACGCCCACCCCCACCGACAGCCCCTGGCCGAGCGAGCCCGAGGACACCTCGATGCCGGGCGTGTCGTGGGCCGAGGGGTGCCCCTGGCAGTGGCCGTCGAAACG
>CAYLSO010000152.1:0-20501 GCA_964386525.1 uncultured bacterium
GTCGATTCCGGCGGCGCCAACCTGCCGAACCAGATCGACGTGTTTCCCGATCGCGACCACTTCGGTCGGATCTTCTACAACCAGGCGACGATGTCGGCGCAGGGCATCCCGCAGATCGCCGTGGTGATGGGATCGTGCACCGCCGGCGGCGCCTACGTGCCGGCGATGAGCGACGAGGCGGTCATCGTCAAGCAACAGGGGACCATCTTCCTCGGCGGGCCGCCGCTGGTGAAGGCGGCCACCGGGGAGGAGGTCAGCGCCGAGGAGCTGGGCGGCGCCGACACGCACAGCCGGATCTCCGGCGTCACCGACCACTACGCGCTCGACGACGAGCACGCCCTCGAGATCGCGCGCGCCATCCTCTCGCACCTCAACACGGTCAAGCGCCCGGCCCTCGACCTGCGCGAGCCGGAGCCGCCGCTGCTCGACCCGCGCGAGCTCCACGGCGTGCTGCCGCGCGACCTGCGCACCGCCTACGACGTGCGCGAGGTGCTCGCCCGGCTGGTGGACGGCTCGCGCTTCACCGAGTTCAAGGCCCTCTACGGCACCACGCTGGTGTGCGGCTTCGCCCACCTGCACGGCATGCCGGTGGGCATCGTGGCCAACAACGGCGTGCTCTTCTCGGAGAGCGCGCTCAAGGGCACGCACTTCATCGAGCTGTGCGCCCAGCGCGGCATCCCGCTGGTCTTCCTGCAGAACATCACCGGCTTCATCGTCGGCCGCGAGTACGAGCGGCGCGGCATCGCCAAGGACGGCGCCAAGATGGTGCACGCCGTGGCCAACGCCGCGGTGCCCAAGCTGACCGTGATCATCGGCGGCTCGTTCGGGGCCGGCAACTACGGCATGTGCGGGCGCGCCTACCAGCCGCGCTTCCTGTTCATGTGGCCGAACGCGCGCATCAGCGTCATGGGCGGCGAGCAGGCGGCGGGCGTGCTGGTCACCGTCAAGCGGCAGCAGGTGGCGCGCGAGGGGCGCGAGCTGAGCGAGGCCGCGGCCGCGGCCATCCGCCAGCCGATCCTCGAGAAGTACGAGCACGAGGGGAATCCCTATTACTCGACGGCGCGGCTGTGGGACGACGGCGTCATCGACCCGGCCGAGACCCGCAACGTGCTGGCCCTGGCGCTGTCGGCGAGCCTCAACGCGCCGATCGAGCCGGCGCGCTTTGGGGTGTTCCGGATGTAGGTGGCGGGCCGCGGCCGCCGGCGATCATTTCCTGGGAGAAACCCATGAGCGACCTCGTTGAAACCGAATACACCCACGGCGGCCTGGTGGCCCGCGTCTGGCTCAACCGGCCCGAGGTGCACAACGCGCTGAACCGCGCGCTGGCCGACGCGCTCACCGAGACCATGCGCGGCTTCGGGCCGCGCTCGCCGGTGCACGTCGTGGTGCTCGGCGGTCGCGGGCCGTCGTTCTGCGCCGGCGCCGACCTCAACGACATGAAGGCCTCGGCGCCGGCGACCATCGACGAGAACCTCGCCGAGGCCACGCACCTGAGCCACATGTTCGCGGCCGTGGCCGAGTGCCCGAGGCCGGTGGTGGCCCGGGTGCACGGCAACGTCTTCGGCGGCGGCGTCGGGCTGGCCGCGGCCACCGACGTCTCGGTGGGGGCGCGCGACGCCGTCTTCGCCATCTCCGAGGTGCGCCTGGGGATCGTCCCGGCGATCATCTCGCCGTACCTGCTGCGCCGCATGGGCGACCGCTACGCCCGCCCGCTCATCCTCACCGGGCACCGCTTCGACGGGCAGCGCGCCGCCGAGGTCGGACTGCTGCAGCGGGCCGTGGATCCCGAAGCGCTCGACCAGACCGTCGACCACGTCGTCGGCGAGCTGCTGCAGGGCTCGCCGCAGGCGCAGGCCAAGGTCAAGGAGCTCTTGCGGCTCAACGCCGAGAACCACTTCGGCGAGGTGGTGCGCCTGATGCCCAACCGGCTCGCCGAGGCGCGCTCGGCGGCGGAGGCGCGCGAGGGCTTCCAGGCGTTCTTCGAGAAGCGCAAGCCGGCGTGGGCGGCGGAGGCGGAGGCCAAATCGGGGGACCCGGGCGGCAAGCCCCCGGCGGAGAAGCCCTAGGTGTTCCGCACCGTCCTGGTCGCCAACCGCGGCGAGATCGCCTGCCGGGTGATCGCCACCCTGCGCGAGCACGGCATCCGCGCCGTCGCCGTGTACTCGGACGCCGACGCGCGCGCCCTGCACGTGCGGCAGGCCGACGCCGCGGTGCGGATCGGTCCGGCCGAGGCGCGTCACTCCTATCTCGACGCCGAGGCGATCCTGCGCGCGGCGCGCGAGACCGGCGCCGAGGCCATCCATCCCGGCTACGGGTTCCTCGCCGAGAGCCCGGCGTTCGCCCGCGTCGTCGAGCAGGCGGGGCTGGCGTTCATCGGGCCCACCGCGGAGCAGGCCGCGCGATTCGGCGACAAGCGCGCGGCGCGCGCCGCGGCGGTGGCCGCCGGCGTGCCAGTGGTGCCCGGCTGGGAGCCGCCGGCGGGGGCGGGGGACGACGATGTCGTCCGGGGTGCGCGCGAACTCGGCTACCCGGTGATCGTCAAGGCGGCGCTCGGCGGCGGCGGCAAGGGCATGGAGGTGGTGCGCGGCGACGCCGAGCTGCTGGAGGCCTGCGAATCGGGCCGCCGCGTGGCGGCGGCGGCGTTCGGCGAGGGCAGCGTCTATCTGGAAAGACTCCTCGAGCGCCCGCGCCACGTCGAGGTGCAGATCTTCGGCGACGGGCGGGGCGGGGCCGTCCACTTCGGCGAGCGCGAGTGCTCGCTGCAGCGGCGCCACCAGAAGGTCCTCGAGGAGACGCCGTCGGTGGGCATCGACGAGTCGACGCGGGCCGCGCTGTGCGCGGCGGCCGTGGGGCTGGCGCGCTCCGTGTCGTATCGCGGCGCCGGCACCGTGGAATTCCTGGTGGCGTCCGACGGCGGCTTCCACTTCCTCGAGGTGAACACGCGTCTGCAGGTCGAGCACCCGGTGACCGAGATGGTGACCGGGGTGGATCTCGTGTGGCTGCAGCTCGAGGTCTCGGCGCACCGGCGCCTGCCGATCGCCCAGGAGCAGATCGTACGCCGCGGCCACGCCGTCGAGGTGCGCGTCTACGCCGAGGACCCGGCGCACGACTTCCTGCCGCAGGCCGGCGGGCTGGCGCGCGTGGTCTGGCCGCGCGGACCGTTCGTGCGCGTGGACGCCGGCGTCGAGTCGGGCTCCGAGGTGGCGGTGCACTACGATCCGATCCTCGCCAAGGTGGTGGGCTGGGGGCCGGACCGCGAGGCGGCGCTGGGGCGGCTGGCGCGCGCCCTCGACGAGACGGTGATCCACGGCACGCGCACCAACCTGGACTTCCTGCGCGCCGTGGCGCGCGACGCGGGCGTGCGGGCCGGGCAGATCGACACCGTCTATCTCGAGCGGGAGTTCCTGCCGGCCTACCTGGCGCGGACCGCCGACGAGGCGCCGCCGCTGGTCCTGGCGGCGGCGGCCGTCGCCGAGGCTCTGGCCGCGGAAGGTCCGGGAGCCAGGGGCACGGAGCCGGGCGCAACCGGCGGGCGCGGCGCGCCGTACGCCGACCCCTTCGAGCGGCTGGGACGCTGGCGCCTGCCGGGGATCACACCGTGAAGCGCGCCTTCCGCACCGGACAGCGCACCGTCGAGGTCGAGGTGCGTCCGGCCGCCGACGGCGCCCACGAGGCGGTGGTCGACGGGCGGACGTTTTCGCTGCGCGCCGTGCCGCTGGGCGACGGTTGGCTGCGCTTCGAATCGCCCGAGGGCCCCTTCACCGCCTGCGTCACCCGCGCCGGCCGGCAGCGCTTCCTCACCCTCGCCGGCCGCGACTACGTGCTGGAGACCGCCGCCGCCGCCTCGCGCCGCGCCGGCGCCCACGCCCACGCCGGCGGCCAGATCGCCATGCCCATGCCCGGGCTGGTGGTGCGCGTCCACGTCCACGAGGGCGAGCGCGTGGCGCGCGGGCAGGTGCTGCTCGTCGTCGAGGCGATGAAGATGGAGCACACGCTGCGCGCTCCCAAGGACGGCGTGGTGCGCCGGCTGGCGGCCGAAGCCGGCAAGCTCCTCGAGGGCGGTGCGGCGCTGCTGGAGGTCGAAGAGTAGACGCCGAGCGAAATCCGTCCCGCGCGTCTGCAACACCGTCCCGGCCCTCGAGATCATCCGGCCCCGGCACGGAGTCGGTCCGTGCCGCGCAGCGCAGAGTTCTATGGGATGGTCATCGAGATGTACTACGATGAGCACGAGCCGCCCCATTCCCATGTCCTGTATGGTGGGAGCAGGGGCGCCGTGGCCATCGCAGGCAGCCGGCTCTTGCGCGGCCGGCTACCGAGGCGGGTGCTCACGCTGGTGCGGGAGTGGGCGGGGATAAACCGGGTGGCGCTGGAGGAGAACTGGGATCGTGCGCGAAAGAGCCAGCCTCTGCGGCGGATCCGGCCGCTTGAGTAGAAAGCCCCGGAGTTTCCTGCCGGCGGTCAAGCAGATGGAGATCTGCGGGCCATTTTCTCTCCGGCTGTTGTTCAACGACGGGACCCGCCGGCGCGTGAATCTCCTGCCCTATCTCGAGGGCCTGGTGTTCGAGCCGGTGCGGGATCCACGGTACTTCCGCAGGGTGCGGCTCGACGCCGATGCCAAGACCGTGGTATGGCCCAACGGGGCCGACCTGGCCCCGGAGTTCCTCTACGACCTGCCGGCGGAGCCGGAACCGGCGGCCGGGGAGAAACGGAACGCTGGTGCGAAACCGCTGGGTCGCGGGGGGAAGAGACTGCCAGCCAGGAAGGAATCGCGGTGATCCGCGCCCGCGCGGCCCTGTCCCGGAGAGTGCCCCGCCCATGAAGCTCGAGCGCAGCCGCATCCCCAAGCGCGTTCGCGTCGTCGAGGTCGGTCCGCGCGACGGCCTGCAGAACGAGGCCACGCCGGTCGCCACCGAAGACAAGGTCCGCTACCTGGAGCTGCTTGCCGCCGCCGGCTTGACCACGCTCGAGGCCGGCTCCTTCGTGCGCCCCGACCGCGTGCCGCAGCTCGCCGATAGCGACGAGGTCTTCGCGCGCCTCGCGCCCGCCGAGGGCGTGCGCTACGTCGCCCTGGTCCCCAACCTCAAGGGACTCGAGCGGGCGCTGGCTTGCGGGGCGCGCTCCGTCGCCGTCTTCACCGCCGCCTCCGACGGATTCAACAAGGCCAACATCAACATGACGGTGGCCGAGTCGCTGGAGGTCCAGCGGCCGGTGGTCGAGCGCGCCAGGCGGGAAGGGTTGTGGGTGCGCGGCTACGTGTCCACCGGCTTCGGCTGCCCGTACGACGGCGAGGTCAAGCCCGAGAAGGTGCGTGACGTGGTCATGGCGCTGGCCTACATGGGCGTCGACGAGATCTCGCTCGGCGACACCATCGGCGTGGCAACGCCGCTGACAGTGGAGCGCGTCGTCGCGCTGGTCCTCGACCGCTTCCCGGTCGAGCGCCTGGCGCTGCACTTCCACGACACGCGCGGCACGGCGCTGGCCAACGTGCTCGCCGGCTTGATGATGGGCGTGTCGGTCTTCGACGCGTCCTCGGGCGGTCTGGGCGGTTGCCCGTTCGCGCCCGGCGCCAGCGGCAATCTGGCGACCGAGGATCTCGTCTTCATGCTCGACGGCATGGGTGTGGAGACGGGCGTCTCGCTCGCCAAGGTGGCCGAGGCCAGTCGCTTCATCGGGGGGGTCCTGGGACGCGCGCTGCCCTCGCGATACCTGCAGGCCGGGCCCGCCTAGCCGCGCGCGGCGCCTTCCTGGCGACCACCCTGGCCGTCGCCGCCGGCGCTCTCTGCGCCCCGCCCGCCCGCTCTGCCATCGAGGAATACGAGAACTGGAGCGTGTCCGCCTACGAGCGGGACGACGAGAACGGCCTCGACGACCTGCTGCGTGGCTTCTCGCCGTGGGAGGACTGGGAGTGGCGCGCCGCCCAGCAGGGCGCGCGCGTCGGCATGGGCTGCGCGACGACCGAGACCTGGGAGGTGGACCTCGACGCCAAGCTGCAGCGGTGGCTGAGCCGGCGGGTCGGCGTAGGCTATCGCCACCTCCAGCAGCAGGAGCTGGGCGAATCCGTGGCGTTCGACGAGTTCTTGCTCGGGTACCGGGCGCCGACCGGCTGGTGGGGCGGGGGCACCTACCGGCCGTCGTTCGACAAGCAGCGGCACGACGCCGGGCTCTTCGCCGGCTGGTACGGAGACTCGGCGCACTGGGCGCGCGCACACCTCGGCTTCGAGGACGCCCTCAACAACTTCTGGGAAGGCCGCACCGAATACATCGAGGACAAGGAGCGGCGCCGCTACGAGGCGAACCCGCGCGAGATCGAAGTCGCCGGGCTGTGGCGTGACGCGGGCAGCAGGGGTCCCGGCGGCGCGGGCCCAGGTGGCGCCGGACGCGGCGCCGGCCGCCACGGCGCGGCCCTGCGCGCCGCGTGGGTGCCGGAATACGCCCGGCACCTGACGCCGGCGCCCTCGGATTCGGCGCTGCCGAGCCGCCTGGAGCTGACCGGCTGGCTCGCCGCGGCCGACCTGTTCGCCGAGGCCGGACGCGGCTGGGCGCTTGGCCTGCGCGCCCGACTCAAGGGCTGCGACCGGAAGGACTTCCTCGACGAGACGTCAGCGCCCGGCGAATACGCGGCCTACGACGTCGGACGACTGCGCGACGGCTACGCGCGGCCGTGGGGCGCCAAGCGATTGGGCGGGCGATGGGTGCTGCGGGCCCAGGGTCAGGCGCGCTGGTCGAGCGAGTCGCACGACACGCCGCTCGGCGCGCACTCCCTCGCGATCCGCCACCTGAGCGGGCTGGCGACCGTCGTATGGGGTGTCTGGCCTTTTCTCGACGCCGAGGCCGGGCTGGCCGCCGACTGGGTGCGGGTGCGGCAGGAGGGGCCGCCGGAGTTGGACGTCTTCACCCACGGCACGCGGCGCGAATCGCGCGCCGTCGTCGCACTCGACTTCCACTGGAACGGCGCGCACCTGGTGCTGATCGAGAGCCTCGAGGGCGACGACGAGGGCTACCAGACGGTGGGCTTCCACGACAAAGGCTTCGCCCATCTGACGATTCAGTTCTGAGGTTGGTGGCCCCTCCGCGCCGGCCGCGTGCGCGGCGCGGCCGCTACCTCTTCCCCTGCCCCCGCGCCCACTCCTCGAAGGCGAGCAGGAACTTGCGCAGGTGCTCGCGCGTCGGCTCGTCGGTGAGCCGGCCGGCGTCGTCGAACTTGTCGTTCGCGTGGGCGACGTAGACCTCCGGGCCGAGCAGGGCCGGCGTGTGCGTACCGGCCAGCACCATGCGCAGCATCGCCTGAGCGCGGGCCGTGCCGCCGAACCCGGGCGAGGCGCCCATGATGGCCGTCGGCTTGCCGGCGAGGGCGGAGTCCCGGGGCGGCCGGGAGGCCCAGTCGAGGGCGTTCTTCAGCACCCCGGGGATCCCGTAGTTGTACTCGGGGGTGGCGATGAGCAGGGCGTCGGCGCGACGGATCGCCCGCTGGAGCGCGGCGACCGCCTCGGGCGCGCCCGCGGCCTCGAGGTCCGCGTCGTAGGACGGCAGGGGGGCCAGGTCGAAGACGGCGATCGTCAGGTGGGCGGGAGCCGTCTCCTGGGCGGCGCGCAGCAGGGCCCGGTTGAACGAGGCCGACCGGAGGCTGCCGGCGATGCCGCAGAGGCGAAACGGCGCGGGGGCGGCGGGCAGGGCAGGGTTCATTCGATCTCCTGATAGGTCGAAGAGGGCGGGCCGCGGCGGGATCTCCGGAGCGCGCCCATAGAGATGCGCCGGGCGGTGAATCCGGTGCCCACCCCGGCAAGAAACTCGTCCGGCGACCGTCCGTGGCGACCCGCCAGGGGCGGGGTCCACAGACCGCTAAGTGGTTTCTTATCATTGTCTTGAGTGCAATGCCAGGTTGACCTCCGGCACGCTTCGTGCTAGATTCCCCGCCGCGGTGGGGGCTTGGGCAGGTCGGCGCGTCCGCCCCCGCAAGAGGCGGCCCATGGACACAGACCCCGACATGGCCCAGCATCGCCGAGGCGGTGGCCGCCGCCTCCCAGCCCGCGGTCTCCGGTGCCCGAGCGCGCCGGGGGCCTTTCACTTTGGGGGCCGCCGAACCCGCAGGATCCGGGCGTGAACCGCCCGGCACGGAGAAGCATGGGACGCATCCACGTCCGCAAGATCGAGATCGATCACATCGACCCGCTGTCCCTCCTGGGCCAGAGCGACCAGAACCTGCGGCGCATCGAGAGCGAATTCCCGGTGCAGATCACGCTGCGCGACTCGACCCTCAGCGTATCCGGAGAAGAGGAAGCCGTGGAGCGCGCCGCCGGCGCCCTGCGTGACCTCATCGGGCGGGTCGAGCGCGGCAAGGTGGTCGAGGACGCCGACGTCAGCGTCGCCCTGGGGGCGGTCGAGCCCGGCGCGGCCAAGGACGGCGAGACGGCCGCCGAGCGGGCCGGCTTCGACGAGGGCCCGGGCTACGTCTTCGACCGCAAGACCATCCGGCCGCGCAGCCAGAAGCAGGCGGTCTACCTGCGCGCCCTCGAGCACAACGACATCGTCTTCGCCATCGGGCCGGCGGGCACCGGCAAGACCTACCTGGCCGTGGCCGCCGCCCTGCAGTCGCTGCGCACGCGGCGCGTCGAGCGCATCATCCTCACCCGCCCGGCGGTCGAGGCGGGCGAATCGCTCGGCTTTCTGCCCGGCGACATGCAGGACAAGGTGGATCCCTACCTGCGGCCGCTGTACGACGCGTTGCAGGACCTGCTGCCCTTCGAGAAGATCCGCCGCTTCATGGAGCTGGGGGTCATCGAGATCGCGCCGCTGGCCTTCATGCGCGGGCGCACCCTGCACAACGCCTTCGTGATCCTCGACGAGGCGCAGAACACCAGCGTGCGGCAGATGAAGATGCTGCTGACGCGCCTGGGCGCCAACTCGCGGGCCGCCATCACCGGCGACATCACGCAGATCGACCTGCGCGACCCCGAGAGCTCCGGGCTGGTGCGCATCCAGCACATCCTCGAGAACGTCGCCGACATCAAGTTCATCTACTTCGGCAACGAGGACGTGGTGCGCCACCGGCTGGTGCGCGACATCCTCAAGGCCTTCGACGAGTACCACCGGCGCGAGAGCGAGGCGGCGGCGGAAGCGCAGGCGGCCAACGGGCTGCGGCCCGGCAATGGCGGCGAGGCGCCGCCGCGCGCGGAGCCGGCGTCTTGACCGGAGGCCAGAACCGCCGCAACGGCGCCCGCACGGGCGCCCCGAACCCGTACCCCGAGCGCGTCGTGCGCGGGCTCATCCCGCTCGCCGTCGTCGCCGCGGGCGTGCTGCTCTTCCCGGCCACCACGGCGGCGGCGCCGCTGTCGCCGGTGGGGCGCATCGCGCTGCTCGTGCTCTTCGTCGCCGCCATGGCGCTGTACCTGCGCTACGAGCACCCGCGCGTCTACCACGACACGCGCATGCTCGGGCTGGTGGCCGGCCTCACCGTGCTGACCTTCGGCCTGGCCTCGGTGCTGACGCGGGTCCGCGGCATGAACGAGTTCACGACCCCGGCGGTGCTCGGCCCGCTGGTGCTGGCGACGCTCTTCGACAAGCGCCTGGCGCTCTACTACGGCATGGTGCTCGTGGTGGCCCTGTCGGCGGTGGCCGGTTTCCGCGCCGAGTTCGTGCCGGTGGCGGCGGTGGCCTCGGTGGTGGCGGTGTATTCGCTGGTCGGCCTGCACCACCGCTGGCACTTCTATCGCGCCATGCTCTACATCGTGGCGGCGCAGCTGGCCGCCATCCTGGCGGTGGACCTCGGCCAGTTCATGTCGGCGCAGGTGGTGGCGCGCGACCTGGTGGCCGGCCTGGTGGGGGCGGTGGCCTCCTGCGTGGTCGGTATGGGCGTGCTGCCCATCGTCGAGCGGCTCTACCAGGTGCCGTCCGACATCACGCTGCTCGAGCTCTCCGACCTCAACCGGCCGCTGCTGCGCAAGCTGATGCTGGAGGCGCCGGGGACCTACCACCACTCGCTGATCGTCGGCAGCCTGGCGGAGATGGCCGCCGAGGCGGTGGGCGCCAACCCGCTGCTCGCCCGCGTCGGCGCCTACTACCACGACATCGGCAAGATCACCAAGCCGGAGTACTTCACCGAGAACGAGGGCGGGGGGCGGTCGCGCCACGCCGGGCTGGCGCCTTCGATGAGCGCGCTGGTGATCAAGTCGCACGTCGCCGAGGGGCAGGAGATCGCGCGGCGCGAGAAACTGCCGCGGCCGGTGAATGAATCCATCGCGCAGCACCACGGCACCACCATGGTGGCGTTCTTCTACGCCAAGGCGCTGGACCTGGATCCGACCACCCCCGACGCCGCCTACCGCTACCCCGGCCCCAAGCCGCAGGCGCGCGAGACCGCGATCATCATGCTCGCCGACGCCGTCGAGGGCGCCTCGCGCTCGCTCAGCGAGCCGACGCCGGCGCGGCTGCGCGGGCTGGTGAACAAGATCGTCAACCTGCGGCTGGCCGAAGGCGAGCTCGACGAATCGGGGCTCAACCTCTCCGACGTGGCCAAGATCCGCGAATCGTTCGTCACCGTGCTGACGGCGCGCTTCCACACGCGCGTCGCCTACCCCGACCTGCGCGGCAAGCGCGTCCTCTCCCGTGTCCGCTCGACGCTCTTCCGGCGCTAGCCGGGGGAAGGCCCCGGCCCGGGGCCGGGCCAAGCCCACGGCGGGGCCGCGCCGCGCCAAGGCGACGCCCCGCGCCCGGGCCGCGATCGCGCCGGCGTCGCTCGGTCGCGCCGGCCGGGCCGCCGCCGAGCGGGCCGCCACCGAGCTGTGCCACGAGGTGCTGGCGCGGCAGGGCGTGGTCCGCGCCGAGGTCGGCCTGGCCTTCGGCGGCGATGACACGCTGCGCGAGTTGAACCGCCGCTACCGCGGGCTCGACAAGGCCACCGACGTGCTCTCGTTCACTTACGAGGACCAGAGCGACGGCCGCGGCCGGCGCCGGCTGGCCGGCGACGTCGTGATCTCGGTGCCGCGCATCTTCGTGCAGGCGCGGCGCTACCGCGTCAGCCCCGGGCGCGAGCTGGCCCGGCTCCTGGTGCACGGCGCCCTGCACCTGTGCGGCCACGACCACCTGCGGGCGGGCGAGCGGACCCGCATGCGGGGCCTCGAGCTCGCCCACCTGCAGAGGCTCGGCAAGAAGCGCGAGCAGGCGCTGACACAGCTGCTCCTCGCCTGGTCTCCCTCGATGGAGTAGCGGGAGCGGGGCCGTGTCGAGCCTGAGCCTGGTCCTCCTCCTCGGCGTCTTCCTCGTGTTTTCCGCCTTCTTCTCGGCGGGCGAGGCGGCGCTGTTCGGCCTGCCGCGGCTGCGCCTGCGCCGCCTGGCGCGGCACGGCGCCGGCAGCGGCCTGTTCCGCCAGGTGCTCGACACGCCCCACCGCGTCCTGGTCGGCATCCTGCTGGGCAACACCCTGGCCAACGTCGCCGCCACCGCGCTCGCCGCGCTGCTGCTCCACCGCCTGACGGGCGACCGCCTCACCCTGGCCGGCCTGGTGGCCATCCAGGTGCTGGCCACCAGCTTCGTGCTGCTGGTCTTCTGCGAGCTGGCGCCCAAGACCTACGCCCTCGAGCACGGCGAGCGCTTCGTCCTGCGGCTCGCCCCCGCGCTGCGTCTGGTCGGCTCGCTGCTCAGGCCGTTCGTGCGCGTGCTCGAGGCGCTGTCGCGCGGCACGGCGCGGCTGTTCCGCGGGCCGCCGGCCGGCAGCGCCGCCGTCGAGGACCTGAAGACGCTGATCGAGGAGGGCGAGCGGCGCGGCTCGCTGACCCCTGACGAGGGGCGGCTGTTCGCGGGCGCCTTCCGCCTGCGCATCCGCACCGCCGCCGACGTCATGACGCCGCGCGCCGACCTGGCGGCCGCCCCGGCGGGAGCCCGCGTCTCCGAGGTGATCGAGCTGGCCAACCTGTCGCGCCACTCGCGCATCCCGGTCTACGACGGCGCGCTCGGCCGCATCGTCGGCGTCGTCGAATCCCGCGACCTGCTGCCGTTCCGGCTCGGGGAAGGCGAGGACAAGACGGCGCGCGAGGTCGCCCGCCCGCCGTTCTTCGTGCCCGCCACGCTGCCGGTCGAGGTCCTCCTGCGCCAGATGCAGCGCGAGCGCGTGCGCCTGGTGGTGGTGGGGACGGAGGGCCGCGAGGCGCTCGGCATCGTCACCATCGAGGACATCCTCGAGGAAGTGGTGGGCGACATCCGCGGCGAGCTGGAGGAAGAGGAGCCGGCGGTGCGCCTGCTCGACGACGGCAGCGCCCTGGTGCGCGGCGACGTGCGGGTCAGCGACGTGAACCGCCTGCTGGGCACAGCGCTGCCGTCGGCCGACGCGGAGACGGTCGAAGCGCTGGTGCGGCGCCTGTGGCCGGAGCCGCCGAGCGAGGGCGAGGAGACGGTGGCGGCGGGCGGCGACGTGCTCGGCATCGAGTCGCTGGTGGGCACGCGGGTGTGGAGCGTGCGTGTGCGCCGCGGGCGCCCGGGCGCGCCACCGCCGGGCGGCTCCGGGGAGCGGGCGGCGTGATCCCCGCCCTGGTCGGCGCGGCGCTGCTGGTGGGCGCCCTGTTCAGCGGCGCCGAAGCCGTGGTGCTCGGGGCGCACCGCCTGCGCCTCGGCTCGGCGGCGGGGCGCTCCGGCGAGGGCGGCGGCCGCATCGCCCGCTTCGCCGCCGACCCGTCGCGCGTGCTGGCCACCATCCTGGTGGGCAACTCGCTCGCCCAGGTCTTCGCCGCCTCGCTCGCCACCCTGTGGGTGGCGCGCCGCTGGGGCGAGGCCGACGTGTGGATCGCCGTCGTCGTGGTCGCCGTGCTGACGCTCCTGGTGGGCGAGATCCTGCCCAAGTCGCTGGCCCGCGCCAACGCCGACCGCCTCGGCAAGCGGCTCCTGCCCGTGGTGGCCGGCGCCTACGTGGTGCTGCGGCCGTGGGTGGCGGCGGTGAGCCGCACCGCCCACGCGCTGCTGGCCAAGGCGGGCCTGTCGCGCGGCCCGCTGGGTATGGGCGTGACGCGCCAGGACCTACAGCTGGTGCTCGACGAGAGCGACGAGCTGGCGCGGCTGGCGCCGGTGCAGGCGCGCATCCTGCGCCGCGTCTTCGATTTCGCCGAGACCCCGGTGACCACCGTGATGGTGCCGCGCACCCTGATGGTCGCCGTGCCGCTCGGCACCACGCTGGCCGAGGCCGGGCGCGTGATGCGCGAGCGGCACCTGGCGCGCTTGCCCGTCTACCGCGAGGACCTCGACTCCGTCGTGGGCGTGGTCTACCGGCTGGACCTGTTTCGCGCCCCCAGCCTGGACGTGACCGTGGACGGCATGGCGCGGCCGGTCTACCTGGTGCCCGAGAGCAAGCACTGCGCCGAGCTGTTGCGCGAGATGCAGGCGCGGCGCCAGCATCTGGCGGTCGTGCTCGACGAGTACGGCGGCACCGCCGGGCTGGTGACGCACGAGGACCTGGTGGAGGAGCTGGTCGGCGAGATCCGCGACCGGCACGAGACCGAGCAGACGGTGCGCCGCCTCGACGCCTTCTCGGTGGCGGTGCCCGGCAGCATGCGCCTCGAGGAGCTGCGCGAGTCGGTGGGCGTCGCACTCCCCGAGGGCGACTACGAGACGGTGGCCGGGCTCATCCTCGAGAAGACCGGGCGCGTGCCCGCGCCGGGGGAGGCGGTCGTCGTGGGGCGCTACCGGCTGGAAGTGCTGGCGTCGGACCGGCGGCGCATCGAGCAGGTGGCCGTGCGCAGCGAGCGCGCGGGGCGGAGGCAAGGATGAGCGGGAGCGACACAGAGGCGGGGCTGGGCGGCACCGAGGACGTCTTCGGCACCATCCACGGTGACGACGGCGGACGGCCGAGCCTGTGGCGGCGGCTGCGCGTCTACCTGTTGAGCGGGCTTTTGGTGCTCGGCCCGACGGCGCTGTCGCTGTGGGTGCTGGTGAAGGTCTTCTACTGGATCGACGGGCTGCTGGGGAATTACCTGCGGCTGCCCTGGTTCGACTACCACCGCATCCCCGGATTCGGTTTCATCGCCATGCTGGTCGTGCTGCTGGTCACCGGCTGGCTGGCGCACCTGCTGGCCGGGGTGACCGTGATGAAGGCGTGGGACCGGGCGCTGGCGCGCCTGCCGCTGTTCCGCGTCATCTACAACCCGGCCAAGCAGCTCGGCGAAGCACTGCTCTCCGGCAAGCGCACCGTCTTCCACCAGGTGGTGCTGGTGCAGTGGCCGCATCCGGGCACCTGGGCGATCGGCTTCGTCACCGCCAAGCCGCCGCAGGCGCTCTCCGAGAAGGTCGGCGCCGAGCTCGTGAGCGTCTTCGTGCCCAGCACGCCCAACCCGACCACCGGCTTCTATCACCTGATCTCCCGCGAGCGCATCGTGCCCGTGGACCTCACGGTGGAGCAGGGGATCCAGATGATCGTCTCCGGCGGGGTGGTGCGGCCGCCGGACAGCGAGACGCCGGGCGGCGGGGGGGCCTAGGCGCCGCCGCGGTCCACCCGTCTCCGACCCTCCCCCGCATCGGTTACACTGCCCCGCATGGCTCTCGTCCGGCTGGAAGCCGTCGTCCTCAAGCTGCACGCCCTCGGCGACACGAGCCGCATCGTCGTGTTCTACTCGCGCGAGCGGGGCCTGGTGCGCGCCGTGGCCAAGGGCGCCCGCCAGCCGAAGAGCCGCTTCGCCGGCGCTCTCGAACCCCTGACCCGCGTCTCCCTGGTCGTCTACTTCAAGGAGGGCCGCGAGCTGCAACTGCTGTCCGCGGCCGACCCGATCGAGTCGTACGCGGCCGGGGGCGCCGACCTCGAGCGCCTGGCGCACGCCCAGGCGGCGGTGGAGTTCGTGGACCGGCTGGTGTGGGGCGAGGAGGAGGAGGGCGCGTTCTACGATCTGCTGACCGCCAGCCTCGGCCAGATCGCCCGCTGTCCGGCGGCGGCGCTGCCGGCGGTGACCATCGCCTTCCAGGTGCAGGCGGCGGGCCTTCTGGGTTACCGTCCGGCCCTGGACGTCTGCGCCGGCTGCGGCGGGGACCCCGGGGCCTCGCGCCACTTCGCCCCGGCCCGCGGCGGCCGCGTCTGCGCCCGCTGCGCGGCACAGGAAGCGATGGGGATCACGCTGTCGGCCGAGGCGCTCGCCGACCTGCGCCGGCTGGCCGTCGCCGACCTCGGCGGGCCGCCGCCCCCGCCCGCCGCGCGCGCGGGGGAATTGCTCAAACTGATGGAGGTCTACTTGCAGACCCACTTCCAGCGCTTCTCGGGCTTCCGCTCGCTCGAGCTGCTGCGCGGCCTCGAGGCCGCGCGCGGGGGGAAGGCGCGATGAGCCCCGCCGCCCCGACCCGCGGCCGCCGCGCCGCCGCCGTCCCGCCCGCCGCCACCTTCCAGGACATGGTCCTCGGCCTCGAGCGCTTCTGGGCCGAGCGCGGCTGCGTCATCGCCCAGCCCTATCCGAGCGAGGTGGGCGCCGGGACCTTCAATCCCGCCACCTTCCTGCGCTCCATCGGCCCCGAGCCGTGGAATTGCGCCTACGTCGAGCCGTCGCGCCGCCCCAAGGACGGCCGGGCCGGCGAGAATCCGATGCGCTTCCAGCAGTTCTACCAGTACCAGGTGATCCTCAAGCCGTCCCCCGACGACGTGCTCGACCTCTACTTCGCGAGCCTCGCCGCGGTCGGCGTGCGGCTCGAGGAGCACGACCTGCGCCTGGTGGACGACGACTGGGAGTCGCCCACGCTCGGCGCCTGGGGCCTCGGCTGGCAGGTGTGGATGGACGGCATGGAGATCACGCAGTTCACCTACTTCCAGCAGGTGGGCGGCATCGACCTCGACCCCATCTCGGCCGAGATCACCTACGGGCTCGACCGCATCGCGATGATGCTGCAGGGCGTCGACCGCGTGCAGGACCTGCGCTACGCCGGCGATCTGACCTGGTCCGACCTGTGGCTGCAGAACGAGAAGGAGTTCTGCCGCTACAACGCCGAGGAGGCGAACGTCGAGGCCCTGCGCCAGCAGTTCGGGCAGTGGGAGGGGGAGGCGGAGCGGCTGCTCAAGGCCGGGCTCGTCTTCCCGGGCTACGACGCGGTGGTGAAGTGCTCGCACCTGTTCAACCTGCTCGAGGCGCGCGGCGCCATCTCGGTGAGCGAGCGCGTCGGCGTGATCGCGCGCGTGCGGCGGCTGGCGCGGCTGGCGGCGCGGGTCTACGCGGCGAGCCGCGAGGAGCAGGGGTATCCGTGGCTGCGGGGGGCGGCCGCGGCGGCGACCGGCGCCGCCGGTGAGACCCCGGCCGAAGGGAGCGCGCGATGAGCCCCGACCCGCGGACTGCACGCCCGGCCCGGGCCGACTTCCTCCTCGAGATCGGCGTCGAGGAGCTGCCCGCCACCTACGCGATGCCGGCGCTCGAAGCCCTCGAGCGCGCCCTGGCCGCCGACCTGGGCGATCTGCGCCTGCGCTTCCGCAAGCTCGAGAGCTACGCCGCCCCGCGGCGGCTGGCGGTGCTGGTGCGCGGATTGAGCCTGCGCCAGAGCGACGCCGAGGAGGACGCGCTCGGCCCGTCGGTGAAGGCGGCGTACGACGAGCAGGGCCAGCCGACCAAGGCGCTCCTGGGCTTCGCGCGCGGCAAGGGCGTCGAGCTCGACGCCGTCCGGCGCGTGACCAACGAGAAGGGCGAGTACGTGATGGCGCGCGTGCGCCACGTCGGCAAGGCGGCGATCGAGGTGCTGCCGGGGCTGATCGAGCGGCGCGTGGCGGGGCTGCCCTTCCCCAAGACCATGCGCTGGTCGCAGGTGGCACCCGGCTTCCGCTTCGCGCGCCCGGTGCGCTGGATCGTCGCGCTGCTCGGCGGCGAAGTCGTGCCGGTGGCGGTGGGCGGCGTGGCGGCGGGGGCTCTCTCCCGCGGGCACCGCTTCCAGGCGCCCCAGCCGGTGCGCATCGGGCGGCCGGCGCGCTATCTCGCGGTACTCGAGCGCGCCGCGGTCGTCGCCGACCACCGGCGGCGCCACGAGCTGCTGCTGGCGGCCGCGCGCCAGGCGGCGCAGGCGGCCGGCGGGCGGCTGGTGGAGGACGCCGAGCTGGCCGACCTGAACAACTTCTACGTCGAGAAGCCGGCGGCGGGGCTGGGACGCTTCTCCGAGGCGTATCTCGACCTGCCGCGCGAGGTCGTGGTCACGGCCATGCGCGAGCACCAGCGCTACTTCGCCGTCGAGGACTCGGGCGGGCGGCTGGCGCCCATGTTCGTCGTCGTCATGAACGGCAACGAGCGCAACGTGGCCGGCATCGTGCGCGGCAACGAGCGCGTGCTGCGCGCCCGGCTCGACGACGCGCGCTACTACTGGGAGACCGACCTCAAGCACGCCCCGGGCGACCGCATCGAGGAGCTGCGGGGCATCGTCTGGCTCGAGGGCCAGGGCACCATGCTCGACAAGGCCCGGCGCGTCGAGGGCCTCGCGGCGTGGATCGCCGGACAGTGGGCGCCCGCCGCCGAGCCGCACGCGCGGCGCGCCGCGCTGCTCATGAAGACCGATCTGCTGGGCGAGATGATCGGCTCGGGCAAGGAGTACGCGAGCCTCGAGGGCCTGATGGGCTCGTACTACGCCGAGCGCCACGGCGAGCCGCCGGAGGTGGTGGCGGCGATCCGCGAGCACCTGCGGCCGAAGTTCGCGGGCGACGCGCTGCCGGGCACGCCGGCCGGCGCGGTGCTGGCGGCGGCCGACCGCCTCGACTCGGTGGCCGGCTACTTCGCCGGCGGCAAGGTGCCCTCGGGCTCCGAGGATCCCTACGGCGTGCGGCGCGCCGCGAACGGCGTGGTGCGCGTCCTGCTCGAGCAGGAGCGCCATCTCGATCTCGGTGCGGCCACGCGCCGGGCGCTGCGCGCGCTCGGCGAGGGGGCGTCCGCAGCGGCGCTGCCCGCCCGGCTCGACGAGTTCTGGAAGGGCCGCGTGGACGTCGCGCTCGCCGAGCAGGGCTTCGCCTACGACGAGGTGGCCACCGTGATCGAGTCGCAGCTCGGCTGGGCCGATCCGCTCGACGCCCGCCAGCGGGCCGCCGCGCTGCGCGCCCACCGGGCCGAGGAGTCGTTCACGGTGCTGGTCATCGGCTACAAGCGGGTCGCCAACATCCTGCGCGCCGAGACCGACGCGCCGGCGAGCGCGGCGGCGGCGCCGGGCGGGGCGGCCTGGGGCCACGCGGCGGAGCGGGCGCTGGCCGAGGCGCTGGCCGAGGCCGAGCGGCGGGCGCTGCCGCTCTACGAGGCGCACGACTACGCCGGCGTGCTCGACGGGCTGCTCGAGCTGCGCGGCGCCATCGACGCCTTCTTCACCGACGTGCTGATCAACGATCCCCAGGATCCGTCGGGGCGGCTGCGCCGCCTGGGGCTGTTGAACCAGGTGCGCGCCCTCTTCGCGCGCGGCTTCGACCTGAGCCGCATCGTGGTCGAGGGGTAGGGGCGTGAGCGGGGCGCCGGAAGCCGGCTTCGGCGACGGGCCGCCCCACGGCCCGCTCGCCGGGCTGCACGTCGTCCTGGCGCCCGCGTGGTGGCCGTCGCCGGAGGATCCCATCGCCGGGATCTTCTTCCTCGACTACGCGCGGGCCTTCGCGGCCGCCGGGGCGAAGGTCGGAGTGGTCTACGCGGACCTCGTGTTCCCGCCCCAGTGGCGCGGCCGCCCGGGACTCTTGATCCCGCGCGTCAGCGAGGAGCGCCTCGACGACATCCCGGTGGTCCGCGTGCGCGGCTTCCACACCTCGCTCGGCCGCGCCGAGCGGCGAACCCTGCGCTTCGGCGCGTGGCTGCGGGCCGGGCTCAAGCACTACCGCAAGCGCCACGGCACGCCCGACCTGATCCATGCGCAGTGCTCGACGCCGGCGGGGTGGGCGGCGCTGGGCGCGGGCGTGGCGCCGGTGGTCGTCACCGAGCACATGGGGCCGTTCTCGCTGTTGCTCGCGCCGCCGGCTCTCGAGGCGCTCACGCGCTCGGCGGCGCGCGATGCCGCCGCTCTCGTCGCCGTCAGTCCCAACCTGCGCCGGCAGATGCTCGAGGCGGGCCTCGAGCGGGGCGGCGACGGCGGGTCCACCGCCGGCCCCGCGCGCGACATCCCCGTCATCCCCAACGCCGTGCCCCCGGAGTTCTCCTACGCGCCGCTGCCCGAGGCGAAGCGCGCCCCGGGCGGCGAGCCCGTGTACCACGCGGTGTTCGTCGGCCGGCTGGTGCGCGAGAAGGGTGTCGGCGAGCTGGCGCTGGCGGCCACCCGCCTGGCCGGCTCGCGCGCCGCGGAGATCCACTGGCACATCGTCGGCAACGGACCCGAGGAGAACACGCTGCGCGAGCACTTGAGCCAGGGAGACACGCGGCACCGCGTGACCTGGCACGGCACGCTGGCGCGGCCGCGCGTCGCCGATCTGCTGCGCGATTCCCACTTCCTGGTGCTGCCGAGCCACGGGGAGAATTGCCCGCTGGCGGTCTGCGAGGCGCTCTCGGTGGGCCGCCCGGTCGTGGGCACGCGGGAGACGGGCATCGAGTCGCTCGTCGGTCCCGAGGACGGGGTGCTCTGCAAGCGCGGGGACGCCGCCGCGCTCACCGAAGCCGTCCTCGACCTGGTGGGCCGGTACGCAGCCTTCGACCCGCCGGCGATCGCCGAGCGCGCCCGCGAGCGGTTCAGCTACGCGGCCATGGTCGAGCGGTACGCGCCGGTCTTCCGGGGGGTTCTGCGCCCCCGGGAGTGATTCCGGGGTGCCGGCAGGGGCGCCCGGCGTCGTCTCTATGGTCCTCGTCATACCGCCTTCGCCCGCGATTGCGCTAGACTCCCGGTCGTCACCGGCCGCGGACGCCGAAAGCACCCGATCCGGCCGGTCCCCTTCGCCGCGCGAGGTCGCGGCCCGAGTCCAGCCAAGTCCGCGGCCCCGCGAGACCCGGCAGACCGCCGCCACTCACGAGGCGCGCCATGTCTTCCAGACGATCCCCCCGCGTCGCCACCCGCTTACCGGGCTTCCTGTGCTGTCTCCTCGGCCTCCTGCTCGCGGCCGGCCCGGCCGAAGCCGCCGGTCCGCTCCCGTCCGGATTCGTGGTCGTGGACCTCTACGACGGCGTCATCCACGTCGATCGGACGACGGGTACGGCCACGCCGCTGGCCGCGGTGGGGGCCCTGCTGCCCTGTCCGGTCGGCATCCTCGTCGAGAGCCCGGATTCCATCCTGGTCTCCACCGTCTGCAGCCCCGGCATCGTCAGGTATCGGGTCTCCAGCGGAAGCCTGTCGCTCGTCGCCTCCGGGCCGCTGATCCGAAACCCGGACGGCATGGCCCTGGCCGGCAACCGGCTGACGCTTTACGAGACCGACCTGACCATGGGTGCGGTCGTGGAAGTGGATCTGCCCAGCGGTCTACCCCGGGTGATCCAGCAGGGCGGGCTGGCAGCCAACTCGCCCTTCCTCGCCGTTGGGGCCGACGCGATGCTCTATCTGGGGAATCGCGTCTCCGGCACGGGACGGATCGTGCGCGTAGACCCGACGACCGGTACCGAGGCGATCGTGACCTCGGGCGGGCACCTCGACGA
>CAYLSO010000153.1:0-4282 GCA_964386525.1 uncultured bacterium
GTGCCGGGCTGGGGCCAGGTCTACCAGGGTCACCGAGACCTCGGGATGGCCTTCGGCGCGGTGGAAGCGGCGCTGATCACCACGCTGTTCGTCTCGATCGGGCAGGGGCATCTGCGCCGGGGCGCGTCCGAGGATACGGCCGAGCTCTTCGCCGGCATCGACTTGACGGCGCGCGACGACAGCTACCGCAGGCGCGTCAGCGACTATCGCTCCAGCGACGAGTACAACCGCCTCGTGGTCTATCGCGACGCCGCCGCCCTCTACTACGGCGACTTCGAGAACTACAATAGCTACATCGAGGCGAATTCCCTCACGGGTGACGAAGCGTGGTCGTGGGAGAGCGACGAGTCCTGGGGCGCTTACCGCCAGGAGCGCCGCGACAGCGAGAGCGCGTTCCAACGGGCGCGCTTCGCGGCGGCGGGCATGGTGGTGAACCGCGTCGCCTCGGCGATCACGGCGGCGGCGATGGCCAAGAGGCACGCGGGCGGCCAGGCCGCGGCGCTCGGCGGCGACGGGCTGGCGCTCGGCGGCCTCGAGTGGACGGTGCAGCCCTCGGGAAGCCTCGGCATCGAGCACCGCCTCGCGTGGGTGCGCCGCTTCTGAGCGCGGCGGCGCGGCCCGACCTGCGCCGGGCCGGCCGCCGGGCGCGGCCGATGGCGGCCGCCGCCATCTCCCTGATCCTCGGTCTCGCCTGCGCTGCGGCACCCGCCGGGCCGCGCACCGCTCCGCCCGCCGGCGCGGCCCCCGACGCCGACGATCTGCTCTTCGGGGCGGCGCTGCCGATGCGTCTCGAGCTCGACGGCGTGGTCGGCGGCTACGGGGCCGGTCCCGGCCAGATGGCCTACCCTGAGGGCGTGGCCGTGGACGACCTCGGCCGGCTCTTCGTCGCCGACACCGGCAACGACCGCATCCTGCGCTTCGATCAGGCAGGGGTCTTCCTTGGCGAGAGCGGGGGCTTCGGGTTCGACGCGGGGCGCTTCGACAAGCCGCGCGATCTCGTCATCAACCGCAGCCTGAGCCTCTGGGTCCTGGATGGAGAGAACGCCCGCGTGATGAAGTACGACCTGGAGGGGCGCCTCATCGGCACCGTCGTCGACTTCAAGAGCGGCGAGGCCCAGGGCCTCTTCGGGCGCGTCATTCCCGGCGGCCTCGGAGGGGAACCGGGCGGCTATCTCTACGTGGCGGATACGGCGGGCGACCGGCTCCTCGCCATCAATCCGCTCGGCGGCGGCGTCAGCATCCTGGGCGGCTTCGGTTCGCAGCCGGGGCGCTTCCGCCACCCCACGGGCGTGACGGTGAGCGGGCGGGGCACCCTCCTGGTCGCCGACGGCGGCAACGCCCGCGTGCAGGCCCTCGACAACTTCGGCAGCTTCCTGCGCGCCTGGCCGCTGGCCGGCGAGGAGCCGGACGGCCGCGTGGCGGTGTGCTGGCTGGCCGGCGGCCGTCTGGCGATCGCCGAGCGAGACTCGTCGCGCATCACCGTGATGTCGGCGGAAGGCCGCGTGCTGGCGCGTCTGGAGGCGGGCGGCTCGCGGCCGGGACAGATCGATCACCCGAGCGCTCTCGCCACCGACCGTCTGGGCCGGCTCTATGTGGCCGATACCGACAACCATCGCATCCAGGTCTTCCGTCTCGACGACCGTAGCGCCGCGTCGCGGCGCTGATCCCCCCCGCAGTCGGGCGCGGCACAGGATGCGGATACCCGACGCCGGCTGTCCCACCGCAGCGGGGCGCGGCGTCCGGCTCCCTGCCGGCCTGCCGGCCACGCTGCTGGCTGTTCTGCTCGGCTCCGGGGCGGCGGGCGCGGCTGTGGCGGCTGTCGGCCCCGGGGAGATCGCCGCGCCCGCGCTCTCGGCCCCCGGAGCGCGCGAAGTGCGCGTCGCGCTGCTGCCGCTGCAACTGGCGTATCGCCTGCCCCACTCGTTCCTGGCCCAGGACGGTGACTCGGCGCGCATCGGCGCGCGGCCGCTGGTGCGCGGCCGGGACTACCTGCTCGACCGCGACCTCGGGGAGATCCGGGTGCTCGCGTCGTTCGCGCCGGCCGAGACCCTGGTCTTGCGCTACCGGGTCCTGCCGCTGGCGCTCTCGCCGATCTACGGGCTGGCCCCGGCCTGGCGGACCGCCGGCCCCGGGGCCACGGCTGCGACGCGTGTGGCCGCAGGAGCGGTCGGCGGCGTGGCTCCGGACTCGCTCGCCGGCCTGTGGCTGGCCGACGGGCGGGGGAACACGGCGGCACCCGGCGCGGACGCGACCGCCGGCGGCCCACAGTTGCGTCTGAGCGGCAACAAATCGGTGTCGCTCGAGTTCGGTCAGAACCGCGACGCGCAACTGCGCCAGACCTTCGACCTGTCTGCCACCGGGCGGCTGGGCGAGCGCACCGAGCTGGTGGCGTTGCTCTCCGACCGCAGCAGCAGCCTCACGGCGGCCGGAGGGACGCTCGAGCTGTCGGAGCTCGACAAGCTGCTGGTGGAGGTGCGCTCGCCGCTCGGACTGGCCACACTCGGCGACTACACGCTGGTCCACGCGGCGGGCTCGTTCGGCGCGATCCAGCGCGAGCTGACCGGCGCGCGGGCGCGCGTCTCCGGGGCGGCGGGCACGGCGCAAGGGGCGGTGGCGATCCAGAAGGGCCGCTACCGCTCGCTCGATTTCTACGGGCAGGAGGGCCGCCAGGGCCCGTACCTGCTGGCGGACGAGAGCGGCGCGGTGAATGTGCCGGTGGTGGCGGGCAGCGAGGTCGTTTGGCTGGACGGCGAACGCCTGGCGCGCGGCGAGGCGGCCGACTACGCCGTCGACTACCCGCGCGGCCGGCTGACCTTCACCTCGCGCCGGCCGATCTCGATCGGCTCGCGGATCGCGGTGGACTACCAGCTCTCCGGCTCGCCTTACCGACGCCGCGCCGCCGAGGCGGCGGGCGAGGCCCGGCGCGGGGGACTGATGGTGTTCGGCCACGCCTACCGGGAAGGCGACGACGCCGGGCACCCGCTCGACCGCATCTACTCGGATCAGGACTACGCCGCGCTCGCGGCCGCCGGAGACAGCGCCGGGGCCGCCCTGGCCGAGGGAGTGTTCCCGGGCCCGGGGGACTACGACGAGGTGGAAGGCCCCGGCGGGGCGCGCTACTTCGCGTACGCCGGGCCTGACTCGGGCGCGTTGCGCGTCCAGTTCGCCGCGGTCGGGCCGGGGGCCGGCGCGTACGCGGAATCGACCTCGGTGGCCGGGCTGCCGCTGTTCGTCTACGTCGGCGAAGGCGCCGGGGCGTACGCGCCGGGGCGCCGGATCCCGCTGCCCTCGCTGACTTCTCTGGTCGGCGGGGGCGTGCGCTGGCAAATCGGCACGGCGCTGCGCGCCGAGGCCGAAGGCGCGGCCAGCGCGCGCGACCTGAACCGCGAGTCAGGGCTCGACGACGGGGACAACGGCGACGGCGCCGGGCGGCTGCACGTGCTCTTCGAACCCCGTCTGGCGCCCGGCGGGCGGGACCTGGGGGCGCTGGCGATCGAGGGCAGCGCCCAGCGGGTGGGCTCGCGCTTCTTCTCCCCGGCCCGGCTGGACAGTGCCTTCTTCCAGGAGGACTGGGCGGCCGCCACCGGCGAGCCGCTCGACGGCCGCGACGTGCGGTTCGGAACTCTGCGTTACCGGCCGCGTCCCTGGCTGGAGGCGGGGGGCGAGCGGGCGCACCTGTCGGCCGACGGCGGGTTCGTCTCCGACCGCTGGCGCGGGACGCTGCGCACGGCCGGGGGGCTGGCGCAGCGGCTGCGGATCGACCGCGTGGAGGCGCGGGCCGACGTCAGCCCGGGGGCGTCGGGGCTGACGGCGGAGGGCTACCGCGACAAGCTGCTCTACGATGCGCGCTGGGCGGCCAAGCCCTATCTCACCCCGGCCTTCGTGCTCGATCACGAGGAGCGCGTGCCCCCGGCGACACCGGACTCCGCGGCGGTCCGCTACCGTTCGTGGGACGCCTCGGTGGATGGCGCCGCGCGTGGCGCGACCTGGGGCGCGGGTTTCGGGTTCCGTCGGGACTTCACGCGCGCCGACGGGGTCTGGAACTCGGCGCAGACGGCGCGCACGGGACGTCTGTCGTGGACGGCGGCGCCGTCGCGCGCCTGGACGCTGGCGGGCGGCGCGAGCCGGCGCTGGCTGGAGCAGGCCGCCTCCGGCCGCAACACCGTGGACAACGGCTACGGGCGCGTTCGCAATGAGGCGCGCGGCGGCCGGCTCACCCAGGAGGGCTCGGCCGAGTGGACGTCCGAAGTCCTCTTCCGGCGCGTCCGCGAGGTGCTCTTCG
>CAYLSO010000154.1:0-5630 GCA_964386525.1 uncultured bacterium
AGAGACGACCCCGCTCCGCAACCCCGAGCACTACCAGTACGAGCTGAACCTACCCGACATCGCCGAGGTCTGGCGGCGCGGGAGCGTCGTCGCCTCGTGGCTGCTCGACCTGACGGCCATCTCGCTCCTCCAGTCGCCGGAACTCACGGACTTCTCGGGACGCGTGTCGGATTCGGGCGAGGGCCGCTGGACCATCCTGGCGGCGGTCGACGAGGGGGTGCCGGCCGAGGTCCTCACGGCCTCCCTCTACGAGCGGTTCGCGTCGCGCGGCGAGGCGGACTTCCAGAACAAGCTGCTCTCGGCGATGCGCTTACAGTTCGGCGGGCACCACGAGAAGCCGGCAAAGTGAGGAGATCGCGATGAACCCGTCCCAGTCCGATGCACTGGTCTTCTTCGGCGCCACGGGCGACCTGGCCGACAAGAAGATCTTCCCGTCGCTCCAGGCGAGGCTGAAGCGCGGGAACCTCGACGTGCCGGTCATCGGCGTGGCCAAGGCGGGCTGGACCCTCGACCGGATGAGGGCCCGGGCGAGGGACAGCCTTGAGAAGCACGGAGGCCTCGATCCCGCCGCCTTCGCGAAGCTCTCGGGACTCCGCCGCTGCAAGGACACTCACGGCCAGGAAGAGGAATGCTCTTCCAGGGCACGCGAAGCCGCGCATCAACGCGCGCGCGATGCGCGCGATCCCGCGCTTCGCGATGAGCGTCTACACTCCCGGGGGCTGCAGCCGCCTGCGGGCAGCTGTGGAATCCGGCTTGACCGGGGTCGGGGCGCTCCTTAGGGTGTCCCGGTGGGCCGTGCGCCGGGGAGCCCGGGGGAGGCGAAACCATGAGTGGAACAGGGCCGCGTCTCGCGGTGGCGGCCGGATTGATACCCTTGCTCTTCGCGGCGACCGTCGCCCTCGCGCAAGGGGGCGGCGACCAGGCCGAAGAGACGCTGGGCAGCTACAAGCCGAACTCGGGGTTCAAGGTCACCGACAGCGACCAGGGCGAGCTGAGGATCCGCATCTTCACCTACGTCCGTTACCTCAACCAACTGGGGCTCGACGAGACCTACACGGACTCGTTCGGGCAGACGAGCACGCTGGACCGGCGGCAGGAAATCCAGCTCCAGAAGATGACCATCAACTTCCAGGGCTGGCTAATGGACCGGAAGTTCCGCTATCTCGCCTACGTCTGGACCTCCAACACCAGCCAGGGCTTGGGCGCTCAGGTGGTGGTGGGCGGCAACCTCAACTACGCCTTCGACCCGCACGTGACCGTGGGCGGCGGCATCGACGCGCTGCCGGGGGTGCGGGCCACCGAGGGGAACTTCCCGTTCTGGCTGACGGCGGACAACCGCCTGATGGCCGACGAGTTCTTCCGGCCCTCCTACACGATGGGCATCTGGGCCAAGGGCAAGGTCGTCGACCGCCTCAGCTACCGCCTCATGCTCGGCAACAACCTGAGCCAGCTCGGGGTCGACGCCGGGCAGCTCGACGACAAGCTGAACACACTGTCGACAGCGCTGATCTGGCTGCCGACGACCGGCGAGTTCGGAACCGCCGGCGGATTCGGGGATTTCGACCGGCACGAACAGGCGGCGACCCGGTTCGCCGCCCACTTCACCCGCAGCGACGAGGACCGCCAGGGGCAGCCCAACTCGGACGCGTTCGAGAACGTGACGATCCGGCTCTCGGACGGCAACGCGATCTTCAAGCCCGGCCTGTTCGGGCCCGGCATCCAGATCGAGAACGCCACCTATCAGATGTTCTCCACCGACGTCGGCGTCAAGTACCGCGGCTTCTCGCTCGACGGCGAGTTCTACTGGCGGTGGGTGAAGGACCTGCGCGGCGGGGGGACCGAGGCGCTGCCCTTCGAGGAACTCACGGACAACGGTCTCCAGCTCCAGACCTCGGGCATGGTCCTGCCCGGAACGCTCCAGGGTTACGGCGGCTTCTCGAAGGTCTACGGGGAATACGGGGACCCCTGGGACCTGCGCCTCGGCCTGAACTGGTTCCCTTGGCACAACTACGTCGTCCGGTGGAATGCCGAGTACCTGCACACCGACCGCAGCCCCGTCGGCGGCCTGAGCCTGCCCACCGTCGTCGGCGGCACGGGGGACACCTTTTACTCGAGCTTCCAGGTCAACTTCTGAGGGGCGCTTTCCACCTCGGCGGGCAGCTCCGTGGAGGCGCTGCGGATCCGCTCGTACAGCTACTCGACCGGTCTTTCGCTCATGCGGCGCTCCCGGGAGATGAACGGAAGGGGCAGACGAGCCGGATACCACAACCGGGTGTGAGGAAGACCGGGCGAAACCCCGTTCGCAAGGTGCGGTACCTGGCGATTCCGCGGGTTTCGGAGCGGTGGACCCGTCGGGCCAGGGACTGGGCAGCCGCGCTCAGACACTCCAGGTGCGTATTCGGAGGACGATCGGCTGACCGGAGACGTGGCCAACTGCAAGGAAGAACGGACAGTCTCTCAGAAAGGGGAACCCATGAGATCCGCCCACACGAAGCTCATCGGCGCCACTGTGCTCTTGCTGTTCGCCCTGACCGCGGACCCCGCGCTGGCGCAGCAGTTCAATTCCGACAATTACCTGTCCAAGCCCCATGGCGTCGCGACCATCATCCTGACCACCGGCGAGAGAAACCTCATGTGGATGACCACCTTCTCGCTCTTTCCCAGGTGGGAGTTCACCGCGGCCGCGTATCTTTTCACCGAGACCGCTGACCGGACGGCCGCTACCGGCTACTCAACATCTTACTACGCCAAGTGGATGCTGTACGAGAACGAGGCGAAGACCGGCGGCATCGCGGTCAAGGGCGGCACGGGGCTGGAGCCGGGCTATGTGAACAATAGTGTCAAGCTCGAGGACGCATTCAGGAGCTACTGGATAAACGCCCCGCTGACCCTGCCGTTCTTCGACAACCGACTGTCCTGGGACATCATGCCGGGTGCGAGCCTGACTCTCGGGGAGGGAGGAGAAGAGCCGGTTGGTGCGTTTACATACGCAACGCGTCTGGCTTGGTACCCCTTCAACCCGAAGCTGGCGATTGCTGGGGAGGTCTATGGTGCGGAGGGTGCGTCGGAGGCCATTCCCGAATACCGGATCGGGTTGCGTTGGGAACCGAGCCAGTACGCCGTATTCGCGCTCACCTATGACGACGAATTCAACGGCACGAAGGGCGCGGGCGTAGAGTTCGGCGTCATGCTCTTTACCCCCCCCTTCGCGCGTCTCGGCGGTGGCGAGTAGCGGCCCGCTCGGGGGAAGGGAGCTGAGGCCCCGGGGCGGCACGGGCCAGGCCGCTAGCGCCGGCGGCCGGGTTTCTCTTTCCACCCCATAACTACCTACGGTACATGAGGTTAGGCCGACCTAGCGCTCGGCGAGCGCAGCGCTCAGGGGCTCCCGCCGGTCGGTGCCGTTCGAATCCGCGGTTGCCCGAGCCGGGAAAGGCGGATAAAGTCCGCCCGGCCTGGATGTTCGCAAAGAATGCACCACTGTCGGCAGGCCGCGCCGAACGGTAACTGCGGCGTGCCGCGGCTGGCGGGTCGGTCGCCGTCCGTCTACCAGGGAGGGAGTCTGATGCTTTCCCAGCGCAGTTCCGCCGCCCGCACCGTCCTCCTCGCGACCCTGACCCTCATTCTCGGACTGGCGGCCCTGCCCCTGGCGGCGCGAGCGCAGGACGAAGCATCGGTCGTGCCCGAGGACACCACAGGGTCCTCCCGGCTCGAGAGCTACCCCACCAGCATCGCCGGGGAGTTCACGCCGGGGAAGGGCTTCAACATCATCAAGACGAAGCGGGGCAGCCTGAACATCAGCGGCTACGGCCTGCTTCGCTACCTCAACCAGATGCCCGGTGACCAGACCTTCACCGATCATCTCGGGAGGAAGCGCACCGTCAAGGCGCGCAACGACATCAACTGGCACCGCAGCATGGTGTGGGTTTCCGGATTCCTGTATGTGCCCCAGATGCGGTATACGATGACGATTTGGTCGCTGCCCACGACGCAACAGACGCTCGTGTTCGGCAACCTCTTCTACACCGTCAACAAGGCGCTGACCTTCGGCGGCGGCATCGCGCCGAACCTCACCGCCCGCTCGATGGAAGGCTCGTGGCCGTACTGGGCCGCGACCGACCGGCAGATGGGCGAGGAGTTCTTCCGCGCCGGCTTCTCCTCGGGGTTCTTCATCCGCGGCGAACCGATCTCACGCTTGAGCTACATCGCCTCCGTGAACACGAACCTGAGCCAGCTCGGCGTCACTGCCGCCGACGACTCGCGCGACTTCGCCTACAGCACCAGCCTGACCTGGATGCCGACCACCGGCGAGTTCGGTGCGCGCGGCGGCGTGCCCGATCTCGAGGACCACCAGCAGCTCGCGACCCGCTTCGGCGTGTCGGCGTGCACCGCGAAGGAAGGCCGCGGCGCGCCGGTCGGGCAGCCGAACAAAGAGACGCAGCTGCGGCTCTCGGACGGCGTGTATGCGTTCGAGGAGGGCGCGCTTGCGGACACCGTGACGGTGAAGAATCTCAACTACACCGAGGTCGCGGTCTCCGCCGGGGTCAAGTACCACGGTTTTTCCCTGATGGGTGAGGCCTACTACCGAAAGCTGTCGAACTTCGATGCCACGAGCCCGCTGCCGTTGAGCAAGGTCGAGGACCAGGGCTTCCAAGTCGAGGCCATGCACATGTTCGTTCCGAAGACCCTCGGGATCTACGTCGCCGGCGGGTACGTCTCGGATGACTTCAAGCGGTTCCCGTGGGAGGTCGCGGGCGGCGCCAGCCTGTTCCCGTTTCATTCGTACCTGTGGCGCCTGAACCTGCACGTCGTCCACGTGGAGAAGTCGCCGACCGGGTCCAACTTCGGGTACTACACGGCGGGCCAGACGGGCACCACCCTGTCGCTCGCCACCGACATCCTGTTCTGAGATCGAACGCCGGACAAGGAGGTTCGCCCATGCACCTGACGTCCTCGCGGCTGCGCCGCCTCGCCGCCGGCGCCATCCTCGCCGGCGCGCTGCTCGGCGCCGCCCCGGCGACGGCGCAGAGCCAGCCCGCCCCGGCGCTGGCGTACGAGATGCACGACGCGCACTTCCACCTGACCAACTACATCCAGGAAGGCACCGACATCCGGGAGTTCCTCAAGATCATGGGGAGCCGGGTCGGCCGGGTGGCGCTCTTCGGCATCCCGCTGCAGCAGATGTGGGCGCACGAGAACACCGGCGACTTCGCGCCCACCTACTACCTGCAGACCGACGCGCCGCTCTACTACTACTCCTTCACCGACGCCTGGATCGCGATGGCCTACAAGTCGCTGAGCAAGGAGGAGCAGGCCCGCATCGACCCCATGATCACCGGCTTCAACCCCGCCGACATGTATGCCGCCGATCACATTCGCCGCGTGCTGAAGACCTTCCCCGGCGTCTTCTCGGGCATCGGCGAGTTCACCATCCACAAGGAATTCGTCTCCTCGAAGATCGCCGGCGGGCCCGCCAGCCTTCTGGATCCGGCCCTCGACCGCGTCTTCGAATTCGCCGGGGAGGTGGGCCTCATCGTCCTCCTGCACAACGACGTGGACATGCCCTTTCCCAAGCCGGGGCAGGAACCCTACCAGGTCGCGCAGTTGCGCGATCTCCTCCTGCGTCACCCCAA
>CAYLSO010000155.1:0-4338 GCA_964386525.1 uncultured bacterium
CCTCCCAGACGTCGATGCCCAGGCGCTCGCACAGGAGTGCGGTCTCGTTGACCAGGCCGATGTTGACGCTGCGGAACGTGTTCTCGAGCAGCTTGACCATCTCGGCGACGCGCGTCGAGGAGACCCGCACGATGCGGTCGAAGACGTGGCGGTACAGCTCGCACACCACCTCGGTGCAGCGCGGCGTGATGCCGCCGATCACCTTGGGCGTGTTCTTCGTCTGGAAGACCGGGTTGCCCGGATCGACCCGCTCCGGGGAGAAGGCGAGGAAGAAGTCCTTGCCCACCTTGAGGCCGGTCTTCTCCATCATCGGCAGCAACAGCTCGTCGGTGGTGCCGGGGTAGGTCGTGCTCTCGAGGATGACCGCCATGTCCTGGTGCAGGTACTTGGCCACCTGCTCGCTCGCCGAAACCACGAAGGACATGTCGGGGTCCTTGGTCTTGGACAGCGGCGTGGGGACGCAGATGCTGGCCACCGCCGCGCGCTTGAGCACCGAGAAGTCCGTGGTGGGCTTGAGCCGCCCCTGCTTGACCAGCGGGGCCAGCACGCGGCTGGGCACGTCCGGGCTGTAGGAGTCGCCGCGGCGCAGGCGGGCGATCTTGCGCTCGTCCAGGTCGATGCCGTAGACGGGGAAGCCGACCTTGGCGAACTCAACCGCCAAGGGCAGCCCGACGTAGCCCTGGCCGATCACCGCTATCGGCGCGGTGCGCCGGCGGAAGCGTTCCTCGAGTGTCATGGAAGATGTCTCCGTGGAAGGCCCCGGAGGGGGGCCGCCGGACAGGCAGCGAATCCTCGAATCGAGTTCAGGATAGCAGAACCGGGGCGCCCGGGCCAAGCGGCGGGGCCCGGCGTGCGCCGGCCCGGGAGTATTCTTGACAGCCCGAAAGACGCGCGCGTACGCTCCGCTCAGTCCTAGAGCGAAGCGAGGTTGCCTGTCCTCACTGTGACTCCCGGATGACCCACGCCTAACTTCGAGTTCGCGGACGTGCCGTACGCCTCTGGGTGCGGGGTTTCTTCGGGGCACGAGAACGATGGGGAACCTCCTTCTTTTTCCCCGACGCCCGCCTCGACGGAGGTTCTTGCCGTGGCCGCTCCGAGTCCTTCCGGCGATCGCTTCGTGCGCGTGCGCGCGCCCGGCGGCGCGGCGTACGCCGTGCACCGGGACGACCTCCTGCTGCTCCTCGACGGGCCGCCGTGGGCCGGGGCTCGCGAGACCGGCGAGCGCGTGGCGGCGGCCGGCGCCGAGCTGCTCTGCCCCTGCGAGCCCACCAAGGTCGTGTGCGTGGGCCTCAACTACCTGCTGCACGTCGCCGAGAGCGCGTCGCGCAGCACGGTTCCCGACGAACCCGTGCTGTTCCTCAAGCCGCCCTCGGCGCTGCTGCCGCCGCTCGGCGTCATCGTGCTGCCGGAGGGCGCCGGGCGCGTCGACCACGAAGCCGAGATGGCGGTGGTCGTCGGCCGCCGGCTGCGCCGGGCGACGGCGGCCGAGGCGCGGGCCGGGATCTTCGGCGTGACCGCGGTCAACGACGTGACGGCGCGCGAGCTGCAGAAGAAAGACGTGCAGTGGACGCGCGGCAAGGGCTTCGACACCTTCTGCCCGTGCGGGCCGGCGGTGGTCCGCGGCGTGGATCCGGACGCCCTGGCCGTCTGGGCGGCGGTCAACGGTGTCCGGCGGCAGGACGGTCACACCCGCGATCTGATCGTGAAGAGCGCCGAGCTGGTGGCGTTCATCTCGCGGGTCATGACGCTCGAGCCCGGGGACGTGGTCTCGACCGGCACGCCGGCGGGCGTGGGGCCGCTGGCCGCCGGGGACGTGGTGGAGATCGGCGTCGAGGGGGTCGGCACGCTGTTCAATCCGGTCGCCGCCGAGAGCCCGCGGCCCGGGGGCTGACGGCGGCGGCGTGCCCCCCCGCCTGACGGTCGCGCGGCCCCGGGGTATTTGACCCCCGCGGGCCGGCCCCCGTATTGTGGGAGTCCGAACGGAGAACGCGGCGACGGGGGGGCGGGATGGCAGCTCGGCAGGAGGGCGGTCTCACGGGAAGGACGGCCGGCGGCCCGCCGCCGCCCGACGACCGCGCCCTGGTGGCCCGCGCCCAGGCCGGGGACACGACCGCCTTCGACGAGCTGGTCAAACGCTACGCCGACAAGGTGCACCGCCTCACCTACAAGGTCCTGCGCCACGAGGAGGACGCCTCCGACGCGCTGCAGGACGCCTTCCTCTCGGCGTACCGCAGCCTGCCGCGCTTCAAGGGCGAGTCCACGTTCTCGACGTGGCTCTACCGGGTCGCCATGAACGCCGCCCTGATGCGGCTGCGCAAGCGCCGGGACGGTATGGTGTCGCTCGAGCAGCCCGGCGACGGCAGCGAGACGCGCGCGCCGTTGCAGATCGCCGACTGGGCGCGCACGCCGGCCGAGGAACTGCTCAACTCCGAGTTGCGCGTCGCGCTGCAGCGGGCCGTCGATGCGCTGCCCGAGGACCTGGCGAAGGTCTTCCTGCTGCGGGAGTGGGAGGGGAAGTCCAACGCCGAGGTGGCGGAGATCCTGGAGATCTCCATCCCGGCGGTGAAGTCGCGCCTGCATCGGGCGCGGGTCGCCCTGCGCGACTTCCTCAACCGCTACTTCGCCGAGCGCGCCGCTAAGGGCGGCCGCGCCGCGGGCCCGCCCGCCTGACCCCTCCGGTGGGACCGACCGTCGCGCCCGACCCGGATCCGCCGGCGGAGCCCGCGCCCCGGCTACGCGGGGCGCGCGATCAACAGGCCGACCACCAACCCCGCCAGCAGCAGCCGGTACACCGCGAAGGGCGCGAACGACCCGCGCGCCAGATAGCGCAGCAGGAAGCCGATGGCCGCGCCGCCGGCGAGCGCCGAGGCCACCAGGCCGACAGCCAGCGCCAGGGGAGGGCCCTGCGCGAAGTCCTTGATCTGGTGCACGCCGGCTCCGAGGATGATGGGAGCCGAGAGCAGGAAGGAGAAGCGGGCCGCGGCCGGGCGGGGCAGCCCGACCAGCAGGCCGGCCGCCATGGTGATCCCGGAGCGCGAGGTGCCCGGCACCAGGGCCACGGCCTGCGCGGCCCCGATGAGCAGCACGCTGCCCCAGCCCGGGACGATGCCGGTCGGGCCGGTTCGGGCGCGGCGGTCGAGCGCCCACAGCAGCAGGGCCACGGCGGCGAGCATGGCGGCGATGATCCACGGCGAGCGCAGCGCGCCCTCGGCCGCGTCCTCGAGCAGCAGGCCGGCCGCGGCGGCGGGCAGGCTGCCGACCACGAGCTTCGCGGCCAGCCCCGCGTCGGCGTTCCCGCGCCGCTCGCGCGCCGCGCGCAGCACCCCGCCGGCCAGCGCCAGCCAGTCGCGGTAGAAATAGATCCCGACCGCCAGCAAGGTGCCCCAGTGCAGGGCCACGTCGAACGCGAGCCCCGGGTCGCGCCAGCCGAAGATCCACGGGAAGAGAGCCAGATGCGCCGAGCTGGACACCGGCAGGAACTCCGTCAGCCCCTGCACGATGCCCAGCACCGCGGCTTGCCAGAGAGTCATGGCGCGGGACGCTAGCACGCCGTTTCCGGAGGGGTCAACGACGGGCCCGAGCGCCGGCGAGGCGGAGCCGACGACCGGCGCGTCCGCCGCGCCGGTGACGGGCGATGGCGAAGGCCTCGGCGCCGCCGCCGGGCCGGTGAGCGCGGCCACCCTGGTCAGCCGCGTGCTCGGCGTGGTGCGCGAGCAGGTGATGGCCGCGCTGTTCGGCGCCGGCAACGCCGCCGACGCGTTCAACATCGCCTTCCGGGTCCCCAACCTGCTGCGCGACCTCTTCGCCGAGGGCGCGCTGTCGGCCGCTTTCGTCCCCACCTTCACCGATACGCTGCAGAAGCGCGGCCCGGCCGAGGCGTGGCGGCTCGGCGGGCAGGTGATGAACGCCGTCGCCGTCGTGATCAGCGCCATCGTCGTGGTCGGCTGGATCTTCACGCCGGCGCTGGTGCGCGTCATGGCCCCGGGCTTCGCCGCCGTGCCGGGCAAGCTCGAGCTGACCGTCCACCTGGCGCGGCTCATGCTGCCCTTCCTGCTCTTCGTGGCGCTGGCGGCCGCCGCCATGGGCATGCTGAACTCGCTGCGCCGCTTCGGTCCGGCGGCCCTCTCGCCGGTGTGGTTCAACCTCGGCAACATCGTGGTGACGCTGTCGCTGGTGCCGGTGATGTACGGGCTGGGCGCCGAGCCGATCGTGGCCATGGCGCTCGGTGTGATGGCGGGGGGCGTGCTGCAGTTCGCCGCCCAGCTGCCGCCCTTGTGGCGGCTCGGCTTCCGCCCGGCGTGGCCGCCCCGGCTCGATCACCCCGGGGTGCGGCGCGTG
>CAYLSO010000156.1:0-3464 GCA_964386525.1 uncultured bacterium
CGCCGACCCGTTGTTCTGCGACCGCGCCAACGGCAGCTATCTGCTCAGCGGGGATTCGCCGTGCGCCGCGTCCAACAACGCCGCCTGCGGCCAGCTGGGCCGCTTCCCGGTGGCGTGCCACTACGTGCACATCGTGCGGGCCGGCGGCGCCGGGGACTACCCGACCATCCAGGCGGCGGTGGACGCCGTGCCGGCCGGCGACATCGTCATGCTGGAAGACGGCACCTACATGGGGGCGGGCAACCGCGACATCGACTTCGGCGGCAAGAAGGTGACCGTCAGGTCGCGCAGCGGCGTGCCCGAGCAGTGCGTCCTCGCCGTCCAGGGTTTCGAGGCCGACCCGCACCGCGCCTTCTACTTCCACAGCGGCGAGGACTCGACCGCGGTCGTGGAGGGAATCAAGATCCTGGGCGGCCTGACCAGCGTCGGGGGCGGCATCTACTGCAACAACAGCTCGCCGCGTCTGCGCAACGTGACCTTCCAGAGCAACGTCTCCCCCGACGACGGCGGGCACCTGGCGTGCGTGAATCACGCCTCGCCGATCGTCGAGAACTGCGTCTTCAACAGCGGGTCGGCCAACGACCAGGGCGGGGCGCTGTACTGCTCCGACTGGTCCTCGCCGCGGCTGACGGACTGCGTTTTCTCGCACGGCAGCGCCGGCTACCGCGGCGGCGGCGCGGCGTTCAGCGTCAACTGCTTCCCGACCCTGAGGCGCTGCACCTTCGAGCACTGCAACGCCCCCAACGGCGGGGCCCTGTGCTTCGTCTACGCTTTCGGGCCGGTGGACAGCTGCGTCTTCTCCGGCAACACCGCGACCAACGGCGGCGGCATGCAGTGCTACGGCAACGCCCAGTGCACCATCCGCAACTGCACCTTCGTGGGCAACGGCGCTTCGGGCACCGGCGGCGGCATCGATTGCCGCAACAACTCGTCGCCGACCGTCACCAACACGATCATCGCGCAGGCCACGCAGGGCGGGGCGGTGGCGCGGCTGGAGACCAACTGCAATCCGACGCTGACCTGCTGCGACCTGTGGGGCAACACGGGGGGCGACTGGACGGGCTACGTGGCGGCGCAGTACGGCGTCTCCGGCAACGTGTCGGTGAACCCGTACTTGTGCGACGCGGCAGCGGACGACTACCACCTCGAGGCGGCTTCCTACTGCCGCGAGGGCAACAACCCCTGCGGGACGCGCATCGGGGCGCTCGGCTCGGGTTGCACGCACACGGTGGACGTGCCGGCGCCGGAGGCGCCGCCGCCGGTCTCGTTCCTGGGTCCCGTCGCTCCCAATCCGTTCACGGCGGGCACCACCGTGCGCTTCGGGCTAGCGCAGGCGGCGGCCGTGGCGGTGGATGTCTACGACGTCGCCGGGCGCCGGGTGCGGCAGCTGGCCGGCGGCGTGCCGTATCCCGCCGGGTTGCACGCGCTCGAATGGGACGCGCGCGACGACGAGGGACGCACGGTGCGGGCCGGCGTGTATTTCTGCCGCCTGCGGGCCGGGGCGTACGGCTCGGTGAAGCGGATGATCTTGCTCAGGTAGACCTGGCTATCTGGCTTTGTGGCATCTGCGGGGCCGAGCCCGGCGAAGGTCGGGCGCGGCCCCGCAGCCTATGGGCCGCCCGCCTACTTCTTCCCCTGCTGTTTCTCGATGCGCGCCCAGGCGTCCTTGAGCGAGACCGTGCGGTTGAAGACCGGTGCGCCGGGCCGGGAGTCGCCGCTGTCGGCGCAGAAGTAGCCGAGCCGTTCGAACTGGTAGGCGGCGCCGGGAGCCGCTCCGGCCAGCGACGGCTCGAGCTTGCAGCCGGGCAGGACCTCGAGCGAGGCGGGATTCAGCGTCTCGGCGAAGTCCTGTCCGTCGGGCACGTCGTCGGGGCTCTCCCAGGTGAAGAGCGTGTCGTAGAGGCGCACCTCGCCGTCCACCGCGTGCGCCGCCGAGACCCAGTGGATGGTGGCCTTCACCTTGCGGCCGTCGGGCGTGGCCCCGTGGCCGGTGGCCGGGTCGTAGCGGGCCCGCACCTCGACCACCTCGCCGCTCTGCGGATCCTTCACCACGCCGGTGCAGGTGATCAGGTAACCCCAGCGTAGGCGCACCTCCACCCCGGGGCTCAACCGGTAGTACTTGGGCGGCGGCACCTCGCGGAAGTCGTCGCGCTCGATCCAGACCTCGCGCGCGAACGGCACCTGGCGCGTGCCCATCCCCGGGTCTTCGGGGTTGTTGACCGCGTCCATCTCCTCGACCTGCCCCGCGGGGTAGTTCTCGATCACCACCTTGAGGGGGCGTAGCACGGCCATGGCGCGCGGGGCGCGGCGGTTCAGGTCCTCGCGCACGCAGTGCTCGAGCAGCGCCAGCTCCACCAGGTTCTCGCGCTTGGCCACCCCGACGCGCTCGACGAAGTCGCGGATGGCCACGGCCGGGTAGCCGCGCCGGCGCATGGCCGAGAGCGTGGGCATGCGCGGGTCGTCCCAGCCGCGCACGCGGCCCTCCTGCACCAGGCGCAGCAGCTTGCGCTTGCTCATCACCGTGTGGGTGACGTTGAGGCGCGCGAACTCGTGCTGGTGGGGCAGGGGGCGCGGCAGCTCGAGGGCCTCGAGGATCCAGTCGTAGAGCGGCCGGTGGACCTCGAACTCGAGCGTGCAGATGCTGTGCGAGATGCCCTCGATGTAGTCGGAGAGCCCGTGCGCGAAGTCGTACATCGGGTAGATGCACCACCGGTCGCCGGTGTGGTGGTGCGACGCGTGGCGGATGCGGTAGAGCACCGGGTCGCGCAGCCAGACGTTGGGCGACAGCATGTCGATCTTGGCGCGCAGGACGCGGGTGCCGTCGGGGAACTCGCCGGCTCGCATGCGCGCGAAGAGGTCGAGGTTCTCGGCCACCGAGCGGTCGCGGTAATCGCTCTCGACGCCCGGCCGGTCGGGGGCGCCGCGCATGGCGTCCACCTCCTCGGCCGAGTGGTCGTCGACGTACGCCTTGCCCTTGCGGATGAGCTGCACGGCGTACACGTAGAGCTGGTCGAAGTAGTCGGAGGCGTAGAAGGGCTCGACGTCGGCGCCCGGGGCGGCGGCCGGCAGCACCGGGGCCATGTAGAAGTCGGGCTGGCCGTCCACCGCGAGGGTCTCGGGGGTCTTGCCGCGCGGCTTGAACGCCAGGCGGTCGTCGGCCCAGCCGCCGATCAGCCATTTCACGTCGGCGGTGATGGAGTCGACGTACTCGACGTCCTCCTTGGTGGGATTGGTGTCGTCGAAGCGCAGGTTGCAGCGCCCGCCGAACTGGCGGGCGATGCCGAAGTTCAGGCAGATGGACTTGGCGTGCCCGATGTGGAGGTAGCCGTTGGGCTCGGGCGGGAAGCGCGTCACGATGTCGCGCACCTTGCCCGCCGCGAGATCCTGCTTGACGATCTCGCGGATGAAGTCCTCGCGCTCCGGCGCGGCGGGGGAGGGGCGGTCGGGGCTCTTCGCTTCGGACA
>CAYLSO010000157.1:0-6541 GCA_964386525.1 uncultured bacterium
CACGCCGGCCACCGCCACGATCCCACCGGTGCGGTCACCGTTCCCATCTACCAGACCTCGACCTTCGCCTTCCGCAGCGCCGAGCACGGCGCCGGACTGTTTGCCGGCGCCGACGACGGCTACATCTACACGCGCATCGGCAATCCCACGATCCGTGCCCTCGAGGAGAACGTCGCGGCTCTGGAGAACGGATATGCCGGCATCGCCACCAGCTCGGGGATGGGGGCGGTGGCGGTGCTGTACATGGCGCTGCTCGAGCAGGGCGCCCACATGGTGAGCACCGCGTCGGTTTACGGGCCGTCGCGCGGGCTCGTGGAGAAGCACCTGTCGCGTTTCGGGGTCATGGGGTCGTTCGTGGATTCCACCGATCCCGAGAACGTGCGGCGGGCGCTGCGGCCGGCCACTCGGCTGGTCTACGTGGAGTCGCCGTCGAACCCGGCCATGCAGGTGACCGATCTGCGCGCGGTCGCCGGGATCGCCCACGCGCACGGCTGCCTGATGGCGGTGGACAACACCTTCGCGAGCCCTTATCTGCAGAAGCCGCTCGACCTCGGCGCTGATATCGTCCTGCACTCGGTGACCAAGTTCATCAACGGCCACGCCGACGTGGTGGGGGGGATCCTGGTGTCGAAGACGGCGGAGCTGGACCGTCGGCTCCGGCCGCTGATGATCACCCTCGGCTGCAACATGGACCCGCACCAGGCGTTCCTGGTGCACCGCGGGGTGAAGACCCTGGGCTTGCGCGTCGAGCGCGCCCAGGCGAGCGCGCTCCAGATCGCGCGCTGGCTGGAGGGCCGCCCGGAGGTGGCCTGGGTGCGCTACATCGGGCTGCCCTCGCACCCGCAGCACGATCTGGCCAAGCGCCAGATGTCGGGCTTCGGCTCGATGATCAGCTTCGGGCTGAAGGGCGGTTTCGAGGCCGGGCGGCGACTCATGGACAGCGTCAAGCTGGCCACGCTGGCGGTGTCGCTGGGCGGCGTGGAAACCCTCATCGAGCACCCGGCGTCGATGACCCACGCCGGCATGCCCGAGGCCGACCGCATCGAGGCCGGAATCCCCGATGATCTCGTGCGCTACTCGGTCGGCATCGAGGACGTCGAAGATCTCATCGCCGATCTCGAGCAGGCGTTCCGGGCGCTGGCGGCCCCGGTGGCTACTTGAACAGCACGGTGCGGTTGGCGGCGTCCCCCTCGGCCAGCAGCAGCGCCCGCAGCGCCGGCCACTCCTCTGGCGTGTAGGACGCCTTCGCCAGGTTCGTCGTGCGCGAGACCGTGACCTGGCCTTCCTGGTGCTCGACGCTCAGCCGGAACGAGCCGGCGGCATTGGTCAGCTCGGCCGGCTCGGGCAGCCGCACGATCTCCAGCTCCGCCGCACGCAGGCGCACCGTCACCGTCTGCTCGAGCGGCCCCGGGAGCTGCACCGGCGTGCCGCGCTGCGCTTGGTAAAGATGAACGTCGGACGGCAGCGTGGCGATCAGGCCTCCTGCCGGATCGCCGATGACCAGTGGCAGCCGGCCGGCGGCGTCACGTTTGTGGGGGCGGGCCGTGCCCTCGAAGCGGACCACAGCGCGATCCGCGCCGAGCTCCGCCAGATTGAACCCGCTCACCGTGAGGCTCTCGACCACGGCACCGGCGAAGCGTTCCACCTGGGCGCGCGTGTCCAACGCGCCGAGGTCGCGCGCGCCGACGGGGTTGAGCAGCCCGGTGGCCTCGACCGCGCCCTCCGCGGCCCAGCGTGCGGCGCCTTTGTCCCAGCGCAACTCGATCGCCGTCTCGGAGCGGCCGGTGGCGACGCGCGCGAAGGCCAGCTCGCCGCCCGGCGCCCAGGGCTGCGGACCCTTCTGCCACGCTCCGGTCTCGAGCGTTCCGTGCGCCATGTCGTAGAGCATCTGCACTTCGCCATCGCGCACCAGGACGCCGCGCAGGTCGTGATCGGCCAGGGTGGGTGGGCCATCGGCGGGTGCGGCGAAACCGCGGCGGAGGAAGACCGGGCCCGCTGCTTCGAAACCTGCATCCTTGAAGAGCGCGCCCGCCAGAATGGCCAGGTCGAGATCCGCTCCGTACCCTGTGTCGTAGGTGCGGCTGGCGGGGCGGACGCGCGCCCACAGAAGCTCCGGCTCGTAAGCGATGCGCCGCTGCGAGCGCTTGACGAAGTCCGCCACACGGCGGGCCAGGTCGGTGCGGCCGAGCGAGACGGCGCGCAGCGCCGCCACGCTGTCGCGCAGGGCGGCGTCGAGGGTCAGGTTGGCCTGGAAGCTCTTGAGGATCACCGCGCCCAGCGCCTCGCGCGACGCGAAAGTGGACCACGTGGCGTTCGGCAGATAAGAGGCCGGGTCGGCGGTGGCGGGGGAGGGCGCCGGCGCCAGGCGGCGCATGCGGTACGCCTGCACCGCGTCGCCCGCGGGCGCCGTGGTCGCGAGGCGCTCGGCGCCGGTCGGTGCAGAGAAGCGCAGTCCTACACCCTCCGGCGCCTCGACGACGATGCGGCTCTCCAGCACGGGGTCGCCCTGCGCGAAGATCCACCGGCCGCCGAAGCCCGGCCGGTAGGCCGCCTTGTCCTCGATGACGTAGTCGCACTCCAGCACGCAGGGCACCTCGACGCCGTCGTGGAGGAGCATGGTCTCGCGGATGCCGGTGTAGTCGGGCGCGTTGCGGAACGCGAAGGGCGTGGTCTCGACCACCGCCGTGGGACGCGGCTCGATCCAGCGGCCGTCGCGCCAGACGCGCAAGGCCTTCACCGTCAGCGTCTGCCGGTCGCTGTCCCAGGGCACGCGCAGGTCCGCATAGGTGCGGACCGCGAAGCTGGAATTGATCCACACCACGCGCTGGCGCTCCTCGCGCAGCCGGCCGTCGGCCAGCCAGGTGAAATGGGCGCTCTCGATGAGGATTACCGCGTCCTGGGAGGCGGGGCCCCAGGTCTTCCGGGCCTCAGTGAGCAGGGCGCCGAGGTCGTCGCGGCCATCGAAGCTCTGCGGCGCGGCGCTCGCCAGGCCGGGGGCGCAAAGCAGGAGCGCGAGGGCGAGCGCGGCAACGTGGCGGCGGTTCATCGCGCGCCTCCTTTCTCGACCCGAAGCACCAGGGCGGCGTAGTCGTCGAGCGCGTCGAGGGCCTTCTTGAAGCCGGCGTAGCCGGCGGGTGGGATCTGGCGGCGGCGCACCTCGGTGCGCGCGTGCAGGCTCAGCGCGCCACCGGCCTGCGAGATCTTCCCTTCGAAGCCGGCGTAGGTCTCGTCCACCGGCGCGATCTTCGGCGGCTCGACCCAGCGGTAGCCGGCCGGCAGCCGGATCGTCTCGTTCAGGTCGAGGCGCTGCGTGTAATAGAGGAAGACGTCGGTCTGGCGCTTGTCCGTCCACTTTTCCGAGCCGGCGCGGAAGAGCAGCGGGTGGTCCTTCACCGCGCGGGCGGCCGGCGGCGAGAACTCGAGGCCGGGCCCGACTCGCAGGGCGAAGCACGGGATCTCGTAGGCCGCGGTCAGCCACACGTCGCCGGTGAAGTCGTCCGCGACGCGGTGGTCGATCTGGGTGATGCGCACCGCCGGCCCCACCTGAGCCAGGATCTCGGCCACCGCATCGACGAGCGCCCGCTTGCGGCTCTGCGCCAGCATGCGGCGCAGCCGGCTGTCGGTCGCCCCTCGCGCTTCGAGGCGCAGTGTGCCGACCAGCGCGCCGTCAGGGCGCAGTACGGCGTCGTTGGTGACGACGAGCGGCGACTCCTCGGGCGGGCTGTAGCGGATCTCCTGCAGGTCGACGCCACGCGGGTGGCCGATGAGGTATTGCTGCTCGGTCTCGAGCTTCGACCAGATGTCGTTGTTGAAGGGCACCCAGGTGGGGTCGAGCATGACGAACTCACCCGGAGACTTCTCCCAGGCGACCACGCAGTGGTTGAACTGGTCGGCCGGGAGGTCCTCGATGCGGCTGCCGGCCATGGTCATGGCCGGGTAGGTGTCGAGCCCGGCGGCGCGCAGCAGCGTGATGCTCAGCGAGGCGATGTCCTTGCACACGCCGCTGCGGTACTCGAAGAGCGGCTGCGACGGGTGCAGCGTGAAGCCCTCGCCCTGGCCCATGGTCTGGCCGCTGTAGCGGATGTTCTGGGCCACCCAGTGGTTGAGCGCCGCGGCGATCTTCATGGGGGCGCTGCGGCGCGTGAGACCGGCCCCGGCGAGCACATCGTCCACGTGGCGGCGGATGTCGTCGGTGACCTCGAATTGATTCTTGTTGACGTCGAAGAACCACTTCGACTTGGCCTCCCAGTCGGCGGCGGTGGTCATCACCACCTTGGGCGAGACGTCGGGCTGGTCGGGCTGGCGGGGCTCGTGCGGCAGGGCCGGGACGCCCTTCGCCCACCAGGTGTACTCGGTGCTGTCGGCCGAGTAGGCGGTGCTCGTGTAGATGGGGCCGTTGAACTCCTGGCTGATGAGGCGCTTGCTCTTGGGCAGGACCAGCGTGTAGCGCTTCTCGACGATGGGCACGTCGGCCTGCATGAGCACGATGTCGAAGTACTCGCCGCGCATCGGCGGGATGTAGCGGTGGTGGTCGGCGCTCTTTATGCTCTCAATGGCGCCGAGGACGCGCGGCGGGTCGGCGGCGGGCGAAGCGGGGGGGGTGCCCGCGCCGGCCGCGGTCGCGGCCCCAGCGGCCCCGCTGGCGCTCGCCCCGAGCAGCGCGTAGTTGTACCCCTTGCGCATGGCGATCACTTCGATGCCGTCACCGACGCGCAGGCGCGGGAGCTGGAGGACCTTGATCCGGTCGGCCCAGTAGATCGCGGCCTGCGGCGCCGGCAGGTCTTTGACCTCGGAGACGGCGACGGGGATGCGCTTGCCGTCGCGGACCACGTTGACCTCGGCCACCTCGACGAAGCTGCTGCGCGGGTCGTAGCCCCAGTCGAGCGCCGACTTCTGCCGCGCCCCGTCCTCGGTGAGGATCTTGTAGACCTGGTAGAGATCCATGTAGGTGACGCCCGTGTCGGTGACCCGGCTGATCGACTGGTCGAGGGCGAGGACGTAACTGGCGCCGGGATGATCGGCCGTGGTCCCCGCTTTGGCGAGCCAGGTGAAGACGGTCGGGGTCTCCGGCAGCCCGGGCGGGGCGGGCCGGTCGCGCTCGATCTGGGCCGCGGCGGGCCCGGGTCCGCAGAACAGGATCAGCGCGGCGAGCAGGGCCGCCGGTGCGGTGCGTGTCCGCGATCTCGTCATCGTCGCCTCCGGATTCTCACTGCCGGCTTCCACGGGGCGGGAGTCGGCTCTCCCGCCGGGTCAAGATACCAGCCCCTCGGGCCCGCGCCGCCATCCAACTTCGTGGCCCGCGGCCGAACTTCGGAGAAGGCAAGGGGCTCGCGGAGCGAGTAGTATCCCCCCGGCGATCCGCCCCCGGCGGGGGAGACTGCCCGCCAGGCGACCGTTTCCGATCCCGGAAGTCCGCAGCGGTCCTCCCAGGCTCCGTAGGAGAGAGGGCACCCATGCCCCAGGGAACCCGGCCATTACCCCACGCGGCCCGACGTCTGGCCGCGAACGCGTCGTCGTTGTTCCTGCTGTTGCTGCCCACCAGCGCCCTCGCCTCCGGCTTCGCCATCTACGAGCAGAGCGTGCACGCCATCGCCAACGGCGGCGCCTTCACGGCGCGGGCCAGCGACGCCAGCGCCGTCTACTTCAACCCGGCGGCCATCATGGACCTGGAGGGCGTCCAGGTGATGGGCGGCTCCACCGCGATCCTTCTGTACCAGGGCTCGTTCGTCTCGCAGGCGACCGGCACGCGCTTCGAGCAGGCGGACAACATCGGGTTCCCGTTTTTCGTCTATGCGACGCACCGCGTGAACGACCGCTGGGGCTGGGGCGCCGGCGTCAACTGCCCCGCCGGCCTGAAGACCGAGTGGGGAGCCGACTTCGAGGGACGCTTCATCTCGCGCGTGTCGGACATCTCGGTCATCAACGCCAACCTGAACCTGGCGACGGCCCTGGGCCGCGGCTGGTCGGCGGCGGCGGGCCTCGACTACGTCTTCGCCGACATCAAGACGCTCTCCCGCAACCTCGATCTCACGCCGCTGGGGGCGCCCGGCGTCGAGGGCACGAGCGTGCTCACCGGCGACGGCACGAAGCTCGGCTGGAACGCCGCCCTGCGCTGGGCGGGGGCGGGCGGCTGGCGCTGGGGCGGGTCGTTCCGCTCGGCCATCCAGCCGCACATCACCGGCAGCGTCGAGTTCGACGGCATCCCCGCCGGGCTGCAGCCGCTGTTCCCCGACGGCCCGGGGCAGAGCGATCTGCCGTTGCCCGCGACATTCTCGACGGGCGTCGCCTATGTCTCTCCGAGCGGCTGGGAAGGGGAGTTCGACGTGGTGTGGACCGGCTGGTCGGATTTCGAGCAGCTGAAGATCGATTTCGAGAATAACACGGCGGTCGGGCTCGTACCCGTCGTGGCCGACGTCGCGCAGGACGAGGACTGGAGCGACTCCTTCTCCATCCGCGCGGGGGTGGAGCGCCATCTGCCCGGAGGGCACGCATTGCGGATGGGGGCGTACCTGGACAAGACCCCCATCGCCGACGACCACCT
>CAYLSO010000158.1:0-3774 GCA_964386525.1 uncultured bacterium
GGCCCGCCGACCAGCCGCCGGGGCCGCTGGGGCGCACCCAATACTGCGGCATGGACAGGGGCGCGCTGGGCCCGTCGGCGCGCCCCGTCACCGCGTACCGCTCGGCGTAGTAATCGCCGTCCACGGAGTACCCGCCGCGGGTGATGCCGCTCTCGAAGACGCGCAGACTCTCGCGCCCGGCCGAGACCCAGGACGTCGCCGCCGCCGAGCCGTGCTTCACGCCCCACGGCGGCGCCAGCTTCTCCACCAGCGCGGCGGCATCGGCGAAGCCCGAACCGAAGAACTCGTCGCGCCCGGGCTCACCCCAGTCGCGCGCCGTGCGCCGCACGATCTGCTGGAAATCGTTGCCGGTGAGATCCGGCTGCAGTCCGTAAGCGAGCCCCGCCATGCCCGTGACGAACGGCGCCGAGAACGACGTGCCCGAGGTTTGCGCGAAGTTGCGCAGCGGCGAGCCGTAGGCATTGGCGTAGGTGGGCCAGGTCGAATAGATCTCCTGGCCCGGGGCGACGACGTCTACCTGGTCGCCGTAGGTCGACCAGATCGGCAGCTCGCCGAACGGGTCGAGCGCCCCCACCGACACGCCGACGCCGAGCGTGGCGTACCAGCCCGGGTACTGCGGCCGCGCGTCGCCCGAGTTGCCGGCGCCGAAGATGACCGCAGAGCCGCGCTCGGTCACCCACTGGCAGGCGTCGCGCACGAGGCTCGTGGGATCGTCGCCGCCGAAGGAGACGTTGATGGCGCGGGCGCCATGCTGGTGCGCGAAGACGATGGCGCGCGCCAGGTCGGGGCCGGTGGCGTCGCCGTTGCGGTTGCCTGTCGCCTTCACGGCCACCAGGCGCACGCCGACCGAATCGCCGCCCGTGCCGCCGGCCATGCCGGCCACGCCCCGACCGTCGAGCTGCGGGCCGTTGTCGGTGATCGCCGCCATGACGCCGGCCACCATGGTGCCGTGACCGACGCTGTCGGCGGGCGAGGCCGGAGGATCGGTGGCCGAGAGCGCCGCCACCAGCCGGGGCGTGCCGTCGAAGAGCGTCGTGTTGAGCTCGGGGTGCGCCGGGTCGATGCCCGTGTCCACGACGCCAAGGATGGTGGTGGTGCTGCCGGCGAAGCGCGCCCAGGCTTCCGGCGCGCGCACGTCCACACCGGTGGCCCCGCCGAAGAGGCCGACGCCCGTGTTGTAGAGACCCCACTGCGTGCCGTCGGCGAAGAGCGGATCGTCGGGGAAGAGGCCGTCGCGAGCGGCGGCTTGGGGGGCAAGCCAAGCGGAGGAGCCGGCCGGCGGCGATATCGTGCCCACCCCCCAGTCGAATCCCTCGACCACCAACGGCTCGTACACGGCGGCGGGCTCGGCTAATTCGGCCAGCCGCTCACCGACGATGCGCGCGGCGAGATCGCGCGCAGCGGCCGGGGTGGTTCCCTCCGGCAACGTCACGACGAAGGTGCGCCGCCAGCTCGGTGGCGCATCCGCGAGGTCGTCGGAGAGACGCGCGGCCGGGCCGGCGCCTGCGGCGCGCAGCAGGCTCTCCAGCCGCGGGGCGCCGGGGATGGTCAGGGGCGCATGCGTGGCCAGGCCACCCGCTGCCCCGTAAGGCACCAGCCCACCGGGCTCGACACCCTCGGGCAAGCGCAGGACAAGACGCCCGGGCCCTACATCCGAGGCGAGAGAACCACGAGGCACGGCGGCGAGACACAACAGGATGGCGCAGGTCAGGAGCGCACGGAGGAGACTGGCGGTACGGCGCACTGCCATCGATCACCTCGCCGGGGGCGGGGCGCCGGGCTCGGCCAAGCAGGCGAGGCCGCCCGGAGCGATTCCATGGAACGACGCCGCCGAGGGCGCGGCTGGGCAAAGCATACGGGGACGGCGACCGGGGTTCAATTCGGACCCTCGGCACCGCGCCGGGGACCGCGGGCCGTGGATTGCCCGGACAGGAGGCGGTTGCTAGCATGGGGGGGCGGCCGATCGGGAAGAAGGAGGCTGCGCTTCGGGCCCGATCGGCCTCCTCACATAGGACGTCTTTTCCACCTGATAGGCGGGTGCGACGGCATATTCCAGCACGACGACCCGGATCCTGCACAGCCCGGGCCCGGCGGAGGGTCTGTATCCCCTTTGCTGCAACGGGTTGTCCATGGAAATCCCGGTGGCATGGAACTGGCATTTTTCGCTAGAGAGCCTGCACTTTCCCGCCGGCGGGGAAGCGGGACAGGAACCCGAGGAGAGCTTCCGATTTGCGCCTGAGAATCACCGTCTCCCCAACCCTCGCGGTCCTGGCTCTGAGCTTGGCCTCCATCGCCCAGGCTGAGCAGTCGCCCCCCTCCGCGCCCCGCGCCGCTTCGGTATCCGCCACCCCGGTCTTCATCGCGAACCAAGGCCAGATCTCCGACGAGGCCCAGTACTACGCGCTGCAGGCGGGGGGAGCCGTCTACTTCGAACCCGGCGCTGTGGTGCTCGATTGCGCTCCCGGGGGCGCCGCGGATCTCGGCCTGGTCGTGCGCGTCACCTTCCCGAACCGCGAGGAGGGCATGGCGCTGCGGGCCGCCGAGCCGCAGCGAGCGCGGGTCAGCTCCTACATCGGCGACGACCCCGCCCGCTGGCGGGCCGCTCTCCCGACCTTCGGCGAGGTGCGCTACGAGAGCGTCGCGCCGGGAGCGGACCTCATCTACCGCGTGGAGGACGGAAAGCTGAAATACGATGCCCTGCTCGCCCCGGGGGCGGACCTGCGCGGCGTGCGCCTGCGCTACGAAGGCATCCGAGCTTTGGAGATCGGCCCTGCGGGTGAACTCGTGCTTCACTCGGCCGTGGGCGATCTGCGCGAAGCGGCCCCGGTCCTCTATCAGGAACGCGAAGGCCGGCGCGTGAGAGTACAGGGCGGCTACCGAAAGGTCTCGGACGCCGAGCTCGGCTTCTGGGCCACCGGATACGACCCGCGCCTCCCGCTGGTGGTCGACCCCTCGATGATCTGGTCGAGCTTCCTGGGGGGCAACGCCGACGACTTCGCCAACGGCATCGCCGCCGATGCCGCCGGCAATCTGATCGTCGTGGGTTCGACCAGATCCTCCGACTATCCGACCACGAGCGGTGCCTACCGCCGCGCGCTGGTCGGCCCCAGCGACATCTTCGTCACCAAGCTGCGCGCCGACGGCACCGGCCTGCTCTGGTCCACCTACCTGGGCGGATCCGACACCGATGAGGCCAAGAGCTTGTTCCTCGACGCCAACGGCTACATATATCTCTGCGGGCGGACCGGCTCGACGGACTTCCCCGCCACCCCGGGGGCCCTCCAGCGGACTTACGGCGGAGGCCTCACCGACGGGTTCGTGGCCAAGCTCGCGCCGAACGGCGGCAGCCTGGCGTTCTGCACGCTGCTGGGCGGCGCCTACGACGATTACGTCGCGGCCATCGCCCTCGACGGCTCCGGCAACCCCGCCGTGGCCGGGGTGACCGGCTCAGGCGACTTCCCGACTACGCCAGGGGTCGTGCGGCCGAGTTGGTCCCCGACCTTCTTCGACGGGACAGAGGGCTTCGTCGCGAAATTGAACTCCGCGGGCAGCGGGCTGGTCTACTCCACGTTCCTCGGAGGAGGAGCGGTGGACGGCGTCTCGGGTATCGCGCTCGACCGCATGGGCCAGCCGATCGTCGTCGGCAACACGAAATCGAGCAGCTTCCCGACCACCGCGGGAGCGCTGCGGGCCACCCTGGGCGGCGCCAAGGACGGCTTCGTGACGCACCTGAGCAGCGACGCCACCGCCTACCTCTACTCCACGTTCCTCGGC
>CAYLSO010000159.1:0-3632 GCA_964386525.1 uncultured bacterium
CCGTGCGGCCGGGGCCCGGCGGGACCCGGCCCCCCCCCTGGCCCCGCCCGCGGCCCCGGCCGCCCGGCCCGCCCCCCACGCCCTGCGCGCCGGGGGCCTGCGGGTCGCCCACAGGCCCCCGGCGCGCAGGGCGTCGGCCACGCCCCGGGCGTAGCCGGCGCTCGACTCGGAGACGTTGAGCACCCGGACCTGCTCGGGGGCCAGCCACAGGGGAAAGACCCCGGCGTAGTGCTCGATGAGCCCGCCCACGAAGCGCTCCAGGGAGCCGAACAGAGCCCGGTGCACCATCACCACCCGGTGCTCGCGGCCGTCCGGCCCGACGTAGTTCACGTCGAAGCGCTGCGGCAGGTTCATGTCGATCTGGATGGTCGGCCCCTGCCAGGTGCGGCCGAGGGCGTCGAGCAGCTTGACGTCGATCTTGGGCCCGTAGAAGGCGCCGCCGCCCGCGTCGAGTTTGTACGGCAGCCGACGGCGCTCCAGGGCGCCGCGCAGCGACTCGGTGGCCCGCTCCCACTCGGCGTCGCCGCCGAGGTAGTGGTCCTTGGGCCGCGTCGCCAGGTAGCAGTGATAGGTGTAGCCGAAGTCGCCGAGCATGCGGTCGAGCAGCTCGAGGATGCCCTCGGCCTCGGCCCCCATCTGCTCCTCGGTGCAGAAGATGTGCGCGTCGTCGATGGTGAAACCGCGCACCCGCAGCATGCCGTGCAGCACGCCGCTGCGCTCGTAACGGTACACGGTGCCCAGTTCGGCCAGGCGCATGGGAAGCTCGCGGTAGGAGCGCTTGCGGCTCTGGTAGATCTTGATGTGGCCCGGGCAGTTCATCGGCCGGACGCGGTACGGCTGCCCGTCCACGTCGATCGCCCCGTACATGCTCTCGGAGTAGTTCTCGAGGTGGCCGGAGATCTCGTAGATGCGCTCGCTGACGATGTGCGGCGTGTAGACGAGCTGGTAGCCGGCCCTGAGGTGCTCCTCCTTCCAGTAGGTCTCGATCAGGTGGCGCACCATGCCCAGCTTGGGATGCCAGCAGATGAGCCCGCCGCCGATGTCCTCCTGGACGCTGAACAGGTCCAGCTCGCGCCCCAGCTTGCGATGGTCGCGCTTCTCCGCCTCCGCGAGGCGGTGCAGGTAGGCGTCGAGCTCGGCCTGCGTCTCCCAAGCGGTGCCGTAGATGCGGGTGAGCTGCGGGTTCTTCTCGTCGCCCCGCCAGTACGCCCCCGCCAGGGTGGTGAGCTTGAAGGCGCCGATGTCGCGGGTGTTGCCGACGTGCGGCCCGCGGCACAGGTCGACGAAGTCACCGTTGGTGTAGGTCGAGACCTCGGCGTCGCCGAGCGCGGCCGCGCCCGCGATGATCTCCACCTTGAACGGTTCGTCGCGCTCGCGGAACAGGCGGGTGGCGTCGGCGATTGAGAGCTGGGCGCGCACGAAGGGCTGGGCCGCCTCGACGATGCGCCGCATCTCGGCTTCGAGGGCCGGCAGGTCCTCGGCGGTGATGGGGCGCGGCGGCTGCACGTCGTAGTAGAAGCCGTCCTCGACCGGGGGGCCGACGCCGAGGCGGGTCCCGGGGAACAGCCGCTTGAGGGCGGCGGCCAGGACGTGCGCGCAGGAGTGGCGGATCTCGTAGTACGGGTCGCGGTCCGCCTCCGGCAGGCCGCGGGCGACGTCGTGCTGGTCCGCCGGCAGGTTCTGGCTCATGGCTCCTCGATCTCCGGCCCGCGCCGCGCGGGCCGGGACGCCGGAGAGGGTGGCGCCGGGCGGCGGCCGCGCGGGAGGCGGAGGCCTGATTCCGAAAAAGCCCCGGCGCGCCTGGGTCGCAGCACCGGAGCCTCTCGGAAGCGGGATGGTGGGCGATAGTGGACTTGAACCACTGGCCTCCTGCATGTCAAGCAGGCACTCTAACCAACTGAGCTAATCGCCCACGCGCAACCGGCTTCCGAGCCCCCCGATTCCGCTCGCAGTAAACCGCTCCGGCGCCCGCTCTGTCAAGGCGACGCGGGCGCGGCGCCGGGGGCGCCGCCCGTCGCGACCCGGCCCGCCGCCGCCGGCCCGGCTCGGTCGCCGCGCCAGACGCGCACCACCAGCGCCACGGCCAGCACCAGCAGGAGGCGCACCCCGGCGACGATCCAGCCGTTGGCCCCCACCGCCACGAACAGCAGCGTGTCCTCGGGCAGCGCGTGCCCCATGCAGATGAAGACCGCGAGCAGCTCTACCTGGCGGCGTGCCAGGCCCTCCTCGCGCACCCGGGCGATGATCACCGCCGCGCCGTAGACCAGGCCGAAAACGATGCCCGCCACGAACGGGTCGGCGCTGGCCGGCTCGAGCCCGAAGCAGCGCAGCACGGGCGCGATCGGGCGGCGCAGGCGGGCCAGCACCCCGTAGCTCTTCATGAGGTCGAGGGCGGCCACGATGGGCACCAGGATGACGAAGATGCGCAGCAGCATGCCCAGCCCGCCGCCCACGAGATCCTGCGCCAGCGGGCTCACGGCTTGCCCCCCGCCAGCCACGGCCCGAGCAGCGCTCCGAGCGCCGCCGCCGTGGCGACGCGCACCAGGGTCCAGGCCAGCGCGTGGGCGCGCATGCGCATCAAGAGGCCGGTCTCCACGATCAGGTTGTGGCAGAGGCCGAGCATGAGCGCCAGCGTGGTCACCTCGCCCGGGGCGAGCCCCAGGCCGGCCAGTGCGGCGACCGCGGCGTAGAGGCCGAGCAAGAGCCCGAGCACCATCGGCAGCGCGGCCGCGCCGGGCAGGCCGAAGTGGCCCATGAGCGGCGACAGGTGCGCGGTGAGCCAGGGCAGCGCCGGGGAGTGCTTGAGCAGCGTGACGGCGACGTAGGTGGGAACCAGGATGACCAGCAGCTCGCGGTAGGCGGTGAGCCCGACGCGCAGCGCGTGGGCCTGGGCCGGACGGAGCGGCGGCGGGGCGGGCGGCGGGCCCGCCGGCTCCTCGGCGTGGAAATGCGACTGGACGGGCTCGAGGCGTGGCCGGAGCGGGTGGGCCATCCGCGGCGGGACTCGGCGCTCAGGCTAGAGGTCGCGCCCCACGGCGCGCGCCACGGCGCGGCAGTCGCGCACCAGGCTCTCGAATTGGGCCGGGTAGAGCGACTGCATGCCGTCGGAGAGGGCCGCTTCGGGCTGCGGGTGCACCTCGATCATGAGGCCGTCGGCCCCGGCGGCCACGGCGGCGCGGGCCATGGCCGCCACCAGATCGCGCCGCCCGGTGGCGTGGCTCGGGTCGACGATCACCGGCAGGTGCGACAGGCTCTGCACCACCGGCACGCTCGAGAGGTCGAGGGTGTTGCGCGTGTAGGTCTCGAAGGTGCGCACGCCGCGCTCGCACAGCGCCACCTGGTGGTTGCCCTGCGCCAGCACGTACTCGGCCGCCAGGAGCCACTCCTCGATGGTCGCCGCCATGCCGCGCTTGAGCAGCACCGGCTTGCGGCTCTTCCCCACCTCGCGCAGCAGCGCGTAGTTGTGCATGTTGCGCGAGCCGACCTGCAGCATGTCGGCGTAGCGCTCGACCAGCGCCAGGTGGCTGGCGTCCATCACCTCGGTGACCACGGCCAGGGCGCAGCGGTCGGCGGCGCGGCGCAGGATGCGCAGGCCCTCCTCGCCGAGCCCCTGGAAGGAGTACGGCGAGGTG
>CAYLSO010000160.1:0-2403 GCA_964386525.1 uncultured bacterium
CCGCAGCGCGGCGCCGCGGTCATCGCAGCGCCTGCCCGCGGTTCACGCGGTCCACGATATCGAGCAGCTCGAGGATGTCGTTGAGCTCGAAGTCGGCGCCCGACTCGACGGTGCCGAAGGTGTCGCCGTAGCGCGCGAAGACGGTACGGATACCGAGCTGCGCCGCCCCGACCACGTCGCGCTCCGCCCAGTCGCCGACCATGAGGGTCTCCTCCGGACCGGCGCCCAGGAGATCGAGCGCCTTGCGGAACGGCGCCGGGCTCGGCTTGCGCTCACCGGTGTCCTCGAAGGTCACCACGTGATCGAAGAGGTTGTGCAGTTGCAGCGACGCCAGCCGCAGCCACGCCTGCGCGCGCGGGGCGTCGGAGACGACCGCCAGCCGGAAGCCGCGCTTGACCAGGCCCAGCAGCGTGAACTGGACGTGCGGGTAGAGCACCAGCGTCGAGGCCCGCGCCCGGCGGTAGGCCACGATGCCGGCGGCCAGGATCTTGGGGTCCACGTGGCCCAGCTCCGCCTCCAGCACCCGGTCGAGCACGTGCTGGTACTCGATCCCCTCCCGGTTGTAGACCTCCCAGATCCGCGCGTGGATGCGCTCCCGCGGCAGCACCAGGCCGGCGTCGAGCATGCCGTGGACGGCGCCCTCGACGGCGGCGTCTTTCATGCGCATGAAGTCGGTCAGGGTGTTGTCGAGGTCGAAGATGATGGCACGGATCACGCGGGGTGGCCTCCGCCCGGCCGCCGGGGCAGGCAAAAGGAGGTCCGAGGGCCCAAGAGACAGGCGGCCGGCCGGCGCCGGGCGCGGGGCCATTCTGGGGCCGCCTTCCGGGACGGTCAAGCTGCCGGCGGGGCGCCGTCCGGCGCTGATCTCCGGCCAACCGGCGTTCCCGCATGGGATTCCGCGCACGGACGGCCTCCGCCGACCCCTACCGCGGAGTCAACCCCCCCCGTTGACAATAGGTTAGCAAGACCTTAGTCTCCGGCCGGTTCTTCGCGCGCCTTGCGGCGACCAGCCGCCAACCGCGCCAAAGAGGAGGGGACCATGACATCGAGCTTCAACTTGCGGCGCACGGGGACCTGCTTCGCCAAATCGGCGGCGGCCCTGGCGCTGGCGGCCGGCTTCGCGCTGGCCTTCGTGATGTGCTTCGTGGCGGCGACCCCCGAGACGGCCTCGGCCGTCTCGGTCGAGATCAGCCCCTACGCCGGCTACGCGTGGTGGGACAGCGATCTGCAGCTGAAGGACACGGCCCACTACGGCGGCAAGCTGGGTCTTTACTTCGGCCTGCTCGGCATCGAGGGCAACTTCGGGTACTCGTCGGTCAAGACGGAAGGCCCGCTCGAGGAAAAGGCCGCGCTCATGAACTACGGCGGCGACCTCGTCCTGCGCTTCGCGAAGGACGGGAGCGTCATCCCCTACATCCTCGGCGGCATCGGGCAGGTGAGCTTCGATCCCGACGCGGAGGGCGTGGATGCCGAGACCGAGACCTCCTACGACGCCGGCGCCGGCTTGCTCTTCAAGCTCGGCCCGATGGTCGGCTTGCGCTTCGAGGTGCGGGACCTGATGCACAAGGCCGCGATCGAGAACGAAGACCTGACCATCAACGACGACCTGCGCCACAACATCGTCGCCACCGGCGGCCTGAGCCTGATCTTCGGCGGGCAGAAGGACACCGACAAGGACGGCGTGAAGGACAACAAGGACCAGTGCCCCGACACGCCGCTGGGCGCCATCGTGGACGAGGCCGGCTGCCCGATCGACACCGACAAGGACGGCGTGCCCGACGGCATCGACCAGTGCGCCGACACGCCGAAGGGCTGCACCGTGGACGCCCGCGGCTGCCCGAGCGACTCGGACAAGGACGGTCTGTGCGACGGCCTCGACCAGTGCCCGGACACCCCGGCCGGCGCGCCCGTGGACGAGAAGGGCTGCCCGAAGGACTCCGACGGCGACGGCGTGGCCGACTACCTCGACCAGTGCCCGAACACCCCCGCCGGCATCGGCGTGGACGAGAAGGGCTGCCCGAGGGACACCGACGGCGACGGCGTGTCCGACGACAAGGACCTCTGCCCGAACACGCAGCCGGGCGTGAAGGTCGACAAGGACGGCTGCCCGATCGAGATCACCGAGCAGGAGAAGGAGTTGCTCGACAAGGGTCTGATCACCATCCGGACCATCAAGTTCGAGACGGCCAAGTCCAACATCCTGCCCGACTCCGAGCCGGTCCTGAGCGACCTGGGCAAGATCCTCATCCAGTGGCCGCAGCTGCAGATCGAGATCGGCGGCCACGCCGACTCGCGCGGCAAGGACGCGTACAACCAGACGCTGTCCGAGGCGCGGGCCAACTCCGTGCGCGACTGGCTGCTGGCGCACTACCCGCAGCTCAATGCCGCCAGCCTCACGGCGGT
>CAYLSO010000161.1:0-22721 GCA_964386525.1 uncultured bacterium
GCGGTGCCGGCGGCGAGCATCGCCTACCACGCCGAGCGCAACCACTTCTCCAACTGGTTCACGGCCCGCACCGAGTTCGCCCTGGCCCACAAGCTGCGGCCGCGCCAGGTCTCCGACTTCCCGACCCTCGAGGACCTGCGCCGCGACCTCATCACCTCGATCGCGGATTACCGCCGCGAGCAGAGCGAACGGTTGGTGGGGGACTTCGACCGCACCGCCTTCGACCCCTCGAGCGCCTTCTTCGCGCGGGTCGGCGGCGGCTCGCTGGGCGGCAAGGCGCGCGGCCTGGCGTTCGTGCGCTACCTGCTCAACTACCACCGCGTCGGGACGCGGTTCCCGGGCGTGCGCGTCGCCGTGCCGCCGGCCGTGGTGCTGGCCACCGACTGCTTCGACCGCTTCCTGGCGGAGAACTCCCTGCTCGACTTCGCGCTCAACGGCCAGGACGACGCCGAGCTGGCGCGGCGCTTCCTGGCCGCGCCGCTGCCGACCGAGGTGATCCAGGACCTGGTGGCCTTCCTCGAGGCGGTGCGCTGGCCGCTGGCGGTGCGCTCCTCGAGCCTGCTGGAGGACTCGCAGTACCAGCCGTTCACCGGCGTCTACGAGACCTACATGCTGCCCAACAACGCCGCCTCCCTGCACGCGCGGCTCGAGCCGCTCATGCAGGCGGTCAAGCGCGTCTACGCCTCCACCTTCACGCAGCACGCCAAGGCCTACCTGCGGGCCACGCCCTACCGCCTGGAAGAGGAGAAGATGGCGGTCATCCTGCAGAAGGTGGTGGGGGCGCCGCGCGGGCGGCGCTACTACCCCGACTTCTCCGGCGTGGCGCGCTCGCACAACTTCTACCCGGTGCCGCCGCTGCGCTCCGAGGACGGCGTGGCGACGGTGGCGCTCGGCCTGGGCCGCGAGGTGGTGGAGGGCGACAAGGCGCTGAGCTTCTGCCCGCGCGACCCGCGCCACATCCTGCACTTCTCCTCGGTGCCGGACATCCTGGCGAACTCGCAGCGCGAGTTCTGGGCGCTCGAGCTCGACCACGAGGCGGCGGCGGACCCCGAGCAGGCGATGCGCGAGACGCGCTTCGCCCTGGAGGCGGCCGAGGCGGACGGGGCGCTGTTCGCGGTGGGCTCGACCTACTCGCCCGAGGACCACGCGGTCTACGACGGCCTGGCGCGACCGGGCGTGCGGCTGGTGACCTTCGCGCCGGTGCTCAAGCACGGCGTCTTCCCGCTGGCCGACGTGCTGACGCTGCTGCTCGACATCGGCACGCGCGGCATGAACCGCGCCGCCGAGATCGAGTTCGCCGTGCGTCTGAGCCCCGACCGCTCGCTGCCGCACGAGTTCGGCTTCCTGCAGATGCGGCCGCTGGTGCTGTCGAAGGAGACCGACCAGCTGAACGTGGACGAGATCCACCCCGAGCGCCTGCTGTGCCGCAGCCCCCAGGTGCTCGGCAACGGCGTCCTCGACGACCTGCACGACCTGGTGGTGGTGGACTTCCACCGCTTCGACCGCTCGCGCAGCCGCGCGGCGGCCGCCGAGGTGGCGCGCTTCAACGCGCAACTGACGGGCGAGGGCCGGCCCTACCTGCTGATCGGGGTGGGGCGCTGGGGCTCGACCGACCCGTGGCTCGGCATCCCGGTGCGCTGGGACGAGATCGCCGGGGCGCGCGTCATCGTCGAGACCGGCTTCAAGGACCTCCGGGTGACGCCCTCCCAGGGCAGCCATTTCTTTCAGAACCTGACCTCGTTCCAGGTCGGCTACTTCACGGTCAACGCCGACGTCGGCGAGGGCTTCGTGGACTGGCAGTGGATCGCCGCGCAGCCGTCGGTGGGCGAGTGGGGGCTGGTGCGCCACCTGCGCTTCGCGGAGCCGCTGGTGGTGAAGATGAACGGGCGGCGCAACGAGGGCATCATCTACAAGCCGGCGCGCCACCTCGGGTAGGGGGCCGGTCGGGCGTCGGCCTCCGGCCAGCGCCAGGTCCCGGCCGGGTGCGCCCGGGACCTGACGTGCGACGGGATGCTGTCCGCGCCGGCGGCCGGCGCCTAGCCCTTCGACTGGCGCTGCGCTTCCAGGGCGCGCTTGACGCGGGCCCGCGTCTCCAGCAGGTGGGCGAGCACGGCGTCGCTCATGCCCGCCGGCGCCGCCAGCTTCGCGGCGCACGCCCCGTCGATGCGGCCCAGGTGCAGGCGCGCCAGGGCGCGGGCGTCGTCGGTGCCCGGCGGCGCCGGGTCCACCACCCAGCGGGCGAGGTTGTCCACGTAGGCGCGCTGCAACTCGCGGCGCGTGCCCGCTCCGTTGACGGCGCGCAGCGCCGCCGCCGGGTCGCGGCGCGCCTCGGCGGCCGCCGAGCCGACGCCGAACTCGCCCCAGATGGCGCCGGTCAACTCGTCGAACATCTCCGCCAGGGTCAGCGGATCGGCCGAGCGGCTCTCCGCCTCGCGCACGCGCGCCACCATCGGCGCGCCGGTGAGCCGCTGCAGCACCCCCATCTGGACGAGCAGCACGCGGCTGTACCACGCGTAATCGATGCGGCCGCCGAACAGGTTCGACTCCCAGTCCCAGTAGCGGTTGGCGCCCATGCGGTTGAGCATCTGCTCCGACAGCCCGAAGGCGTCGGGCGCGAAGGCGCGCCGGGCGAGGAAGGCCAGCGCGGCGCGCTGCTTGGCCGCCGGCACCGGCGTGAAGGGGTCGGGTGCGCCGGGGTCGCCGTAGTGGGCGCGGCTCACCTGCTGGCCGCCGATGTACTTGAGGCCGTGCGACAGGGCGCGCGTGTACTGCACGAGGACGGCGTCGGCGGCGCGGCGCAGCACCGGGAAGCCGTCCCCTTTGGCCAGGATCCGCTCCTCGAAGCGCGGCGACGACCACAGGCCCGCCAGGTACGCGGCGCGCTCCTCGCCGAAGCCGAGCGGGTCGTCGCCCAGGTCGTAGATGTTGTTGCGCGGGTCGAGCGCGTCGGCGGGGTAGGTGTCCTCGTCGGTGCCGTACTGGCGGCCGGGCAGGGTGGACTCGGCGGCGATGGCGTCCAGCTTCTCCTTCTCGTCCCACGGCGTCTTGGCGGCGGTGGGCGTGTAGCCGTAGCGGATCGCCCAGAGATCGTACGGGCCTACGGTCGGCGAGTAGTAGTACTTCTGCCGCCCCGGATCCTTGGAGATGAACGGCGTGTCGTAGTCCATGATCGATCCGGTCATGCCGTTCTGCTCGACGTAGGCCGGGTCGCCCAGCTTGTCGGCGGGGACGGCGACGCTCGACTGGAAGTTGTGGCGCAGGCCGAGGGTGTGGCCGACCTCGTGGATGACCAGCGCCTTGACGGCCTGGCCGATGTACTCCTCGGGCACCGGGCTGCCGGGGGGCAGCGAGCCGTCCATCAAGAGGTCGAAGTTGACCAGCGCGTTGCCCTCGACCATGCCGAGGCCGTAGCTGCAGAAGTGGCGCCCGAAGCCGCGCTCCATCGGCTCGCGGGACACCCCGCTCAGCAGCTCCTCGACCGTCTCCGGCCCCACCCAGCGGCGGTAGTAGTTGCGGTAGCCGAGGATCACGGAGGCCTCGATGAGGATGTCGGCGTCGAGGATCTGGCCGGTGCGCGGGTCGACGCGGCTGGGGCCGATGGCGCCGAAGCTCGGCTCGCTCGAGGTGATCCAGCGGATGGTGCTGTAGCGCACGTCGGCGGCGTCGAAGGCCGAGTCGGCCGGCTGCGGCTTGGCCGCGATGGCGTTCTTGAAGCCGGCCTTCTCGAAGGCCTTGTTCCACTCCTCGATGCCGGCGCCGACGTACGGGCGCCACTTCTCCGGGATGGTGTTCTCGAGGTAGAAGACGATGGGCTGCTCGGGCTCGGAGGCGGCCGCGTAGAGGTCCTTCTTCTTCAGGTTCCACCGGTTGACGTAGTGGACCATGTAGTTCTCGAAGTTGTCCCGCGAGAAGTCCTTGGCGTTGGTGTTGAAGAAGCCGACGCGGTCGTCCTCGAGGCGCGGCACGTAGCCGCCCAGCTCGGGCAGCTCGGAGAGCGAGTAGCGGATGGTGACCGGGATGAAGCGCGCGTCGGAGACCGTGCTGACCGTCGCCTCCTCGCGGTTGCCGGGCACCAGCGTGAAGTCGCCCTCCATCTCGACGTTCTTGGGGAAGACGCGCAGCAGGCCCAGGGTGCTCTTCTTGTCGTCGATGCGCGCCGCGCTGCCGATGTAGTTCTTCATGGCCAGCTGCAGGTCCGCGTAGTCGGAGAGCACCAGCGAGCCGAGGTCCACCAGCAGACTGTCGCCGCGCTCGCTCTCGATCTTGAAGTTGTGCGCCACCGAGGGCGCGAAGGAGAGCTCGACGGCGCGCATCAGGGCCGAGTCGCCGGAGGCGGTGAAGCGCAGGTTGTCCTTGACCATCTGGATCTGGTCGGCCTTGCGGCGGAAGCGCACCACGTCCTCGCCCATGGTCAGGCCGCCGAGGATGAAGTTGGAGCCGATGCCGCGCCCGACCGTGAGGGCCAGCAGGTACTGCCGGTCGAGCTGGTCTGTGCGCAGCATCAGGTACCAGGCGTCCTTCTTCTTGAAGATGCGGAAGAGGCCGGCCTTCTCCTCGGCCTCCTTGGTCACCGCCGACCAGTCCTTCATGTCCTTGTTGCCGGCCGCCGCGGCCGCCGGCTTGCCGGGCTTGGCGGGCGGCGGGCCGAACTGCGTCTTCTCGTCGTCGGCGGCGGCCGGGGCCGTGCCGAGGAGCAGGGCCGCCAGCAGGGCCGGCGCGAAACGGGCCGTGAGGGTGACGCGGCGCGGGATCATGCGTGTCCTCCGAGAAACGGGAGAGCCTGGGCTTCGAGAGCCGACGTCCCGGGGACGCCAGAGGGGATCGCGCCCATTGAAGGTCCGGGCCCGGGCCCGGTCAAGCGGGTTTACGGCGGCGGGCGGGGGCCGATGGCGCGAAATGTGTAATAAGGTTGTGAAGCCGCCGCGCGGCCGCGCAGGTCGGTCGCCGGGCGGCTCGGCCGGCGGGGCGAAGGCCTCGCCTACCCCCAGGCCATCGCGGCGCAGGTGACCACCGAGCCGCCCTCTTCCACCGACTGCTCGTAGCGCAAGAGGGTGCCGGGGCCGGGCGCGGCGGCGCGCAGCAGGGTGTACACCGCCGAGTAGCCGCAGATGCGCGTCGAATCCCCGTGCGTGGCCACGGCGTCGAACCAGGCGTCGGCATCGCCGGTGGCGGCGGCGTCGAGGGCGGCGCGGTCGGTGCGCCGGATCGCCCCCAGCGCCTCGCCGTCGATCGTCTCGGCGTCGCCGAAGCGGGCGCCCATGTGCGACAGGTCCACGGCGGCGAGGAAGAGGACGCGGCGGCCGGCGGCGCGGGCTCGCGCCGCCTCCTCGCGCAGGCCCTCGACCAGCGACGCGAAGAGCGGGTCGTCCGGCGGGCGCCGGTCGGCGTCCAGCAGGCGGTGGAAGCCGCCGCACAGCACGGGCACGAGTCGGGGGCGCGTGCCGAAACGGTAGGTCAGGTAGAGCGCCGAGAACTCGATCGAGTGCTCGCCGCGCAGCGCCGTCTCCTCCTCGAAGATCGCCTCGCCGGTGCGCTCGGCCAGGCGCGCCACCGCCTCGCGGTCGGCTTCGAGGTCGCCGAGCGGCGTGCGCACCGTCTTGGCGGTGAGGGCCGCGGTGCGCTCGTAGAGCGCGTGCCCGGTGCCGAGCAGGAAGACCAGGTCGGGCGGCCGCTCGGCCGGCAGCGCCAGGAAGCCGAGAGCGATGGCCGCCCCGGCGCGGCGCAGCTCGAGGTGGGGGACGGCCACCGCCGCGGGGTCGGCCGGCATGCCGGCGGGCGGGCCGCCGCCGGCGTCGAGGATCGCCTGGGCCTCGGCGAAGTGGCCGCCGAGGAAGGCGCGCAGCTCGTGGGGGTCGGCCGGGTAGGACACGCCGGCCAGCTCCGGCTCGCGCACCTCGAGGCGGCGGTACGCGGCGGCGATCTCGCGTCGCCGCGCGAAGAAGCGCTCCGACTCGAGCAGGTAGAGGCGGTCGAGGTCGGCGACGAAGGCGCGCAGGCCGTCGGCGTGGCGCATGTCGCCGGTCTCGGCCACGGCGCGCGCCGCCAGCTCCTCGATGGTGCTCTCGCCGTCGAGCATCTGCAGCAGGGGCAGCACCTCGAAGCGCAGCATCACCGCGTTCTCGCAGACGCCGAGCGGGTCGCGGGCGACCAGGAAGTCGCGTCCCTGGTCCTGGGCGATGGTCAGCTCGAGCGGCCGCAGGCGGGGCCGCTCGGGAGCGGCGGCCGCGTCGCCGGCGCGCACCGCCCGTCCGTGCGCGTCCACCAGGAGCGGGGCGTCGCCGGCGGAGACCGGCTTGCCGTCGGGGCCGAGCAACTGCGGGCGCTCGCTCACTGGCCTGCCTTGGCCAGATACGCCTCGAGCACCCGCGTGCCGACCTCCACGCCCAGCACCAGCGCCTCCTCGTCGATGTCGAAGCTGCCGGAATGGTGGCCGTGGATCTTGCCCTTGGCGGCGTTCTTCGAACCGACGGTGTAGTAGCAGCCCGGCACGCGCTCCAAGAAGTACGACATGTCCTCGGAGGCCATGGCGCGGTAGTCCGTGACCTGGGCAACCTCGGCCACCGCGGCGCGCGCCAGGCCGGCGACGCGCGCGTCGTTGACGGTAGCCGGGTAGCCGGGCTCGTAGGCGAAGCGGTAGCCCGCGCCGTGCGCGCGGGCGACGCCACCCATCAGCTCATCGATGCGCTCGACCACGCGCGCGTTCTCGGCCGGGTCGTAGTAGCGGACGGTGCCGGCGAACCAGCCGGAGGTCGGCAGGATGTTGGTCTTGGTGCCGATCTGCACCTGGCCGACGGTGACCACGATGGTGGCGAGCGGGTCGACGTTGCGCGCCACCACCGACTGCAGCGCGGTGATCATCTGTGCGGCGACCACGATCAGGTCGACGGTGGTGTGCGGCATGGCCCCGTGGCCGCCCGCCGAGGCCAGCTCGACGCGGAACTCCCCCGAGCCCGCGAACACCGGTCCGGGATGCACCCCCACGCGGCCGTAGTCCTCTTCGTTGATGAGGTGCATGGCGAAGCAGGCGTCGGGCTTCACCAGGTCGAGCACGCCGTCGGCGATCATCTCGCGGGCGCCCCCGGCGCCCTCCTCGGCCGGCTGGAAGAGGAAGGCGACCGTGCCGGGCAGGGCGGCCCGCCTGCCGTGCAGCAGCTTGGCCAGTGTCAGGCCCACGGCCATGTGGCCGTCGTGGCCGCAGGCGTGCATACGCCCGGGGATCTCCGAAGCGAAGGGCAGGCCGGTCTCCTCTTGCAGCGGTAACGCGTCCATGTCGGCGCGGTAGAGAGCGGTGGGGCCGGGGCGGCCGCCGTCGAGCACGCCGACCACGCCGCTCTTGCCGATGCCGGTGTGCACGGCCAGCCCGAGGCCCTTCAGGTACTCGGCGACGCGGCCCGAAGTCCACGGCAGGTCGAAGTCCAGCTCGGGATGGCGGTGGAACTCGCGGCGCAGCGCGACGACCTCGTCGGCGAGGGCGCGCGTCTCGGCGCTCACGCGCACGGCGGGCTCTGGCGACATGGGAGGACTCCCTGGTTCAAGTTCCGGCGGCCGGGGGACGCGGCGGACGATCGCCGGCTGACCGTAGCACAGCCCGGCCGGCGGCGGCCACTTGACCGCCGGCCGGGCGGGCGTCGTAAGGTGGGCCGAGTGAGGCGCCTGCTCCTGGTTTCCTACTTCTTCCCTCCCGCCGCGGGCGGGGGCGTGGCGCGCGCGCTGTCCTTCGCCCGCTACCTTCCGCTGCACGGCTGGCAGGTGAGCGTGATCTGCGCCGACCCGGAGGCCGCGCCGCTGCGCGATGCGTCGCGCGCGGCCCGCCTGCCGGAGGGCGTGGAGGTATTGCCGGTCCCCATGCCAGGCGGCTTCGCGCTCGGGCGCCGGGCCGTGTTGGGCAGGGCCGGCAGCGGACGGCCGAGCGGCCTCTACCGTGCGGCGCGCGCGCTGGCCGGCTGGGGCCTGGTCCCCGATTCGTACGCGCCGTGGCGGGGCGCGGCGGTGCGCTCGGCCTCCGCCCGCCTGGCGCGCGGCGGCATCGACGCCGTCCTCACCAGCTCGCCTCCCGACACCGTGCATCTCGTCGGCCTCGACTTGAAGCGCGCCGGCGGCCCGCCGTGGGTGGCGGACTTCCGCGACCCGTGGGTCGGGCTTACCTACAGGCGGCCGCCCACGGCGTGGCACGCCGCGCGGCACCGCGCGCTGCGGGGCGCCGTGCTGGCCGGGGCGGATCGCGTGCTGGCGACCACGCACGCGGCGGCCGGGATCTTCCGGGCGCTGCTCGGGCCGGCGGGCGCCGATCGGGTGGCGGTGTTGCCCAACGGCTGGGAGGCGGACGCGGAGACGCCGGACCCGGCGGTGGCGCCCGAGCCCGCCCCCGCCCCCGGCGGCGCGACGCTGCGCCTCGTCTACACCGGCACGCTGTGGGATGTGCCCGCCACCGGCGCGTGCCTGGCCGGTCTGGCCCGCGCGCGGGCGGCACAGCCCGGGGCCGCGGTTGGCCTCGACCTGGTCGGCCCGCACGAGAGCGGCGAGCCCCGGTTCGCCGCGCGCCTGGGGCTGGAGGACGTGGTCCGCTTCCACGGCCAGGTGCCCTACGCGCGCTCGCGCGCCCTGCAGGCCGCGGCCGATGTCCTGCTGCTCCTGCAGGTGCACGGCCCCGGCTACGAGACGGCGATCCCCGGAAAGCTCTACGAGTACCTGGCGGCGGACCGGCCGATCCTCGCGTTCCTGCCCGCGGGCGAGGCCGCGGACCTGGTGCGCCAAGCCGGCGGCTGGGTCGTCGCGCCGGGCGACGAGCCTGCGGCTGCCGAGGCCTTCGCGCGCCTGCTGCGCGGCGAGCGGCCGGCCGGAGGCTCCGAGCCGCGCCGCGCGCTGGCGGACGCGCACCGCCGCGACCGCATCGCCGCCGACCTGGCGCGCCTGCTCGATGGCCTGCCGGCCGGGCCGCCGACTGCCGGGAGCCGCGGCGCGGCCACGGCCGGCGCGCCGGGCGCCGGAGCCGACCGATGAGGCGCGGCGCCGGCTTCTGGCTGGGGCTCACCCTCTTCGCGATCCTGGTCTTCGGCATCCGCGACTACGTCATCGACGACACCTTCATCCACCTGCAGTTCGCCAAGCACGTGCGCGACGGGGCGGGGCTCGTCTTCAACGCCGGCGATCCGGTGCCCGGCGCCACCGCGCCCTTGTGGCCGCTGCTCCTCGGCTGGCTGGCGCGCAGCGGCGCCGACCTGGTGCCGTTGGCCAAGTCGCTGTCGCTGGTCGCGGGGCTGGTGGCCCTGGCGCTGTTCGCCACCGCGGCGCACCGGCTCACCCTGCGGCGCGAACACGCCGAGGCGGCCACCGCCGTGTGGGCGGCCAACGCGTGGATGGTGCGCTGGACGCCCTCGGGGATGGAAACCGCGCTGGCCGTGATGCTGGTGCTCGCGGGCTGGGTGGTGGCGTGGGGGCGAGGCACGCCGGCCTCGCCGCGGCGCCGCTTCGAGGTGGGGCTCCTGTGGGGCCTGGCCGCGCTGGTGCGTCCCGAGGCGGCGCTCCTGGTGGCGCTCTACGCCGCCGCCGCCGCGCTGTGGCCGGCCGGCTATTACGGCGAGGCCGCAGCCGGCGAGCGCCTGCGCGCCGGGGCCGCGGTGCTGCTCGGCGCGACGGTCGTGATCGCCCCGTACGCCGTCTACGCGCTGGGGCTCTACGGCTCCGTGCTGCCGCAGACCCTGGCCGCCAAGGGCGCGGGGGCGGTGGGCGCGGCGGTGGCGGCGGGTCAGCTCGTGCACGCCGCCAAGGTGGTGGGCGCGGTGGGCGCGGTGGAGTGCCTGGTCTGCCTGCTCTTCCTGCCGCGCTTCGCGACCCTCCTGCGCCAGGGCGACACGGCGGTGCACGCCGCGGCGTGGGGATGGATCCTGCTCGTCCCGCTCGGCTACGCGGTGCGCGGCCTGCCGGTGCTGTCGCGCTACCTCCTGCCGCTGTTGCCGTTGCTCGTGCTCTACGCCTGGTGGGCGCTCGAGCACTTCCGCCTCTCGAACGACACGGGCTGGCGCCGCGCCGTGCTGGCCGCCGCGCTCGGCGCTTCCCTGGGCGTGAACCTGGCCGTGTACCGCGTGCAGGTCCTCGAGCACACCCGCGAGTTCACCCTCGGGATGCATCGCTCCCTGATCCCCTGGGGGGAGTGGCTGGCGGCCAACACGCCCGCCGACGCGCTCGTGGCCGCCCCCGACATCGGCGCCATCGGCTACTACTCCGACCGGCGCGTGCTGGACCTCGGCGGTCTGGTCTCTCCGCGCATCGTGCCGCTCATGCAGCGCATGGACTACGACGCGATGGCGCGCGGCTTCGCGTTTCGCGAGGCGGGGCGGCCCGCGTACCTCGTGGACCGGGGGGTGGGACCCCGGCGGCTGCTGCGCGAGAGCCCTTTCGGCCCCGCGCTGACGCCGGTCTTCACGTCGCGCACCCAGTCGCTGGGCATCACCAAGCCCGGCCCGGTGGACTACACGCTCTACCGCGTGGACTGGGCGGTGGCGGACTCGATCGCCGCGGCACGCGCCCCGTAGCGCGGCGCGTGCGGACCGGACCCGGCTACGGGCAGGGCACCTGAACGAACGCGTCCTCGGCGCTCAGATACCCGGGCGGACAGGCCCCGCCGGGCGTCTGGACGCGGATGAACTTTGCCGTCAGGTCGCCGCCCGGCCCGATCCCCTCGAGGAACATGACGATCATCTTGACGACCCGCACGCGCGAGCGGCCGGGGCCGTCAGTGCGCCAGGACGAGCTTCTGCGCGCGCGACTCGCGGGCGAGCTGCAGCACCGCGAAGTAGACGCCCGCCGGCAGGGGGCGGCCAGCCGCGTCGCGGCCGTCCCAGCGCGCCTCGTGGCGGCCGGCCTCGCGCCAGCCGTCGGCCAGCAGCGCCACGCGCCGCCCGCGCAGGTCGTGGATCGCCAGCCGCGCCCGCCCCGCCGCGGGCAGCACGTAGGGCAGGCGCAGCGCGGCGGTCGCGGGGTTCGGACTCGCCGGCAGCAGGCGCAGCGCGGGCGGGGCCGGACCCGGCCCGGCGGCCACGGCGCCGCCCTTGACGAGGGTGAAGCTGTCGCGGTGCGCCCCGGTGTCGTCGAGGGCGAGGGCGTCCAGCCGGTGGCCGCTCACGTCGAGCACCACCGAGCCGAGGACGTTCTCGGAGAGCACCATCGCGGGATGGTTCAAGGTACCGCCGCTGACGTGGCAGGCGCTGCCCGTCACCAGGTACACCGCCCCCTCGTGCACGCCGTGCGCCAGGGTCGGCTTCTCGTAAGGGCCGTCGCCGTCGAGGCGGCCGTCGCCGGGGTCCTTCTGCATCCCCGGCCCGAACGTGGTCGAGAGGCCGTAGTGCCCGTCGAGCAGGAACGAGCGCTCGTACGAGTGGCTGTGGCCGGCGATCACCAGGTCCACCCCGGCCGCCTCGAGCACCGGCACCACCTGCTCGCGCATGTCGCGCATCCGCCCACCGCTGTCGCCGACGTTGTCGGAGTCGTGCGAGCCCTTCGTGTAGGGCGGGTGGTGCCAGTAGGCGATGACCCAGGGCCGGGTGTTGGCCGCCAGATCGGCGCGCAGCCAGGCGACCATGGCGCCGGTGGAGTCGCGCGGCGAGCCCTCCGAGTCGAGGCAGACGAAGTGGGCGCTGCCGTGGTCGAACGAGTAGTACGCCTCGGTCCCCGAGGGCACCCCGCCCGCCTCGCCGGCCGTCGGCAGGGTGAAGTGGTCGTAGTAGTCCTTGTCCGGCTCCGCATAGAGCACGTCGTGGTTGCCGCGGGCCGGCCACAGCACCACCTGCTTGAGCACGTCGCGGTACTGGTCGAAGAGCGCCGCCTGGTACTGGGCGTCGGTGCCGGCGGTGTAGGCGATGTCGCCCACGATGATGCAGGCGTCGGCGCCGCGCGCGCCGGCGTGGCGCAGGTACGCGTCGCGCACCGCGGCCGCTCCGGCGGTGACGTAACCCGGGTCGCCGATCACCCAGACGCGCGTCGGCCCGGGAGAGCCCGGCGGCGGCGCGGTCGTGAAGGTGAAGCTCGAATCGCCGCCGGCCAGCGCCGCGGCGGAGGTGCCCACCGCGTAGTAGTAGCGCGTGGCGGGGGCGAGGCCCGCGAGCGTCACCTCGTGCTCGAGGGTGAGCACGGGGTCCGCGGCGGCCCAGGCCAGCGCGTCCGGGGCCGTCCCGTAGGTGACGCGGCTGTCGACGGGCGCGTCGGTGCGCCAGCGCACGGTGACGCCCGTGGGCGCGCCGCGCTGCAGGTAGGGGCCGCGGATGACGGTGGCGGAGTACCTCCAGGTCGCTCCGCGCGGCACGAGGGTGGTGAGCGCCGCGGCGGGGACCGCGGCGGCGGCGAGCAGGACGATGAGCAGAAGGCGAAAACCGATGAGTGCCATGGCGAGTTGCCTCGGTCGGTCCGGGGAGCCTGTTCAGGATATCAGCGGCCCGGTGGGCCCGCCAGGCCGGCGCTAGGCCACGAAGTAGAAGTCCTGGCTTTCCTCCCGGCCGAGTGCGGCGAGCTGCGCCCGGATGCTGGCGTGGCCGCCGGGTTGCCCGACCGCTCCCAATGCCAGGAGCGTGCCGAATCGGCCGCCAGGCCCGGCTTCCTCCGGGGCCACTACAGGCACGCCGTGCACCACGCGCCCGAGGCGCTGCGGGCTCACGTCCACCAGAGCCGCGACGCCGACGCCGGCGGCGGCCAGCTCGCGCACCCAGGTCTTGCCCACGCGGCCGCCGCCCCACACCAGCACCGGCTCGCCGCCGCGCAGCACCTCGCGGCGCAGGTGCTCGAGTTTGAGCGCGCGGAACGCCTCAGGGCGGTAGCGCGGGTCGTTGCGCACCAGCCGCCGCCCGTGGTCGCGCACGCGTACTCCGACCTGCGGCAGCCGCGCGAAGCGGGCCCCGCGCGCCAGGAGCCGTAGCCACAGCTCGTAGTCTTCCGGGAAGTCGCCGTCGCGGTAACCGCCGGCGGCGCGCAAGGCGGCGGCGCGCAGCGTCACCGCGTCGTGCGCGAACGGGGCTTCGACGAAGCGCTCGCGGAGGATGTCCTCGTGCGTGGCCAGCGAGTTGGACCACGCGGCCCAGCGCGCCATGCCGGAGCCCACCGGTCCGTCATCGCGGAAGACCTCGGTTCGCGCCGCGACCAGGTCGGCGTCGGGGTGCGCCCGCAGGAACTCGGCGCTGGCCCGCACCCGTCCCGGCACGGAGAGATCGTCGGCGTCCTGGCGGCAGAGGAGCCCGCCGCGGCACGCGGCGGCGCCGGCGTTGAGCGCGTCCACCAATCCGGCGCGGGCTCGCGCCAGCACGACGACGCGCGGATCGCGTGCGGCGCGGCCCCGGGCCACGACGAGCGAGGCGTCGCGCGAGCCGTCGTCGACCACCACGAACTCGAGGTCGTCGCCGGCCTCGGCGGTCACCGAGTCGAGCGCGGCGCCCAGGGTGGGCTCGGCGTCGCGCACGGGGAGCAGCACCGAGACCAGGATCGGCGGTGGGGCCGGGAGATCGGCGCGCATCGGGAGCCGGGGCGACGGGCCGCGGTTCGTCCGCCGCCCGCGCCGCGCCGTAAAACGCCGCGAGCCTCCGCAAGGAGGCTCGCCAGGCGCGCGACGCCCGAGGACGCGCGGGATCGCAGCTCGGCTACTTCTTCAGGGCCTCGACCTTGGCGGCCTTGGCGATGCGGAACTTGAGGACCGTCTTCGCCGGGATCATGATCTCGGCGCCGGTCTGCGGGTTGCGGCCTTTGCGGGCCTTGCGCTTGACTACCACGAGCTTGCCGAGGCCGGGGAACGTGAAGCCCTTCCTCGCCTCCTTGTAGGCGAGCTTGGCGATCTCCTCGATCACGGCCGCACCGGTCTTCTTCGTCAATTCGAACTTGTCCGCCAGGTGGGCGGCGATCTGAGCCTTGGACATGGCGCGCGCAGACTTGCTAGCCATTCGTGGTTCCTTTCCTCTCCATGGATCCGCGTGGGCGGAACCGGTCCTGTGCTGAAGCCCCTCTCCAACCCGGGTCCGGGCAGCCGGAGCGGAGCCGATCGTGCTCTCCCAAACCGGAGCGCGTCGACCAGTGGAAACCCTGGACGCGGCGACTATCTCGGTCCGGCGTGAGGGACGCAAGAGAAAACCGCGTCTTTCCTAGCTTTTTTTGACTCCGCCGCGTGGCGTCTTCAGACGGAGCCTAGCCGCCGGCCCGGGTGGGACGGCCGGTCGCCCGCGCCGCCAGGGCGCCGAAGGCGAGCCCGGCGAGGAAGCCGCCGACATGGGCGAGGAAGGCGACGCCCCCGGCGCCGCGGGCGATGCTCAACTGGAGAGCGCCGGAGAAGATCTGGAAGACGAACCAGATGCCGAGGAAGAAGACGGCCGGGATCTCGGCCACGGCCATGGGAAAGGTGGGCAGCAGGGTCAGCACGCGGGCGCGCGGGTAGAGCACGAAGTAGGCCCCCAGGACCCCGGCCACCGCGCCGCTGGCGCCCACCGTCGGGACCACCGACCCCACCTGGGTGTAGATGTGCGTCAGGCCCGCCGCCAGCCCGGCGGCCAGGTAGAAGAAGAGGAACGGGACGTGCCCCATGCGGTCCTCGACGTTGTCGCCGAAGATCCACAAGAACAACATGTTGCCCAGCAGGTGGCCCCAGCCGCCGTGGATGAACATCGAGCTGAACAGCGTCTGCGCACCGGCGCCGGGGTCGATGGCGAACCGGGCGGGGACGATCCCCAGGCCGAGGATGAAGGAGCGCGCCGCCGGGCCGAGCGACAGCTCGTGGAGGAACACCGCGGCGTTGGCCGCGATGAGCAGCCACGTGACGACGGGCAGCCGCCGCGAAGGGATGTCGTCGCGCAGGGGGATCACCGGGGCACCTCTTGGCTGCGCGCCGCTCCGCGCGCCGCCCGTGCACCTTAGCCCGACATGCCAGTTGAGCGGAAGGCGTGGGTCGAGTATAGCTTGGCGCCTCGGGTCAACCAGCATAGCGGCCCGGAGGCGATCGCGCCCCCCGGGCTCGTGGCCCCGGCCGCGCCGGCGGCCGGCCGGAGGACCGCCGGCCCCAGGGGTGGGCGGCCGGTCCCGCGCGCCGTGAAACCGTTCCGGCGAGGAGGGCTTAGGCGTGAAGCGCGAAGACTATCTGCGGCACCCCACCCGTCCGCTCGAGCTCTCCCAGGTCAAGACGGTCGCCCACCTGGTGGAGGCCTTCGGGGGGACCTCGTTCCAGAGCCGCATGCTGCACCGGGCGATGCGGGTCTGGGGCGAGGCCCTGGCCGAGCCGGACTGCTGCATCTTCCTCGGGCTGTCGGGGGCCATGGTCCCGGCGGGCATGCGCAAGGTGGTCGTGGACCTGGTGCGCGCGCGCTGCGTGGACGTGCTGGTCTCGACCGGCGCCAACCTCTACCACGACCTCTACGAGGGCACCGGCGGGCTGCACTACCTCGGCCATCCGCAGGTGGACGACGAGGAGCTGGCGCGCCACGACATCGACCGCGTCTACGACACCTACGCCGACGACAAGGCGTTCCAGAAGATGGACGCGGTCATCGCCGACCTGGCCGCCAGCCTCGAGCCGCGGCCCTTCTCGACGCGCGAGTTCCTGCGCGAGGCGGGCCTCAAGCTCAAGACCGCCGAGTGCATCGTGGGCGTCTGCGCCGCGGAGGGCGTGCCCGTCTTCTGCCCGACCTTCCACGACTCGGGGTGGGGGATCGGCTGGGCGCGCATGTACCACCAGGCGGAACGGGCCGGCCGCCCGCACGCCACCCTCGATCTGATCCGCGACAACCTCGAGATCGCCCGGTTGCGCATGGCGGTCAAGGAGTCGGCGGGCATCTACATCGGCGGCGGCGTGCCCAAGAACTACACGCAGCAGATCGAGCCCATGATCGAGGTGATGACCGACCAGAAGGGCCCGGGCCACCGCTACGCCATCCAGATCACTACCGACGCGCCGCACTGGGGCGGTCTTTCCGGCTGCACCTTCGAGGAGGCGAAGTCGTGGGACAAGCTGGTGGACGGGTTCCACGGCGCGCAGGTGTTCCTCGAGGCCTCGGTCGGCTTCCCGCTGCTCGCCAAGGCGGTGCTGGAGCGCTTCGGGGAGAAGGCGGCGGCGCGACAGCGGGGCTTCCTGGAGGGCGCGCACGCCGGCTGGAAGCGCTGACGCCTTGCGCCGGACTCGGTGGCGGCGGGGGCGTGGATCTGAGCGGGGTCGTCACGCGGGGCTGCCCTGCGCTTCGACTTCCGGCGCTGAGCCCGGCGCACAGTCGGCTGCGGGAGGCACGATGCGGGTTCCCGGTCCGATCCTTTTCGGCGTCGCCTGTCTGGTCGGCGCGGCCGCGCTCGGCGTCGCCCGCCCCGGCAGCGCCGCCGCGGTCGACGCCGAGCTCCCCCGGGGCAGCTGGTCGGCCGGTGCCCTGGGCGCCTACGCCATCCTCGACATGAGCGACCTCAACGCCGCGCTTCAGGCCAGCTCCGGCTCCGATTTCGAGGAGCTCGGGCACGGGTGGGAGGGCGCGCTCGACGTGCGTTACGCCTTCCGCAAGGAGTTCTTCGTCGGCCTGGAAGGCGGCTACGTGCACGGCGAGGCTGAGGACCGCGCGCTGGCCCGCGACCCGGTCGAAGTGGGCGGTGTGCCGCTCCAGGTGATCGCCGGCGGGACCGTCGGCCGCTCGGGCGATCTCGCCGTGCGTATCGTCGCCGGCATCGGCGTGCTGCTCGGCGGCGGGGTGGCCACCGGGGGCGAGACTCTCGCCTCGGGGACGGGCTTGCTCACGTCGCTGGGCGGGGAGGCGGAGCTGCGGCTGGCGCGGGGGTTCGCGGTGACCGCCCAGGCGCTGGCGCGCCAGGCCAAGGTGAGCGAGCCGGGCGACCTGGGATACGACCTGGATTTCAGCGGCGGCAGCCTGCGCCTCGGGGTGAGGGGCTACTGGGGAGGCACGACCCCATGAGCCGGCCGGCGCCGACGCGCGGGACCGCGCCCGCCCGCGGCATGGGGACGGTGGTGCGCCCGCGCTTCTCCAGCCGCGCCCTGCGCGGCAATCCCATGGGCGACCCGCACGAGCGCGAAGTCGTCGTCTACCTGCCGCCGGGATACGATTCCCCCGCCCACCGCGGCCGTCGCTACCCGGTGGTCTTCGTGCTGGCCGGCTTCACCGGCCGGGGCTCCATGCTGCTCAACGCCGGCGCCTGGAACGACGGCTTCGACCGCCGCCTCGACCGGCTCATCGGCGCCGGCAAGGTGCGGCCGCTGATCGCCGTCCTGCCCGACTGCTTCACCCGCCTGGGCGGCAGCCAGTACCTCGACTCGGCGGCCACGGGGCGCTACGAGACCTACCTGGTGCGCGAGTTGGTGCCCTGGGTGGACCGCAACTTCCGCACCCTGCCGGGGCCGCGCCACCGCGCCGTCATGGGCAAGTCGAGCGGCGGCTACGGGGCCATCGTGCAGGGCATGAAGCACCCCGGCGTGTTCGGCAGCGTCGTGGACCACTCGGGGGACGCGGCCTTCGAGTACTGCTACCTGCCCGACTTCCCCCGCTGCCTCGATCAGATCCGCATCCACGGCGGCGTGCGGGGCTTCCTGCGCGCCTTCGAGCGCGCTCCCAAGAAGACGATGCCGCTCATGCAGGCTCTGAACATCCTGGCCATGGCGTCCTGCTACTCGGCCGACCCGCGGGCCCGGGAGAGCCTCGGCATCGGCCTGCCGTTCGATCTGGAGACCGGCGCTGCGCGGCCCGCGGTGTGGCGCCGCTGGCTGGCCCACGACCCGGTACGCATGGCGGCGCGTTACGCCCGCAACCTGCGGCGCCTGCGCTTCGTGTTCCTCGACTGCGGGCTGCGCGACGAGTTCAATCTGCACTGGGGGGCGCGGATCCTGTCGCGCGATCTGACCCGGCTCGGGGTCGAGCACGTGCACGAGGAATTCGACGACGGGCACATGGACATCCCCTACCGCTTCGACATCTCCTTGCCGCGGCTCTCGCGGCACCTCGGTTGAAGGGACGGGAAGGAGCCCCGCACGAGATGCCTGGACCGTCCCGAATGCGGCTGCGGATCCTCCTGCCCCTCGTCGGCGTCGCGCTCGGCGCCTGCCCCAGCGCGGCGGGCGACACCGGCACGATCGCCGGCCGGGTCTTCGACTCGACCACCCGCGCCCCGCTGCCGCTGGCCACGGTCATCCTCCACACCGTCCCGGCGCGCTGGTGGACACTGGCCGACAGCGACGGCCGCTTCATCATCCACGACGTGTCCGGCGGATCCTGGGAGATGGCGGTCAGCGCGCTCGGCTATCAGACGGTGATCGGCTCGGTGCCCGTGGGGGCGGGGGAGACGACCGGGGTCTCAGCCAGCTTGCGCCCCGGGACCGACACCTTGACCGTCGCCACACGGCAGGTCGGCCCGCGCGCGCCCCTGATCGTCAACTTCCCCCCCGTATCCGAGCTGCAAGGCGACGGGCTGACCGGCTCGTGGTACTCGGCGGAGTTCCCCCGGGCGGTGGGGTTCACGGCGGACGGCCAGCGGCTGGGAGTCGGGACGCGGTCGGGGCTGGCTCTGTACCGCCCGCGCGGCGACCAACTGCTGCTCGACGAGACCTGGCGCTTTCCGGCCCCGGGGCCGACCGACCTCGCCGTTACCGCCGGCCCGGACGGGATCCTGCGCGTGCGGGCCTCAGCCGCCTCGCTGCTCCTGGTCAAGGAGCCGCAGCCTGATCTCGAGATCTGGCCCGTCGAGCACCTCGCCGACGCAGGCAACTCCGTGCACCTGCGTTTCGTCTTCAGCGGCGACCGGCGGCGGCTGGTGGCCTGGGGACCGGCCACGCGGCGGCCGGTCGTCTGGCGAGTGGGCGACGGCACCACGCTGGCCGAGCTGCCGACGGATCTGGAAGTGCGGTGCGCGGCGTTCACGCCCGATTCCGCCACTGTGCTGCTCGGCGGCAAGGGGAGCGGGCACGTCGCCGAGCTCTGGGACCTCGTCGGGCGCCGCCTGCTCGCTCGCTTGCCCGCCGACAGCGCGCTCAGCGCGGCGCGCTCGCTGGCCGTCGACCCGCGCGGCCGCTTCTTCGTCATCGGCAACACGGATCTCACGCTGTCGTGCTGGAGCCTCCGCGACCTCAGCCCGCGCTGGCGGCTGGCGCCCAACGGCTGCTGCGCCGGGGACTTCCTCGCGCTGTCTCCGGACGGGGAGTTGCTCGTGACCGGGTCGGGATCGGGGGTGGTCTTCGTGGACACCGGCTCCGGCACGGTGGTCCGCAAGCTGAAGACCAACCACGAGCGGGGCATCCGCGGCGCCGCCTTCGCGCCCGACGGCCAGTCGCTGGCCACCATCGGCTACGACTCCCGGCTGGCGTTGTGGAGGGTGGACCGGCTGCTGGCCCGGCGGCAGTGACGGAGCCTAGGCGGGCGGGCCGCCTTCCGCGTCGGGGTCGCCCTCCTCCGGTTCTTCGTCCTCCTCCTGCTCCCCCAGGTCGAAGTCTTCGCCGTCGTCGTCGTCGGCTTCGTCCAGCCCGAAGACCAGCTCCGTGGAGGCGTACGTGGTGCCCGTGTTGCGCACCAGCGCGACCACTTGGTCGAGGAAGAGGCCGAGGTCGTCGGAGGCCAGGGTGGACAGCGGGTGCACGAACAGCGACCAGACTTCGTTGTCGCGCATGGTGAACCTGGCGTCCAGGGCGCGGTCGAAGTTGGCGCGCAGCAGCAGGGCGAGGAAATCGGGGTCGAGGGTGCGGATCTCGCCGATGGGAGCCATGATGCGCATCCGGTTGTGCTCCTCGTCGCAGAGGAGGTAGACGGGCACGTCGGCGCGCGCACCGCGCCACACGCCGTCGCGGCCCTCGAGATCGGCGAGCAGGGACGGCAGGAGCGCGCCCAGGGTTCTCTGGTTCATCCGTTCCCTCCGCTGTGCGAAGCTGGCGGCGGGCATCGTACACCCGCGTCCGGCGCGGGGGGGAGAAGGGCGCGAAGGAGGCGATAGATGGAGATCCAGTTCCTGGGAGCGGCGGGCACGGTCACGGGCTCCAAGCATCTCTTGCGCCTCGGCGGCGGTGACTGGCTGGTGGACTGCGGGCTCTACCAGGGCCTCAAGGAACTGCGGCTGCGCAACTGGGACCCCTTCCCCGTGCCGCCGGAGTCGCTGCGCGGCGTCATCGCCACGCACGCCCACATCGACCACATCGGCTACCTGCCGCGGCTGGTGCGCGACGGCCTCCGCGGCGACGTCTGGGGGACGCCGGGCACCGCCAAGCTGGCGGGCATCCTGCTGCCGGACTCCGGCCGCCTGCAGGAGGAAGAAGCCGAGTACCGCGGCCGGCGCGGCCTTTCGAAGCACAAGCGGCCGTTGCCGCTGTACACCGAGGAGGAGGGGCAGAAGGCGGCCGAGCGCTTCCGGCGCCTGCGCTACGATGCGCCGCTCGAGCTGGCCCCGGGCGCCCGCGCGACCTTCGTGCAGGCCGGCCACATCCTCGGCTCGGCGCAGCTGCGCGTCGAGATCGGCGACGGCGGCGAGCGCCGGCGCATCGTCTTCTCCGGCGACCTGGGCCGCTACGACGCGCCCATCCTCAAGGACCCCGCCCCGCTCGGCGAAGTGGACTACGTGGTCATGGAGAGCACTTACGGCGACCGCGCCCACGACGCCGAGCCGATCGCCGACAAGCTGGAGCGCATCTTCCGCGAGGCCGTGGCGCGCGGCGGGGCGGTGGTGGTGCCGGCGTTCGCCGTGGGGCGCACGCAGGAGCTGCTCTACCACCTCGAGCAGCTGGAGAGCGCCGGGCGCGTCCCGCGGCTCCCGAAGTACCTGGACAGCCCGATGGCGGCCGCGGCGACCCGCATCTACGCGGCGACCCCCGAGGACTTCGACGAGGAGATGCGGGAGCTGGTGCACGAGGGCCGCTCGCCGCTGGCCCAGGCGGAAGTGACCACCACGGCCACCGTCGAGGAGTCGCGCGCCATCAACCGCGTCAAGGGCCCGGCGATCATCATCTCGGCCAGCGGCATGGCCACCGGCGGGCGCGTGCTCCACCACCTGCGGCGCCGGCTGCCCGACCCGGCCACCACCGTCCTGCTTGTCGGCTACCAGGCCGAGGGCACGCGGGGTCGCCGCCTGCAGGAGGGCGGGCCGACGGTGCGCATCTTCGGCGAGGACGTGCCGGTGCGCGCCCACGTGGAGACGGTGCACGGCTTCTCCGCCCACGCCGACGCCGACGGCCTGCTGCGCTGGCTGCGCACGGCCCAGCGGCCGCCCCGGCGCGTCTTCCTGGTGCACGGCGATCCCGAGCCGGCGCGCGTGCTGGAGGGGCGCATCCGCTCCGAGCTGGGCTGGGAGGTCGCCGTGCCGAGGTTCCTGGACCGCTTCGCGATCGAGTAGGGGCCCGCAGCGGGCGCGGGGCCCGCCGGGGCGGGATAGAAAAAAGCCTCTGAAGACGGGTCGGGAATGGTCTAGAATCCTGCGGCAGTCCCGAGGCGGGGAGCCTGCTGTCGCCCCGCCGCGGTGCGCGCTCGACCCCGCCTCGGGCCCCGCGCGGGCACGGCGACCCGGGCCGATGCCGGCCGTCAGGAGGATGCGATGAAGTACGTGAAGGTCAAGCGACTGGAGGGCGTGGTGGTGCTGACGCCGCGCGGCTACCTCGTCGGGGGGGACGAGACCGACGAGCTGCAAAAGCTCGTCCAGGACTTGGCGAACGAAGGCAACGACTGTCTGATCGTGAACCTGGCGGAGACCGAGTTCATCAACTCGTGGGCGCTCGGCGTGCTCATCGGCGGGCACGTGAACTACTCGAAGCGCAGCGCCCGCATGAAGCTGTCCAACGTCACCGACCGCATCAAGAACATCTTCGTCATCACCAAGCTGATCTCGGTCTTCGAGGTCTACGAGAGCGAGGAGCTGGCCCTGGCGAGCTTCTCCCGCGCCTGACCCCGGGGCGCTTCCCGCTCAGCGCCCCACGTAGCGCACGGCCAGCAGGGTGATGTCGTCGGCCTGCAGCGTGCTGCCGGTGAATTCGCTCACGGCGCGCAACAGGCGCTCGAGGATGGCGTTGGGCGACAGCCCCGGCGCCGCCGCCAGGCACTCCAGCAGGCGCGCCTCACCGAACTGCTCCGCCGAGGCGTCGGCGGCCTCCACCAGCCCGTCGCTGTACATGATGAGCGTGTCGCCCGGGCGCAAGTGGACCGACTCCTCCTCGAAAGTCGCCCAGTCGAACTGGCCGAGCAGCAGCCCGCCCTTTTCCAGGGTGGTCACCGAGCCGTCGGCGCGCAGCACCAGGGGCGGGTTGTGTCCGGCGTTGCACGACAGCACGGCGCCGTCGCAGGCGAGGATGGCGTAGGCCAGGGTGGCGAAGCGGCGGGGCACGGCGCGGCGGCTGAGCGCGACGTTGAGCTGGTGCACGGCGACCGCCGCGCTCGCGTTGGCCGCGGCCACCGAGGAGAGGATCCCCTGCACCTTGGCGGCGAGCAGCGCCGCCGACGCCCCGTGCCCGGTGACGTCGGCCAGCGCGATCCCCAGGTGGCCGCCCGGCACCTCGAAGTAGTCGAAGAAGTCGCCGCCGATCTCGCGGCACGGCACGGTGACGCCGGCCAGCTCCAGCCCCTCGCAGGCGTGCTCGCCCGGGGGCAGCAGCGCGCGCTGCACCTCGCGGGCGAAGTCCAGCTCCTGCTTGAGGTGCGCGTTCTCCTCGGCCTCGCGGTACAGTCGCGCGCTCTCGATGGCCACGGCGGCCTCGCCGGCCAGCGCCTCGAGAGCGGCCACGGTGGTGGGGGAGACGGTGCCGGTGCGCATCT
>CAYLSO010000162.1:0-1722 GCA_964386525.1 uncultured bacterium
GGCGGCCGCGCTGCTCGCCGCCAATCCGGATCCCGCCGACGCCGACATCGACGCCGCCATGGCCGACGTCCTGTGCCGCTGCGGCACCTACCAGCGCATCCGGCGCGCCATCCATCGCGCCGCGGGCGCGACGAAAGGCGGCGGGCGATGAGCGCGAGCCAGAATTCGAGCGGCGCCGCCGGTCCCACGACCCTGACGCGACGCGGCTTCCTCAGGGCCGGTGCCGTGGCCGGCGCCGGGCTGGTGATCCTGTTCCGCATCCCGCTGGCCGACGCCGAGGCCGAAGCGGCGGCCGCGCTCGAGCCCAACGCCTGGCTGCGGGTGGCCCCCGACGGTCGCGTGACGGTGTGGATCGGGCGCACCGAGATGGGCCAGGGCGTGCGCACGGCACTCCCCATGATCGTCGCCGAGGAGCTGGAGGCCGACTGGAAGGACGTGGGCTTCGAGCAGGCCATCCCGGCGGAGAAGTACGGCGACATGGGCACCGGCGGCAGCACCAGCATCCGCGAGATGTACGCGCCCTTGCGCCAGGCGGGCGCGGCCGCGCGCGAGATGCTGATCGCCGCGGCGGCGGCCGAATGGAAGACGGACCGCGCGGCGTGCCGAGCCGAGAGGGGCGCGGTGACGCACGCGGCGAGCGGGCGCCAGCTCGGCTACGGGGCGCTGGCGGATCGCGCGGCGGCGCTGCCCGTGCCCAAGGACCCGCCGCTCAAGGATCCGAAGAGCTTCCGATTGCTCGGCACCAGCCCGGCGCGCCTCGACGGGCCGGCCAAGGTGGACGGGAGCGCGCTCTTCGGCCTGGATGCGCGGGTGCCGGGGATGCTCTACGCCGTCGTGGCCCGCTGCCCGGTCTTCGGCGGCAAGGCGGCGGGCTTCGACGCAGCGGCGGCGCGAGCCGTGCCGGGCGTGCGGGACGTGGTGGCGGTGTCCGCCGGCGTGGCGGTGGTCGGGGATTCGCTGTGGGCGGCGCGGCGCGGGCTCGAAGCGCTGCGCCTCACGTGGGATGAGGGGGCATTGGCGGCGCTCGACAGCGCCGGCCTGTGGGCCAAGTTCGCCGAGCTGGCGGCGGCGCCGGGAGCCGTCGCGGCCAAGCGCGGCGACGGCGCAGCGGCGTTGAGCAGCGCGGCGCGCACCATCGAGGCGGTCTACCAGGCGCCGCTCGTGGCGCACGCGACGATGGAGACCCGCAACTGCACGGCGCGCGTGACGGCGGACGCCTGCGAGGTCTGGGTCAGCTCGCAGAACGCCACCGGCGTGCAGGAGACGGCCGCGAAGGTCACCGGGCTGCCCAAGGAGAAGGTGGTCGTCCACCTCATGTACACCGGCGGGGGCTTCGGGCGCGGCCACCAGCACGACTGGGTCGTGGACGCGGTCGAGGCGTCGAAGGCCATGGGGGCGCCGGTGAAGGTCGTGTGGACGCGCGAGGACGACACGCGCCACGACTACTACCGCCCGCCGTCGTACAACGTGCTGCGCGCCGGCCTCGACGCGGCCGGCCGGCCGGTCGCGTGGATGCACCGCATGGTGACACCAGGCATCCTGGCGCAGATGGCGCCGCAAGCCGTGCGCGAGGGCGTCGATCCGACCTCCATCGACGTGGCGGCCAACCTGCCGTACGCCTTCCCGCACCTCCAGGTGGAGCTGACGCTGCACGATCCCGGAGTACCGCTCGGCTGGTGGCGCTCGGTGAGCGCCTCGCAGAACGCCTTCGTCACCGAGTGC
>CAYLSO010000163.1:0-32734 GCA_964386525.1 uncultured bacterium
AGCTGCAGCTGTCCATCCTCATCGAGATGATGCGCCGCGAAGGCTTCGAGATGGAGGTGTCGCGCCCCGAGATCGTCACCAAGCTGGTGGGCGGGGTGCGCGTCGAACCCATCGAGGCGCTGGTCATCGACGTGCCCGAGATCTACCAGGGCGTGGTCATCGCCCAGGTCAGCGAGCGGCGCGGCGTCATGACCCGGATGGTGAACCACGGCAGCGGCCGCGTGCGCCTGGAGTTCCGCATCCCGACGCGCGGACTGATCGGCTTCCGCTCCCAGTTCCTCACCGACACGCGCGGCACCGGCATCATGAACCACCTGGCGGACGGCTGGGAGCCGTGGCACGGGCCGATCCCGGCGCGCGTCACCGGCGCCCTGGTGGCCGACCGCGCCGGTACCGCCACCGCCTACGCCATCTACAACCTGCAGCCGCGAGGCGAGATCTTCATCGAGGCCGGCACGGCGGTGTACGAGGGCATGGTCATCGGCGAGAACGCCAAGCCCAAGGACCTCGACGTCAACGTCACCAAGGAGAAGAAGCAGACCAACATCCGGGCGGCGGGCTCGGACGAGGCCATCCGGCTGATCCCGCCGCGGCTGCTGTCGCTCGAGCAGGCCATCGAGTTCATCAACGACGACGAGCGCGTCGAGATCACCCCCGCCAGCATCCGCCTGCGCAAGAAGATCCTCGCCTTCAACCAGCGGCCGAAGCGGCAGGACGACGAGGCCTGAGCGGGGCGCGGGGCGAGCGCCAGGCCCCCTCGCGGCAGCATTTGCCTTGACACACGCAGGACCCGCGTCCAAACTTACACCGCTTCATCGCGTGCGCTTCCGCCGATTCTTCGTCCCCAATGCTTTCCGAGAGGTGCATGTATGAGCACGTTCATCTCCAGAGTCTTCCTAGCAGCCGCGGCCCTCGCTCTCTTCGCCGGCATCAGCAGCACGGCCGGGGTCCCCGACCCTGTCAATTCGACCACCGACGGGGACCTGATGCTGGGCAACGCCCGGGGCCTGCCCGTCTTGCCACTTCCCTTCGTGCGCCCGACACTCTTTAACGGGTACCAGGTGGTTGTCAACGATGTGGGCGGCAACCCGCTTCCCGGTGTGACGGTGACCATAAGCCTTGGCGGCACCGGGCTGCAGGCGGATTCTACCCAGTCCGGCGGCCAGACCGCCCCGAACTGCGCGACCCTTAACGTGATCATGGCGGTGACTAACGCCGCTGGTGCCGTGACCTTCAACCCGGCGACGGTGGGCATCAACAGCAGCCCCATCCCGAACGTGCAGATCCGCGCCAACGGAATCCTGCTGACCACCGTCCGATTCCGCTCCGTGGACCTCGCGCCGGCCCCCAGCGGCGTCGGGAGCGGCGTGGGTCTCGCCGACCTGAACGAGTTCCGCCGCCGTTTCCTCAGCCTGGCGCCGTACTCGTACCTCGATCCGGCATGCGACTTCGCGAGCGAGGGCCTCAGTGCGGGCATCGTGGACGTGGCGGATCTCAACGTGTTCCGGACGGAATACCTGTGCGGCGCACCCGGCGCGCCCATCCCGGCGCCCTGCACGCAGACGCAGTGCCCGTAGCCGCTCCGCGCCCGGAGTCCGCAGCCGCCTCCGGGCGCTTCCGCCACCCCTAGGCGGCAGCCCTGGCGCGCTTCTCGATCCACTCGTCCACGACCCGCTCGAGCAGGCGGAGCGGCAGCGCCCCGTTGGTGAGCAGCACGTCGTGGAAGCCCCTGAGGTCGAAGCGCGGTCCGAGCTGACGCCGCGCCCGCTCGCGCAACTCGAGGATCTTGAGCTGCCCGACCTTGTAGGCGCACGCCTGCCCGGGCGAGACGATGTAGCGCTCCACCTCCGCGGTCATTGCCGTCTCGGGCGCGCCCACCGTCCGGCGCATGTAGTCGATGGCCTGCTCGCGCGTCCAGCGCTTGGCGTGGATGCCGGTGTCGACCACCAGGCGCGCGGCGCGGAAGAGCTCCGCCGAATACGCCCCCAGGCTGTCGAAGGGCGTCCTGTGGAAGCCCTGTTCCAGCGCCAGCCGCTCGGCGTACAGCGCCCAGCCCTCGACGTAGGCGGTGAACGGGATGACTCGCCGGAAGAACGGCACCCCGCTGAGCTCCTGGGCCACGGTGATCTGAAAGTGATGGCCGGGGATGCCCTCGTGGTAGGCGAGGGTGCGCATGCCGGGCTTGGCGATGTCCCCCACCTGGCGCAGGTTGACGAAGAAGACCCCGGGCCGCGTGCCGTCGAACGAGCCCGATTCGTAGTAGGCGCTCGGCGCGGTCGTCTGCTTGAACTCCGGCACGCGCTTGACCACCACGCCTTGCTTGGGTCGTGCTCCGAACAGCGGCGTCACGCGCCGATTGGCCTCGTCGAGGATCGTCTGGTAGTCGGCCAGAACCTGCCCGCGCCCGTCGTCGTCGCCCCCGTAGAGGAAGCGCGGCTCGCGTTGCAGCTTCGCCATGGCCGTGCCGACGCTGTCGGCCGCGTACCCCTGCGCCCGCAGGATGCGCCGCATCTCCGCTTGCAGGCGCGCCACCTCGCGCCGGCCCAGCTCGTGGATCGCCTCCGCCGTCATGTCCGTGGACGTGTGGTGGCGCAGGCAGGCGGCATAGTAGGCAGCGCCTTCGGGCAGCTTCCAGGCGCCGTCATCGGTGGTGGCCACCGACTCCTGGTGCGCGCACACGGCGATGAGGCGGCCGTAAGCGGGATAGACCACCTTCTCGAGGCCGTCGGCGAGCTGGCGCTTGAGTGCCTCCCGGCGGTCTGCGCCCAGCGCCGCGAGCGAGTCGACCTTGGCCGCGAAGTCCTCGTAGAGCGCGTTCTCCGCCGGCGGCACGCCGGTGAATCCACGCATCTCGGCGAGCACGCGCGTCAGCACGAAGCGCGGCGGAACGATGCCGTGGGCTTCGCGCCGGCGTATCTGCTCGACGATCTGGTCTGCCGCGGCGCGGAATTTGCCGACCCGCTTCAAGTAGTTCTCCGCGTCCTTCGGCCGCCGCACGGGGTGGCTGTTGATCATGAAGTCGGGCAGCATGCTCTGCATGCCGAAGGTCTGGTTGACCGGATAGTTCTGGTCGCGGAAGCGGTCCATCTCCCGCATGTCCACGAGGAACGACTCCATCACGTCCGCCGAGAGCCGCTGCTTGGCGCTCATGCGGGAGCGGTCGTAGCTGCGCAGCATGGCCAGGCTGCGGTCCAGATCGCGCCGCTCGCGGTCCAGGGCGGCGGTGGAGAAGTCCTCCAGGTCGTCGGAGTAGAAATCGAGCGCCGGCGGGATCGGCAGGCCCATACCCGAGAGCATCATCGGGTGGCGCAGGGCGAAGCTGGCGAAGACGCGCAGGTAGAAGTGGTCGATGGACCAGGGCTTGCCCCAGATCGTCGGCACGAAGAAGAGGGCCGCCCCGGCGATGAGGACGGCGACGGCGGCGAGCACGACCTGGGGCCACCTGCGCATGGCGGAGTCCTTTCCCGGGCGGCCGCCGGTCGAACACCCGCCGGGCGCGGCGCGCCGGACCGCTGCGCAGGATAGCACCGCGTGGCAGCTTCGGCTGCCGGCCGGCCGCGGATTGGGCTATAGTGCCCGGCGGTCGGCACTGCGCGTCGCCCCGCTCCGGGGCACGCCGTAAGGGAGGATGGCCATGCTGCTCCGGGTTCGCCTGTCCCGTAGATCCGTGCGATCGACACTGCCCGTTCTGACCCTCCTGCTGCTCCTGGCAGCCGCTGCCCCGCGACCCGCCCGCGCGCAAGCCGGGGCCGAGGCCGCGGCCGCAGCCAAGCAGGCCGCCGACTGGGCCGAGAAGCGCCAGGGCGGCCAGGCGTCAACCCCCTCGCCCAAGACCATCGCCCAGCCGCGCGGCCAGACAGCGCCGGCGGTGGCGGCCGTACCGGCCCGCCCGCCCCGCAAGCCCTCCGGGAAGCCGGCCCGCCTCGCCGGGCTGATCGTGGAGCGGGCCGGCGGCGCGGCTGTGGCCGACGTGATCCTGAGCCTCACTTCCACCGAGCCGGAATTCGCCGTCGAGACCCTGCTGGCGCGGACCGACTCGGCCGGACGCTACGGCTTCCCGACGGTCGAGCCGGGCCGCTGGTCGCTCGACGTGGTGCGCGACCGCTTGCCCCGCGCCTACGCCGCCGGGCCCGCCCGCCTCGTGTCCGTGGCGCCGCGCGATTCGCTGGTCCTGCCGCCTCTCCTGCTGGACCGGACGGCGTGCGTGCGGGGTCGCGTCGTGTGGGCCGACGGCTACGTCTTCTCGGACGGCGCCGTGCAGGTGACGCCGCGTGACACGGCCACGGCGGCAGCACCCGGCCGGCTGGACGGCGTGGGCGACTACGAGATCTGCTCGGCCCCCGCCGGCCCCGCCATGGTGTGGCTCATGCTGCGCGACGGCCGCCGGCTCGGACTGCCGGCCCAGCTCGACCCGGGGCGCCCGGCCAGCGTCGACTTCCGCCCCGAGCCGCTCGCGGACATGCAGGGCACGCTGCTACACCTCGAGGCCCGGACGGTGGACGGGCAGCCGGTGGGCAAGGCCCAGGTGGTGGCCGTCGGGCGCAAGCTGCCCGTCGGCGGCGAGCCGATGACGATCTTCGCCCGCGAGGCCGTGTCCGACCCCGGTGGCGTGACCGATCTCCGCCTGCCCTACGGCGTCTACGAGATCCTGGTCATGAACCCCCGCGAAGGCCAGTACGGGCGGCTGGAGCAGTTCGTCATCGCCCGCGGGGCGCCGCCCGAGGTGACGCACGTGGTCACCTTGCGCGACACCAGCACGCCAGAGCAGCGCGCACAGTGGCGGCGGTTGCTGCTCGAGCGCGCCGACCGGTTCCAGAAGGGGTGGTCGCTCTGAGCCACCGGGAAGGCCGGCCTCGGCTCCTCTTCCGTTGACCGGCCCCCGGCCCCGCTGCTAACCTCGATTGTCCGCCGTCCGGCCCTCTGGCGCGTTCCCGGCGCGCCCGCGCCGGCCGCGGCAGCGCAGCTTCACCGGTAGCCAGAAGCCACGTTTCGCATCCTTCCCGTTCGGAGGAGGCCCGTACCCCATGCGCACCTTCCGCTACGTCGCGATGTTCTCGATCGTCGCCGCCGCCCTCGCCGTGCTGACGCTGGGAGGCTGCAGCAGCGACCGCACCAACCCCGCCGCCCCCGACCGCGCGGCCGTCAGCGCGCAGGACCTCGACCCGGCGGCAGCGCTCGGCCCGGCCGCCGCCACGCGGCCCGACATCGCCGCCGCCATCGCCGTCCAGGACCGTGCCACCCCCGCCCTGCTCAAGCACGGCGGCGTCATCGGCACCGGCACCTCGGTCGACGAGCAGGGCAAGCCGGTCGTTCTCGTGTACACGGAGCGGCACGGAGTCACGGGGGTGCCGGCCGAGGTCGAGGGCGTGCCGACCCGGGTGCGGTTCGTCGGCACGGTGGTGCCCTACGCCAAGCCGGGCGGCGGCACCACCCTGCAGATGGGCACCTCGACGGGCAATGACAAGGAGTGCGCCTCGGGCACGTTGGGCTGCGTGGTCGTCAAGGGCGGCACGCGTTACTTCCTCTCCAACAACCACGTCTTCGCGCGCGAGAACGCCGGCGCCACCGGCGAGCGCATCGACGCCCCGGGCCGCTACGACGGCAAGCCGCGCTGCGCCCAGACGGCACAGTGCGCCACGCTCGCCAACGCCGTGAGCATCAGCTTCTCGAACAACAACGCCGTGGACGCCGCTTTGGCGCTGCCCATCGCCACCCGGGCCTATACCACCCTGCAGGCCGGCGGCTACACGCCGTCCACCGCGACGGCGCCGGCGACCATCGGGCTGGCCTGCAAGAAGACCGGCCGCACCACCAAGCTCACCACCGGCTCGGTGCAGGCGCTCAACGTGACCATCCGCGTGCAGTACACCGGCGGCGTCGCCACGTTCGTCAACCAGATCCAGTTCCCCGGCCAGTTCATCAACTCGGGCGATTCCGGCTCCCTGGCGGTGACACAGACCGGCAACAACCCGGTGGCCCTGATGTTCGCGGGCGGCACGGGCGGCTCGTTCGGCAACCCGATCGACACCGTGCTGCAGGCCCTGGGCGGCGCCACGATCGCTCCGTAGGCCGACCCTCGCCGCCGCGGGTTCCGGCCCGGGGCGGCGCCAGTGCCCGGCCGCACGAGCCGGGCTTGCAACCCGGGGCGGAACGCGTCATCGTTCCGCCCCGGGTCTTTCCGGGGCGTGAGGACCTGCCGCCCGGACCGAGGGATCCCTGCGATGCGCTGGAGCCTCGCCGTCCTGCTGCTCACGGCCGCGGCCCTGGCCGCGGGCTGCCGCCCGCAGTCGGCGCCGCGCCCCCAACCCGCGGACTCTGCCGCCGCGCGAGGACCCGACATGCCTGCCGCAGCGCTCGCCGAAGTCCTGGCCAGGCACACCCCCGAGCTGCTCGCCATCCCCGGGGTCAACGGCACGGGAGAGGGTCTGGAGAACGGCGTGCCCGTCCTGGTCGTGTTCGTCGAGAAGAAGACGGCCGATCTCGAAGCCCGGCTGCCCAAGCGGATCGAGGGGCATCCGGTGGTCATCCGCGAGACCGGAGTGGTGACGCCCTACCCCCGCTGAGGGAGGCCGGCGACATGGAAGAGACCGCCAAGACCATCCTGGTCGTCGAGGACGACCCGACGACGCGTCGCCTGGCCGAGGGCCTGCTCACCGCCGGGGGCTACGCCGTGACCACCGCGGGCGACGCGAGCGAGGCGCTGGAGAAGATGCACGCCGCGCCCTTCGACCTGGCGCTGGTCGACGTCTGGATGCCGGGCATGACCGGGCTCGATCTGGTGGGCCGCCTGCGCGCCCGCAGCCCCGACCTGCGCGTCGTGATCATGACCTCCGACGACACGCCCCAGACGCTGCTCAGGGCGGTGACCGAACACGCCGACCGCTACATCCCCAAGCCGCTCGAGGCGAAGACCCTGCTGGCCACCGTGCACCGGGTACTGGCCGCGCGGCCCAGCCAGTTCCCCATCGAGGTGGTCTCGGCGCAGCCCGACTGGATCGAGCTTCTGGTGCCCTGCGAGCGCGCGGCGGCCGAGCGCATCCAGGCCTTCCTCGGCCACCTCGACGCCGGCCTGCCCGACGACGTGCGCGACGCGGTGGGCCGCTCCTTCCATGAACTCCTGATGAACGCCGTCGAGTGGGGCGGCCGGTTCGATCCCACTCGCAAGGTACGGATCTCCTACCTCCGCTTCCGGCGCATGCTCCTTTATCGCATCGCCGATCCCGGCCAGGGGTTCCATTTCGAGGACTTGAAACACGCGGCGGTGGGCAACGAGCCCGGGCAGCCCCTCGACCACCTGCGCGTGCGCGAGGAGAAGGGCATGCGGGCCGGAGGCTTCGGTCTCGCCCTCACCCGCGCGCTGGTCGACGAGTTGCTCTACAACGAGGCGCACAACGAAGTGGTGTTCGTGAAGTACCTGGAGTAGGCGAGGCGCCGAGCGCCCCTCAGGGCCCGAGGGCGGCGAGCGCGCGGCCCAGGCGGCCCACCTCGCGCTGCAGGCGGCCGTAGAGTTCTTCCGCCCCGGCGAGTCCGCCGGTGCGGGCCCGGCGCTCCAACTCGGCGGCCGTCTCGGCCGCCGCCCCCTGCGTGAAGATGACCACCGAGCCCTTGAGAGCGTGCGCCTCCGCCGCCACCGCCGCCGCGTCGCGGGCGGCGATCGCGCGGCCGATGCGGTCGAGCATGCGGGCGCTGTCGGCGGCGAAGATGCGGACCAGGTCGGCGAGCAGCGCGCGGCTGCCACCGACCCGGGCGAGGATCTGCTCCTCGTCCACGGACCCCGGCGCCTGCCCGGCCACCGCGGCCGCCCGCCGCGAGGCCTCCGGCCGCGGCACCAGCTTCTCGATCGTCCCCAGCAGTTCCGCGATGCGGATCGGCTTGCGCAGGTAACCGTCCATGCCGGCGGCCAAGCAGCGCCGCCGGTCCTCGTCGCTGACGTGCGCCGTCATGGCAACGATGGGCAGGCGGGCGCCTTCCGGCACGCTCCCTGCCGCCGCGGGCTCCGCCGCCTCCCCCGCCACCGGCCTCGGGGCGCGCCCCGCCGCCTCCCGCGCCCGGATCGCGGCCGTGGCGGCGAAGCCGTCAAGGCGCGGCATCTCGACGTCCATGAGCACCAGGTCATAGGCGCTCTCGGCGAGGGCGGCCACCGCCTGCTCGCCGTCACCGGCGACCTCGCAGGTGTGGCCCCGGTGCTCGAGCACCCGCGAGACCAGCATCTGATTGACGGCATTGTCATCGACGATGAGCACGTGCAGCCGGCGCTCGGCGGCTAGCGGCCGCACCCGCCGCCGGCGGGTGCGCGCGCGCCCGCTGCCGGCGCCCAGGAGCCGCAGGATGGTCTGCAGCAGGGCCTCCGGCTTGACCGGCTTGGCCAGCCACGCCCCCACGCCCAGCCGCCGGCAGCGCGCCGCTTCTCTCGGCGAACCCGGCGACGGCGGCAGGAGCAGGATCGTCGCCCCCGCCAGCGAGGGGTCGCTGCGCAGGCGCTCGCAGAGCGCGAAGCCGTCCATCTCCGGCATGCGCGCATCCACGATGGCCAGCGGGAACGCACGCCCCCGCCCGGCGGCTTCCTCGAGGAGCGCGAGGCCCTCGGCGCCGCCGGCCGCCGCGACCGGGCGCATGCGCCAGGCGGCCAGCGTCTCCAGCAGCGCGGCCCGTTGCGCGGCGTTGTCGTCCACGACCAGCACCGGCAGATCGCTCAGCAGCGACAGGTCGGGGCCCGCCGCCGGCGCGGCCGCCGGCAGCCCGAAGCGTGCCGTGAACCAGAAGCGGCTGCCGCGGCCCGGCTCGCTCTCCACCTGGATGCGGCCGCCCATCAGCCCGATGAGCTGCCCGGCGATGGCCAGCCCCAGTCCGGTGCCGCCGTAGCGGCGCGTGGTCGAGACGTCGGCCTGCTCGAAGGGCAGGAAGATGCGGCTGCGCTCCTCCTCGCTCATCCCGATGCCGGTGTCGGCGACCGTGAAGCGCAGGTCCGCGACGGCCGTCTCGCCAGCGGCCCCCGCCGCCGGGACCACCCCCACCTCGACGGTGACCTCGCCCCGCTCCGTGAACTTGATCGCGTTGCCCACCAGGTTGACGATCACCTGCCACAGCCGCCCGGGGTCGCCGATCACCGTCTCCGGGACCTCCGGCCGCACGCGCACCACCAGCTCGAGGTGCTTCTGGTAGGCGCGCACCCCGAGGGCGGCCACCGCGTCGGCTACCGTCTCGCGCGGCCGGAACGCGACCTGCTCGAGGGTGAACTTGCCGGCCTCGATCTTGGAGAAGTCGAGCAGGTTGTTGATCAGCCGCAGCAGGGTCTCGGCGGAGTCCCGCACGGCGTCGAGGTACTCGCGCTGCTCGGGGGTGAGCCGCGTCTCGAGCGCCAGCTCGGTCATGCCGATGATGGCGTTCATCGGCGTGCGGATCTCGTGGCTCATGCGCGCCAGGAAGTCGCTCTTGGCGTGGCTGGCGGCCTCCGCCGCCTCCTTGGCCTTGCGCAGCTGGCGCGCCGCCTCGGCCCGCTCCTCCTCCGCGAGCTTCAGCTCCGTGATGTCGCGCGCCGCGGCATAGATGATCGGGCGCTCGCCCGAGGGCGTGGCGTTCCACAGGACCCAGCGGTAGCTGCCGTCCTTGCACCGGTAGCGGTTCTCGAACAGGACGGTGCCGGAGCCCGCGCTGATGCTCGACGCTTCGCCGATCGTGCGCTCACGGTCGTCCGGGTGCACGAAGTCGAGGTAGGGGCGCGCCATCAGCTCCTCGGGCGTCCAGCCGAGCGTCTGTTCCCAGGCGGGGTTCAGGCGCTTGAAGAAACCGTCGAAGCCGGCGATGCACAGCATGTCGATGGACAGGTCGAAGAGCTGGTTCAGCTCCTCCTCGTCGCGCTTGTACTCGGCGAACTGGCCGATGCGCGTGGCGACGGTCTCGAGCAGGTCGAGGAGCGCGGGGTCCGGGGCCCTGGGCTCGCGGCTGAAGAACTCCAGCACGCCGTGGACGTGCCCGCGCGCCCGTATGGGCAAACCGATGGCCGATCGCAGTCCGGCGCGGGCCGCCGCCTCGCAGCGCGGCGAGCCGGAGATCAGGCGGAGATCGGCGGCCCACACCGGCTCGCCGGTCTGCCAGACGCGGCCGGGCATGCCCTCGCCCGACGCAAACGCCGCGTCCCGGCTCAGGGCTTCGAAGTCGAGCGTACCCGCGCTGGGGGACGTCCAGGCGCCGAAGCAGCGGATGACCTTCGCCGCCCAGTCCACGCTCCACGCCGCGCCGCACTCCCAGCCCAGGGTCTCGCAGAGGACCTGGAGCAGCTTGGGGGTGGCCTCGGCGAGCGTGGCCGAATCGGCGACCACCTGCAGCAGCGCCGCCTGCGCGCGCAACGGTAGCGTGCTGGCGTCGGGGCCGAGCGGGCCGGGGGTCGGGGCAGGAGAGTCCGGTCGGGTCATGGTCGGGTCGCCCGGCGCGCCGGGGACAGCCCGGAGCGCCGATGGCACTCGACTCTCGCAGAAACCGGGCGGGTGCGGAAGGGGCGGGACGGCGCCGGTCGGGCGGCCTTACTTCAGCCAGACGACGCGCGCCGTTCGCACCTCACGGCCGAGCCCCGACCCCACCTCGGCGCGCGCGAAGTACATGCCCCTCACCAGGCCGATCCCGGCGCCCGTCACCGGGAAGCGCGCCGCCCCCGCCGGCCGCGGCCCGCGCCACAGCTCGGCGACCCGCCGCCCGTGCAAGTCGAAGAGCTCGAGACGCACATCACCGGCGGCGGGCAGCGCGAGCTCCAGCTCCACCCCACCCGCCGGCACGAGCCGCGCCGCGAGGCTGACGCGCTCCGGCGCCGCGGCGATCGGCTCCGCCACGTCCACCCCCGGCGGCAGCGCGGTGAACACGATGCGCTTGGCGTAGATCGTCGGCACCAGCCGCAGCCCATTCACTACCGGGGCCTCGAAGTGATGGAACCCGCCGGCCATCGAGCCGTAGGTGGCGACCTGGAACGTGTCGCCCAGCGCCGGGACGAAGCCGTCGGCGAGCTCCGCGGCCAGCACGCCGGCGAGCGTCGCCTTGCCGGTCACCGCCAGGCGGCCGTAGTCGCCCAGACTGCGGCCCCCGATCTCGAAGCGCACCTTGCCGGTCGCGGTTTGCGTGTAGCCGTCGCCGGCAGCGCCCGCCTGGAAGACGCTGCCCCGGCCGATGGTCACCCAGCCGGCGTTCGCGAACGGGTTGGCCGTCGCGAAACCCCGGCCGTTGCGGATGGTGAAGAAGCCGTCGGCCAGGTTGGAGACCAGGCTGGCCAGAGCGTCGCCGACGCCGATGTCCCGCACCAGCAGCGAATTCACGCCGTCGAGGACGATGGCCGCCGCGTTGCGCTGGATGGTCGCGCCCAGGAGGCGCAGCACGCTGCTGGCCATCACGCGCCAGATGCCGCCGCTGAGCGTGCCCCCGTCGTAATTCCCCGCCGGATTCGCGACGGTCAGGGTCGCATTGTTGCGGGCTTCCACGACCCCGAGATTCCGAAAGCCAGGATCGCTCACGCCGATCCCCTGACCCGCCCAGTCGGCGCTCACCGTGCCGTGATTGACGAGATGGGCGGAGATCTCCCCCGTGCCGTGAATGAGGTGGCCCGTGGCGTTGGTGACCGTCGAGCCGCTGGTCGTCGCCAGCCGCGCCCAGGGAATCGCCGCCGCCAGCCACACGTCTCCGTTTCCCTGCAGGGTCACCTCGCCCTGGAAGCTCAAGCTGCTCAGCACCGCCACGCTGTTGCGGTTGACGGTGATCGTCCCCTGGTTGGTGAGCGTCGGACCCGTCACGGTGAGCGTGTGCCCTTCGCCGATGCGGAGGGCGCCCAGGTTCGTGACATTGCCGAGGGTGGCGTCACCGGAGGTGTAGATCGCCCAGGGATCGCTCGTTCCCAGCGCGCCGCCGGCGATGACGGCGCCGCCCCCCAGGGTGACGTTGCCGCCCTCGGCTTTGATTTGCCCCAGGCGGTTATCGATCTGCGCGCCGTCGATAGCCAGCCAGCCGCCGCCCGCCGCCTTCATCATCCCGAGGTTCGTCTTCTCGCTGCCCTTCAGCACCAGCCCTTGGCTCGGCCAGTCGCCGCTCACCGTCCCCTGGTTGACCAGCCGCGCGTTCACCTCTCCCGCGCCGTGGATCGTGTGCCCCGCTGCGTTGGTCAGCACCGCCCCCGGCGCCGTGTTCACCTGCGCCCAAGGGCTCGTCGCCGTCAGTTGCACGCTGCCGCCCCCCATCAGCGCCACTGCACCCTCGAACGTCAAGCTGGTCGTCACCGCGACGCTCTCGTAGTTCACCGTGCACTGTCCGTTGTTGGTCAGCCCCGGACCCGCCACCGTCAGCGTGTTGCCCGCGTGGATCTTCACGGCCCCCTGGCTGGTCACGTCCTCGAGGCGGCAGTCGCCCGCCGTCAGGAAGGCGTACGCGCCCTGCGCGCCCAGCACTCCGCCGTGGATCGCTGCCCCGGCCCCCAGAATGACGTTGCCGCCCTCCGCCTGGATCTCGCCGCCGGCGTTCTCCACCCGCACACCGTCGATGGCCAGCCCGCCGCCGCCCGCCGCCTTCATCACTCCCGTGTTCGTCTTCTCGCTCCCCTTCAGCACCAGCGCCAGGTTCGGCCAGTCGCCGCTCACCGTCCCCTGATTGACCAGCCGCGCGTTCAGGTCTCCCGTGCCGTGGATCGTGTGCCCCGCCGCGTTCGTCAGCACCGCCCCCGGCGCCGTGTTCACCGCCGCCCACGGGCTCAGCGCCGTAAGCCACACATCGCCCCCTCCCTGGAGGGTCGCGCTGACCGGGAACTCCAGGCCGGCCACCGCGGCCTGGCTCTGGTCGTTCACCAGGACGGTCCCGTCGTTCGTGATCCCGGGTCCCGGCAGCGACAGCGTGCTGCCGCCGCGCACACGCAGGCTGCCGCCGGCTTGGTTGTGGATCGCTCCCTGCAGCGTCGAGGCGCCGGTGTTCGAGATCAGGGTCCCGTGGTTCGTGAGGCCGCCGATTCCCGAGAGCCAGAGACCGTATCCGCCTAGGTAGAGCAGCGCCTGGGGCGACTCGATGGTGACGGCGTCGAGGGTACGGTTCGCGTCGAGCAGGACCACGCACGCCCCCATGGCGCTCGGGACCAGGGCCGCCTCGGTCGGCGAGTCCGGCACCTGGCCGTCCGCCCAGTTGGCCGGCGCGCTCCAGTACCCGCTGGCCGGCTGGATCCAGGTGCGGGTCTGGGCGAGAGCGAGGGAGGGAAGGAGGACGGCGGCGAGGGCCAGCGAGAGTACCGGGTCCCGGCCCACCAGGGCGGGGCAAGAGCGCGTTCTGCGCGGCGACATGGCGGCCTCCGGAGGAAGCGGGCAGCGGCCGCACGATCGCGTCGCCTCCCGCTCCAACCTCGAAGCATACTCGCCGGGCCTGCGGATTCCAGCCGAAATCCGGCGGGCTGGGCGGTTCCTCGCCCGTGCCGGCGCACTCCATGACCCGGCGCATAGCCCGCGCGGCCGCAGCCCGCCCGGACCGCCCGCCGCCCCCCCCACATCCGGGCTGGACTCCCGGGTTCGCGTCCACTAGATTGCGGCTTCCAGGTCCCCTTCGGCCGTCCCCCTTCGCACGCGAGGAGCGACTCCGAGAGTTGCCGGACTTCATCCAGTTCGAGAACGTCTCGAGGCACTACGGCAAGATCCGCGCCGTGGACGGCGTCACGCTCGGCGTCCGCAAGGGCGAGTTCTTCTCGCTCTTGGGCCCCAGCGGCTGCGGCAAGACCACGCTCTTGCGCATGCTGGCCGGCTTCGAGCGTCCCGACACCGGCCGCGTCTGGCTCGACGGCCAGGACATCACCGAGCTGCCGCCGGAGCGCCGCAAGGTCAACACCATCTTCCAGAACTACGCCCTCTTTCCCCATCTGAGCGTGCGGCAGAACATCGCCTTCGGGCTCACCGTGGCGCGGCGCCCGAAGCGCGAGCTCGACGACGAAGTGGACCGCATGCTGGCCCTCATCCAGATGGGCGAGCAGGCCGACAAGCACATCGACCAGATCTCCGGCGGCCAGAAGCAGCGTGTCGCCATCGCCCGCGCCCTAATCAACAAGCCGGCCGTGCTGCTGCTCGACGAGCCGCTCGCCGCCCTCGACCTCAAGCTCCGCCAGCGCATGCTCATCGAGCTCGACCTGGTGCACGACCAGGTGGGCATCACCTTCCTCTATGTCACCCACGACCAGGGCGAGGCCATGAGCCTGGCCGACCGGGTGGCGGTGATGAACACCGGGCGCATCGAGCAGCTCGGCACGGCAGCCGAGATCTACGAGACGCCGCGCACCAGCTTCGTGGCCGCCTTCATCGGCGACAGCAACTTCTTCGAGGGCGTGGTCGCCGAGGTGGTGGACGCGGAGCACGTGCGCCTGGCCATCGACGGCTTCGCCGACCTGCTGGCGTTCAACGACAAGGGCCTGGCGGTCGGCGACCGGGTCTACCTGAGCGTGCGGCCGGAGAAGATCCGCATCTCGCGCGAGCCGCTGGCCCTGAGCCCCGAGTACAACAGCGTGCGCGCCGTGGTCGAGGACGTCATCTACCTCGGCACCCACACCAAGTTCTGGGCGCGCGCCGGCGAGTACCGACTGGCGATCGAGCAGCAGCACAACCGCTTCGTCCTCGACGAGCAGCCGATCCGCTGGGAGGACGAGGTCTGGATCCAGTGGCACGTCGACGACGGCTTCATGCTCGAGCGCTACGCCGAGCGCGACGAGGACCTCATGGCCATCCCGCCGCAGCGCGTCGGCGACACCGACGGCGCGCCGCCCCCCGGAGACGACGGTGGCTGAGCCGCGCCAGTTCCTGGAGCGCCGGCACGAGCCGTGGGTCACCCTGCCGTCGTTGCTCTGGCTGCTGCTGCTGTTCGCCGTCCCGGCGTGGTTCGTCTTCGCCTTCGCTCTGCGGCCGCCCGACCCCTTCGGCGGCATCGGCCCGGGCTGGACCCTGGATACGCTGCGCAGCCTCGGCAACCCCAGTTACCCGGCCATCCTCTGGCGCACCATCTGGCTCTCGGCCGTGACCACCGCCGTCTGCCTGGTGCTCGCCACCCCGGTGGCCTACGTCGCCGCACGGGCCAGCGAGCGCTGGCGCCACCTGCTGCTGCTGGCCGTCATCGTGCCGTTCTGGACCAGCTTCCTGGTGCGGATCTTCGCCTGGAAGGTGGTGCTGCACCCCGACGGCCTGCTCAAGCACGCGCTGGCGGCGCTCTACCTGGTGCCGCCCGGGGCCTCGCTGCTCTACAACTCCGGCGCCGTGCTCCTGGTGATGGTCTACACCGAGCTGCCGTTCGCCATCCTGCCCATCTACGCGGCGGCCGAGAAGTTCGACTTTCGCCTGCTCGAGGCGGCCCGTGACCTCGGCGCCGGGCCGCTGCGCGCCTTCTGGAGCGTCTTCCTGCCCGGCGTGCGGCGTGGGCTGCTGACCGCGCTCCTGGTGACGCTCATCCCGGCTCTCGGCTCCTACGTCGTGCCCGACCTGGTGGGCGGCCCGACCAGCGAGATGCTCGGCAACAAGATCGCGCAGCGCACCTTCGTGGACCGCAACCTGCCGCACGCCAGCGCCCTGTCGGCGCTGCTGGCCATGGCCGTGCTGATGCCCTCCATCCTCTCCATCGTTCTGGAGCGCGGCCGGCGCGCGCGCCCGCGGCCGGCGCGGCCGTGAGCGCCCCCCGCCGGGGAACCCGGCCGTGAAGCGCAGCCTGACGCCGCTGGTCATCACCGCCGGGGTGCTGCTGTTCTTCTATCTGCCGGTGGCCGTGCTGGTGCTCAACTCCTTCAACGCCGCCCGCTTCGGCGGCGGCTGGGCGGGCTTCACCCTCGACTGGTACCGCCGGCTGCTGCACGCCCGCGAGATCTGGGCGGCGCTCGGCAACACCCTGTTCATCGCCGTGGTGGCCACCGCCGGCTCGACCGTGCTGGGGACGACCGCGGCCCTCGCCCTCGACCGCTACCGCAGCCGCCTGCAGGGCGCGCATTACCTGCTGGTGTACGCGCCGCTGGTGGTCCCCGAGATCCTCATGGGCATGAGCCTGCTGCTCTTCTTCGTGGCGCTGCACGTGCGGCTCGGCTATCTGACCATCATCCTGGCGCACGTCACGTTCTGCGTGAGCTATGTGGCCATGGTGGTGCTCAGCCGCCTGCAGGACTTCGACTGGGCGCTGGTGGAAGCCGCGCAGGACCTCGGCGCCGACGCCTGGACCGCGGCGCGCCGCGTGGTGCTGCCGCTCTTGGCCCCGGGCATCGCCGCCGGCGCCCTGCTCGCCTTCACCCTGTCGGTGGACGACTTCGTCATCACCTTCTTCGTGGCGGGACCCGGCACCACGACGCTGCCGCTGCGCATCTACAGCATGATCAAGCACGGCTCCCCGCCGCTCATCAACGCCCTCTCCACCCTGATGCTCGCCTTCACCGCCCTCACCGTCTGGCTCAGCCAGCGGTTGCTCAAGGAGACGCGATGAACCGTTGCCTCGCCGCCGCGCTGGCGCTGGTCGCCGTGGCCGGCCTCGCCGCCGGCTGCGCCCCGCCGGGCGCCAAGACCCTGCATGTCTACACCTGGGCGGACTACGTCAAGCCGGAGCTGGTGCAGCGCTTCGAGAAGGAGCACGGCTGCCGGGTGGTGATCGACACCTTCGACTCCAACGAGTCCATGTACGCCAAGCTCAAGGCCGGCGCCTCGGGCTACGACGTGGTGACGCCGTCGAGCTACATGGTGGCGATCATGGCGCAGCAGGGCATGCTCATGGACCTCGACCGGGCCCAGCTGCCCAACCTGGCCAACGTCGATCCCGAGTACCTCAAGATCGCCCTCGACCCCGGGATGAAGCACAGCGTGCCCTATATGCTCACCAACACCGGCTTCGCCTACCTCAAGGGCAGGGCCGGGAACGTCGCGCCGACCTGGGCGGTGTTCGACCGCGCCGACCTCAAGGGCCGCATGACCATGCTCAACGACATGCGCGAGACCGTCGGGGCGGCGCTCAAGTTCCTCGGCTACAGCCTCAACACGGTCGACGACGCCCAGCTCGACCAGGCGCGAGACGTGGTCATCCGCTGGAAGAAGAACCTCGCCAAGTTCGAGAACGAGCAGTACAAGACCGGCATCGCGTCGGGCGAGTTCCTGCTCGTGCACGGCTACAGCGGCGACCTCCTGCAGGCGCAGAGCGAGAACCCCGAGGTGACCTTCCTGGCGCCCCAGGAGGGCCTGTCCATCTCGTGCGACGACCTGGTGATCCTTAAGGGCGCCCAGGCCGCGGACCTGGCCCACGAGTACATCAACTTCCTGCACGCCCCGGAGGTCGCCGCCCAGAACAGCGAGTTCATCAGCTACCTGTGCCCCAACGCGGCCGGCTACGCCAAGCTGCCCGCGGAGTTCCTCGGCAATCCGGCGGTCAAGCTCGATCCCGCCGTACAGGCCAAGTCCGAAGTCATCCGCGACCTGGGCCCCGACAACGCCAAGTACACGCGCGTCTGGGACCAGATCAAGGCAGCCCCATGAGGGAGGGAGACATGAAGACCCGGAAGACGCAGTGGGCCGCCCGGGCAGCGCTCGCGCTGCTCCTGGGGGCGGCGCTGGCGGTGGTGGCGACCGGCCCGACTGCGGCGCAACCCTGCGCCAAGCCGTGCGCGACGCCGTGCGCGGCGGGCAGCGACGAGGCGTGCTGCGACCCCGGCGGCGGGCGCACCGGCTTCTGGTACGGAGGCGAGCTCACCACGACCTTCCACTACGCCAACACCGCCTACTTCGGCGCGGACTACGGCATCACCGACGACCCCCGCAAGACCGACTACAACTGGCAGGAGGGCTACCTGCGCCTGCGCGTGAACTACGGCCTGACCAATGGCCTGTGGTTCAGCCTCGGGGGGCTGGGGGCCCTCACCCTCGGCACCGACTACTACGGCGTCGACCAGACCGGCGACGCCAAGGTGGACCAGCTGCTGGCGGGCATCTCGCACATGGGCAACAGCGGGCTGAGCTTCGTCGCCGGGCGCCAGGAGATCGTGGTCGGCGACGGCTTCCTCATCGGCGACGGCTACAACGACGACAAGGCCGCGCTGTGGAACATCCCGCTCAGCTTCTACGACGGCGTGCGCGCCGACTGGAAGAAGGGCCCCTGGCACGCGCTGGTCTTCGGCGCGAACCTCTCCTCCTCCTACAGCATCGAGGTCGAGGACCCGGCCGCCCCCGGCGGCGTCACCGCCCTGGAGCCGGACGGCCTGCAGTGGGGCTTCGACGTGGGCGGCGAGAACGAGGTGGGGCAGGCCCTCGCGCTCGGACACTTCCGGCGCGACGACCGCGGCGCCACGCGCCTCGACGTCCAGGCCACGTCGGCGCGCTTCGCCCTGCCCTACAGCGTCTTCAAGCTGGCCGGCGAGTACGTCCTCGAGCGCGGCACCACCGGCGACACCGAGCTCGAGGGCATCGGCGCCCATGTCAGTCTGACGGCGGCCTCGGAGAGCGGCTTCTCCCCCTACGGGCAGGTCGAGTACTTCTACTTCTCCGGCGACCGCGGCGAGACGTCGGCCGACGAGAGCTACTATCCGTGGAACTTCCAGTGGAGCGACTGGTCGCGCTACTACGTCGGTGATCTGGTCGCCTCGACGCTGGTCACCAACACCGACTCCCGCATCTGGAAGCTCGAGGGCGGCGTCACCCCGTGGGAGAACACCAGCTTCCGGCTGCTGCTCCACCAGATCGACCTCGACACGGGCTCGAGCTACGGCGGCTTGCCGGAGGGCGTCGGGCGCGGCTTCGCCAACGAGTACGACCTGGTCGTCGATCAGGGGCTCGGAGGGGGCTGGAGCGCCTGGCTCATGGGCGGGTACGTCGTCCCGCGCGATGCCGCCAAGGCGCTGGTGGGCACTGCCAAGTCCGGACAGATCTTCGCCGGCCTGACCTACGGGTTCGGGGTGCAGGACGGGGAGGAGGAGGAGTAGTCAGCCGCCTGATGTTCGCCAGCCGAACGAACGACGCGAAACAGCGCGGGCCCGGCCGGAGCCGGGCCCGCTTGCGTCTGCCGGGAACGCCTCTAGCGCAGCGTCACGATCCGCCGCTCCGCCTCGAGCTTCCCGTCCACCCACAGCTGCGCGAAGTAGACCCCGGAGCCGGCCCCGTCCGGCCCAAACCACTCCAGCCGGTGGGTGCCGGGATTCAGGTGCCCCGCGTACCCCCGCCCCACCCGCCGCCCGCGCACGTCGTAGACGGCGAAGCGCACCTCGGCCTCCTTGGGCAGCGCCAGCGTGAAGCTCGCCGTGCCGACCGTGGGATTGGGCATCGGGGCGCTGAATTCGAGCTGCGTCGGCAGGGCAGGCGGCACGTTCGGGTCGGGCAGCTCCACCGCCACCGTGCGCACCCCCCCGAAGCACCAGAAGCCGTGGCAGAGGACGGCGCTCTTCAGTTGGCTCACGCCCACGGCCGCCTGGCCCGCCGTGCCCAGAAGCTTGTAGGCGCCCCCGGCCGCCGGCGTTCCGCCGTCGCCGATCACGTAGCCGCTCTGGGAATAGGTGACCGCCCCGGCCGGGGCGGCCACCGCCGCCAGACCGACCGCGGCCGCCGTCGCCACCAGCATCGTCCGATCGATTCTCATGGCTCCATCTCCTCTCGGACGCGCCGGGTCACTGCTTGAGAGCGGCGGCCGGCGTCATCGCCGCGCGCTGCCTGACCTGGCCCTGCCGGTGCGCTTCCAGCAGCTGCCGCCGCGCCTGCTCTGCCGCCAGTTGCGTCTCTTCCACGCGCCGCTCGAGCTCGCGCAGGTCCACCGTCGGGCTGGGGCTCGTCATGGTCTGCTGGTCGTCCCCGCCGACGGTGGCCGCTCCCGAGAGCCCCTCGGGCGCCTCTTGCACGGCGCCGTACCCGGTCGGCACGTAGGTCGCCGTGATCGTCGGGTTCCAGATGTAATTGGTGCTGCCGGCGGTCTTGTGGGCCGTGAAGTAGAAGTTGTACGTCCCGGCGGAACCCTTGTAGTACGTTCGGCGGTTCGACACCGGATAGAACCAGGTCCCCGAGTTCGGCATGTCACCGCCCACGTTGTAGTAGTGGCTGCCGTCACGCGCGGCGCCGGCCCCGATCTCGTCGATCTGGAATGCCGTGAGGTTCGTGCCTGTGAGCCCGGTGATCCCCGCCTGCCCCGAGATCTCCACCTCGACATAACCCGGAGCGGGGATCGTGATGCTCGTGCCGACCACGTTGTCCAGGGATAGGTAGCTCGTGCTCGTCAGGCCGACGCTGCCATTCACCTTGCCCTGGCTCACGCCTGGCTCGTCGAGGGTCTCGTACGCGCTGATCGCGCCGGCCGGCAGCCGGACCGCCGGATTCCCGGGCTCGCCGAGGTTGAAGGACATCTCGCCCCCCTGCCCGTGCAGCACGAGGGATCCTTCGCCTGCGCTCTGCTCTGCGTCAAAGTAGATGTAGCTGCCACCGTCCCCGTCTATTTCCCAGAAGACCCCTTTGCCATCGTAGTCCGGCTCGACCGCCCAGTAGCTCGCACCGGCTTCGTCGTACACGTGCAGCGCGCCCCCCTGGCCGGCCCAGGAGTAGGCAAGGCCATAGTGCAGGGTGCTGCCCCCACCGAACCACTCGAGGTACCCGGTGCCGCCGGGGCTGCCGGCCTTCAGCCCGGGGTCGGCGACGATGGCCGCCCCGCCGCCCGTATTGGAGATCTTCAGGGTTTGGTTCGGGTCGTTGCTGGCCCCCGTGAACGGCAGGCGCAGCGACAGCCCGTAGGGCGACGACGCCAGCTGCACGCGCGGCGTCAGCTCGGCGCCGCCCCCCACCGCGATGCCCAGCCAGTACTGTCTGTCGAACGGCAGGGCCAGCGGCACGGAGCTCCCGAGCAGCAAGCTGAAGCCGCCCTTCGTCACCGACACGCCAGGCCAGTTCTCCGTCCACAGCGCCGCTCCGCCGCCGGGGACGTCGTAGATCCTGAAGGTGAGGTTATAGGCTCCGTCAGGGACGATGTTGCCGCCGGCGTCGGTGAGAACGCCCTGGTAGCTCATCGTCGAAGGGGCCTGGGCGAGGGCCGTCCCGGCCCAGCCGACGCAGACCAGAAGCAGAGCAACCGCCAGAGCGCGCATGGGTGTTTCCTCCGGAGGCCGCGCAGTGGTTCGTGCCCCGCTCGGGGCAGACAGTTGCGGACCGGCCTGCCGGGCGGCAGACGCGCCGTCTGCCGGGCGGCCGAAGACGCGGGCGCGCACGCTCAAGCGCGGCCCGGCTTGTGCATGCGACGGGCGTCCTCGGAGGGAGAGTCGGCCGCTCAGGAAGCGCCATCGAGTATATCATGGGCGCGCGGTGGCGGAGTTCTCGACTCTTCCTCCAAGGCCCCACCGTACCGGCGGGCTGAGAACCTGCCCGCGTCCCGCCGCCCAGCGCATTCTAGGCCGCGGCGTCTGCCAGTCTCGCTATCCCGGCGTCGGCTCGGACGCAGATCTAGGGAACCGGCACCGGCCCGCCCGAAACAGCGCGGGCCCGGCCGGAGCCGGGCCCGCTGGCGTCTGCCGGGGATGCGCCTAGCGTAGCGTCACGATCCGCCGCTCCGCCTCGAGCTTCCCGTCCACCCACAGCTGCGCGAAGTAGACTCCGGAGCCGGCCCCGTCCGCTCCCGACCATTCCAGCCGGTGCGTTCCGGGATTGAAGCGCCCAGCGTACTCCCGCCCCACCCGCCGTCCGCGCACGTCGTAGACGGTGAAGCGCACGTCGGCCTCCTTGGGCAGGGCCAGCGTGAAGCTCGCCGTGCCGACCGTCGGGTTGGGCATCGGGGCGCTGAACTCCAGCCGGTTCGGCAGGTTCGGCGGCAGGCCCGGGTCGGGCAGCTCGACCGCCACCGTGCGCACGCCGCCGAAGCACCAGAAGCCGTGGCACAGGATGGCGCTCGCCGATGCGCTCCGCCCCACGGCCGCCTGACCCGCCGTGCCCAGGAGCTTGAAGGCACCCCCGGCTGCCGGCGTGCCGCCATTGCCGACCACGTAGCCGCGCTGCGCGTACGTGACCGCCCCGGCCGGGGCGGCCACCGCCGCCAGACCGACCGCGGCCGCCACCGCCACCAGCATCGTCCGATCGATTCTCATGGTCCGACCTCCTTTAGGACGCGCCGGTTCACTGCTTCTTCGCCGCGGCCGGGGTCACTGCCGAGCGCTGCCTCGTCTGCTCCTGCAGGCGCGCTTCCACCAGCTGCCGCTGGGCCCGCTCCGCCGCCGCCTGCGTCTCCGCCACGCGCAGCTCGAGCTCGCGCAGATCCAGCGTCGGGCTGGGGCTCGTCATCGTCTGCTGATCGTCCCCGCCGACGGCGGCAGCTCCCGAAAGCACCTCGGGCGCCTCTTGCACGGCGCCGTACCCGGTCGGCACGTAGGTCGCCGTGATCGTCGGGTTCCAGAACCAGTTCGAGGTGCCGGCGGTCTTGTAGGCCGTGAAGTAGAAGTTGTACGTCCCGGCCGAACCCTTGTAGTACGTGCGGCGGTTCGACACCGGGAACCACCAGGCAGACGCGCTCGGCATGTCGCCACCGACGAAGTAGTAGTGGCTATTGTCACGCACCGCCCCGGGGCCCGTCTCATCGATCTGGAATCCGGTGGTGTTGCTGCCGAGGAGGCCGCCGATTCCCGCCTGCCCGGAGATCTCCACCTCGACGTAACCCGGAGCGGGGATCGTGATGCTCGTGCCGACCACGTTGTCCAGGGACGCGGAGCTGGTGCTCACCAGGCTGACGTTGCCGTTCACCTTGCCCTGGCTCACGCCCGGCTCGTCGAGGGTCTCGTACGCGCTGACCGAACCGGGGGGCAGATTGACGGCATTGTCCCCGGCATCGCCGGTATTGAAGCTGGTGACGCTCCCGGGTCCGTAGAAGATCATGGCGCCGGCGCCGCTGCTCTGCTCCGAATCGTAGTAGGCGCCGCTGCCGCCGGCCCCGTTCATGTACCAGAAGACCCCGATGCCGTCGAAGTCCGGCTCGACGCCCCAGTAGTTCGATCCGCTCTCGTCATTCACGTACAAAGAGCCGCCGGACCCCGCATAGGAGCCCGCCTGCCCGTACGGTGACGCGCTGCCGTTGCCGAACCACTGGAAGTAGCCGCCGGTGCTGGGGCTGCCGACCGTCAGGCCGGGGTCGGCGACGATCGCCGCCCCGCCCCCGGTGTTGGAGATCTTGAGCGTCTGGTCGGGGTTGTTGCTGGTCCCGGTGAACGGCAGGCGCAGCGACAGCCCGTAGGGCGACGAGGCCAGCTGCACGCGCGGCGACAGTTCGGCGCCGCCCCCCACCGAGATGCCCAGCCAGTACTGCTTGTCGAACGGCAGGGCCAGAGGCGTGGCGCTGCCGAGCAGCACGCTGAAGCCGCCCTTCGCCACCGCCACCCCGAACCAGTTCTCCGTCCACAGGGCCGCACCGCCCCCGGAGACATCGTAGATCTTGAACGTGAGGTTGTAGGCACCATCCGGAACGATGTTGCCGCCGGCGTCGGTGAGGACGCCCTGGTAGCTCATCGTCGAAGGGGCCTGGGCGAGAGCCGTCCCGGCCCCGCCGACACAAACGAAGAGCAAAGCAATCGCAAGACCGCGCATCGGTGTTTCCTCCAAAGGTCACGGACTGGTTCGTGCCCCGAGTGGGGCGTGGAGTTACGGACCGACTTGCCGACCGGCAGCCTCCGGCTGCCCGCCCGGCAGAGAAGCGACGTGACGTTTCCCAGCGCGGCCCGGCTTGCGTTTGGGCGTGCACCTCACAACCCAGCAACCATCATCGGGGAGGGCAAGTGAAGTTAGCAGCGACGGGGCGGGAGAGTTTCCAATTCCGCGCAAAGCGCGATCGGCCGCCGGGCACCTGGGCGGCAGCGCCGCTCGGCGATTGTTTCCTGCGAGCAACTCGTCGGGGCGAGGAAGCGAGCTGCCGGGAGCAGGGCTCGAACCTGCACGCGCCTTTCGGCACAGCGGATTCTAAGTCCGCCGCGTCTGCCAGTTTCGCCATCCCGGCACGCTTCGGACATCCAATCTAGCACGGCGGGGTCGCCGGCGCCCCCGCCGGGGCTCTCAAGCGCGACGGCCGGCCCGGAGGCCGGCCGTGGGGCCGGGAGAGCGGCCGCGTAGCCCCCCTAGTGCACCGCCTCCGCCAACACTTCGATCTGGTCCAGGGCCACCAGCGGGCGGGTCGCCGCGTACTGCTGGAACACCAGCCCGAAGCCGCCGACAAAACCCAGGGTCACGCCGATCTCCGGCACGCCGAACGGCATGTGCGTCAGGTACAGCGACGGGTAGGCCAGCACCAGCTGCTCGATCCAGAGGCCGAAGAGGATGGAGCCCGCGAAGAAGACGAAGGCGCCCGTCTTCTTCTTGGCGGCCAGGTTCATGAACCCCACCAGCGGCACGAACCAGCCGAAGAACACCGCCGCCAGGAGCCACGGGAAGAACGGGAAGTGTACGCGACGCACCATCCAGCTCGTCTCCTCGGGCAGGTTGGCGTACCAGATGGGCAGGAACAGCACCCACGACAGGTAGGTGCGGAAGTTCGTCATGCCGAAGAGCAACTGGCCCATGAGCTGCTGGCGCCTGGGGTCGAAGCAGCGCTCCAGGCCGTAGGCGTCGCGCAGCACGAGCGACAGCAGCGCCGCCGCCGCCAAGGCCGCGAGCAGGCCACCCATCCAGAACCACGGGGCGATCTGGGTGGTGGTCCAGTGCGGCTCCAGCGACATGACTAGGTCCCACGCCACCACCGTGAAGACCACCGCGTAGAGCACCGGCAGCACGCCCGCCAGCCGCGGCAGCACCCGGCGCGCGCTCTCCACCTCGATGGCGTCGCCCCGCCAGCCCTTGCTCCACTTCTCGTAGCGGCCGCGCAGCTCCTCGCGCACGCGGCCGCGCGCCAGGCCGGCGTCGAGCCGGCGGATGCGGCGCAGGAAGGCCAGCGCCAAGAGTGTGAAGGCCCCCACCAGTCCGATCTCGCGGGCCAGCAGGAAGGGCACGTTGAGATAGGCGGCTTTCACCGCCACCGGCTCGCGCACCCAGGCGAAAAGATAGGCGTTGCCGAAGATCAGGGTCAGGACCAGCACGCCGAACATCCACGGCAGGAATCCGGCGATGCCGAGGAAGGTGCGGTGCACGGGCACCGACCACTTGGCCTTGACCAGGATCAGCACCCCGCCGAAGGCGGCGGCCGCGGCCGACATCGGCAGCCAGTAGGTGATGTTGATCAGCACCGACGACCAGCCACGCAGCGGGTTGGCCACCACCGTCAGCCCGAAGGTCAGAACGCCGACCACGAGAAGAACGACGAACCCCACGCGCAGGGCGGCGTTCGGCTTGCCGGGGATGCGCGCCAGGACGTCGTCGATGGTGACCGGCCCGTGGCCGGGCCCGGCGGGCGCGGCCCCGGCGGCCGGGGTCCCAGCGGGGCCGCTGTCGCGCGCGCTCATGGGGTCGGGTTCTCCGCCTGCAGCTTGCGGACGTGGTTGACCACGTCCCAGGCGTCCTGCGGCCGCAGGGCGAATCCGTAGGTCGGCATCACCGCGCCGCCGTGGCGCAGGTACGAGTAGATGTAGCCGTCGGCGCGCCCGCGGGTCAGCGGCCCGGTCAGCACCGGCGGCGGCATGAAACCTCTGCGCACGACCGGCCCCAGCCCCTCGCCCTTTGCCCCGTGGCACGGGGTGCAGTAGATGGCGAAGAGGGCGCCGCCACGCGCCAGCGAGGCGGAGTCGGCGGGCTGCGGGTTCTTGTACGCCGCCTCCACCGCCAGGCCCTTGGCGAACTCGCGCCCGGTCGTCGGCACCGAGAACTCCGGCGGCGCAACCGGCATCTCCTGCGGCTTGATGCCGATCTGGTTGTCCATGTCGTGGGTCCACGGCAGGGCGACGAGCCCGCCCGCCAGCCCCACGGTCGCCAGCGCGACCCCCACGATGATGCGCTTAGCCCGTCGCAACGCGCGCCTCCTCCGCCCCTTCGGCTTGCATCACGGCCGCCGCCTTCTCGGCCGTGGCCGCGTCGGCCGGCACCCACAGGCCGATGCGGTCCTCGCTGAAGCGCTGGTCGTAGCCCTCCGCCCTCATCCAGCCGGGCAGCCCGCCGAAGACCAGCATGGCCAGGAGGTTGAAGATCGAGCCGACGAGCACCATGGACTCGAAGGTGATCACCAGGTACGGCGCCAGCGACACGATCTCCTTGCCGCCGGTGATCAGCGGCCAGTCGAGCGACGTCCAGATGGCCAGCGTCGCCCCGCCGGCGATGCCGAGCAGCGCGCCCGTGAGCGTCACCCAGCGCACCCCCGAGGGGCCCGGATCCACGGTCGCCTGCAGCTCCGGGTAGAGCGTGGGCGTCATGGCGTGAACCGTATAGCCGGCGCCCTTGAGCTGGCGGGCAGCCGCGATGGCGTCGTCGAGATACTGGAAGACTCCCAGCGCACCGCTCTTCGTCTGGCTCATGACGCGCGCCCCTGGCGCCGCAGGGGCGCCGGCAGGACTTCCTTGAGCTCGGCGATGGACAGCACCGGCAGGAAGCGCAGGAAGAGCAGGAAGTACATGAAGAACCAGGCGAAGGAGCCGGCGGTGATGCCGAACTCGATCAGCGTCGGGTGGTAGCCGCCGCGCCACACCCACGGGTCGAAGTTGATGTTCAGCGACTGCACGATGATCACGAAGCGCTCGAACCACATGCCGATGTTGATGCCGATGGTGATCAGGAACAGCGTCGGCAGGTGCGTGCGGTTGCGCTTCCACCACAGCATCTGCGGCACGATGCAGTTGAACACCGCCATGATCCAGAAGCCCCACGCCATGGGGCCGAAGGCGCGGTCCCAGAAGGCCGTGCGCTCGAACGGGTTGCCGCTGTACCAGGCGATGAAGAACTCGACCAGGTACGAGTAGGTCACGACGCAGCCGGTGAACAGGACCAGCTTCGACATCGAATCGAAGTGCCACTCGGTGATGTACTTCTCGAGCCCGAAGGCGCGGCGCAGCGGGATCACCAGGGTGATGACCAGCGCCATGCCCGAGAAGATGGCTCCGGCCACGAAGTAGGGCGCGAAGATGGTCGAGTGCCAGCCCGGGTTGAGGCCCATGGCGAAGTCCCACGACACCACGCTGTGCACCGACACCACCAGCGGGGTGGCGAAGGCCGCGAAGTAGAGGTAGGCCTGCGCGTAGTGCTTCCAGTTGCGGGTCGAACCGCGCCAGCCGAGCGACAGCAGCGTGTAGAGCTTGCGGCGCACCCCCGTGGCGCGGTCGCGCAGGGCGGCGACGTCGGGGATCATGCCGGTGATGAAGAACACCGTGGAGACTGTGAAGTAGGTACTCACCGCGAACACGTCCCAGATCAGCGGCGAGCGGAAGTTGACCCAGAGCTCGCGCTGGTTGGGATACGGCAACAGCCAGTAGAAGAACCACACGCGTCCGAGGTGGATGAGCGGGAACAGGCCCGCCGTCATGACCGCGAACACGGTCATGGCCTCGGAGATGCGGTAGATGCTCTGTCGCCACGCGGCGCGGAACAGGAAGAGCACCGCCGAGATCAGGGTGCCGGAGTGCGCGATGCCCACCCAGAAGACGAAGTTGGTGATGTACACCGCCCACATCGCCGGGCGGGTGTAGCCGGTCACCCCGAGCCCCACGTGCACCTGGTACGCCAGGCACAGGCCGCCCGTGATGATCACTGCGACGCTCGCGAGGAAGGCCACCCACCACGCCTTGCCCACCCGGTGGCCGATGGCGGCGACGTCCTCGTTGACCTGCTTGTAGGTGAGCGAGGTCATCTCGGTCATCACGCCCCCCGGGGCTCGCCCGGCGCTTCGGCCGGGGCCCGCCGCGACACCTTCTTGAGGTAGGTCACGGCCGGCAGGACGTTGAGCGTGGGGAAGACCTTGTAGCCGCGCGGATCCTCCGCCAGCCGGCGCACGCGGCTGGCCGGGTCGCCGAGGTCGCCGAACACGATGGCCTGCGTCGGGCACGCCTGGGCGCAGGCGGTGGTGACGTCGCCGTCGCGGATGTCGCGGTCCTCGTCGCGCGCCAGGTCGCGCGCCGCCTTGATGCGCTGGATGCAGAAGGTGCACTTCTCCATCACGCCCTTGGAGCGCTGCGTGAGGTCCGGGTTCAGCTGCCAGTGCAGGGGCGAGGGGAACTCGTACTCGAACCAGTTGAAGGCGCGCACCTTGTACGGGCAGTTGTTGCCGCAGTAGCGGGTGCCGACGCAGCGGTTGTAGACCTGGACGTTGAGGCCCTCGGGATTGTGATAGGTGGCGTAGACCGGGCACACCGTTTCGCACGGGGCGCTGCCGCACTGCTGGCACATCATGGGCGCGAAGCGCGTTTCGACGCCGTCCGGCGTGTCCTCGTAGTAACGCTCGATGCGCACCCAGGCCATCTCGCGGCCGCGCGTCATGTTCTCCTTGCCGACGATGGCGACGTTGTTCTCGGAGTAGCAGGCGGCCACGCAGGCGTTGCAGCCGATGCACGAGGCCAGGTCGATGGCCAGCCCCCACCGCTTGTCGGTGCGGTTGTACTGGCTCGAGCCGGCCGCCGGCAGGTCCTCCTTGGCCAGGGGCTTGGCGTGCAGGCCGTCGAGCTGCTCGGGGAAGTCGCGGAAGCTCGGGAAGGTGAGCGGCAGCACCGCGCCCTCAGGCCCGCTCTTGGGCGCCCGGAAGGTGGGCGGCAGCGGGGCGGCGGGCTCGCCGTGCGCTCCCCCCCCACCCTGGCCGCCCGGCTCGTCGTGCCCACCGCCGGCCACCACGGTCAGCGGGATCGCCTGCGCGATGCCGCGGCCCATCTGCCGCCCCGGCCCGCCGGTGTAGACGAGCTTGCCGCGCTTACCGGTCCTCACAGCGGTCACCGTGGCCGACAGGAAGGCGCGCCCGCCGGAGGCCGCATCGGCCGCCGCCGGCAGCAGCGCGAAGGCGTTGGCGCCTCGCCCCTCGGCATAGCGCCCATACCGGGCGTGTCCCTGTCCCAGCGGCACCGCGACCACGTCGCCGCGCATCAGCGCGTTGAGGTAGACCGGGAACTCGGCCTGGCCGGCGGCGCTCCGGAGCGCCAGCACGTCGCCCTCGCCCACGCCGAGACGCTTGGCGGCGTCCGGGTGCAACTCGCACCAGGAGTCCCACACGACCTTCGTGACCGGGTCGGGGATCTCCTGCAGCCACGGCTTGTTCGCGCCGCGCCCGTCGTAGTGGTGCGGGTGCGGATAGACCACCAGCGCCAGCTCGCCGTCGCCGGCCGGGACCGCCGCGCCCGCCGTCGGGGCGCCGGCGCCCAAGACCCGGGCGCCGCCGCCCGGCAGCTCGGCCGGCAGGCTGCCGCCCAGCGTCAGCGCCCCGTGGAAGGCCGCCTCTCCGCCCCAGAGCCGCACCAGCCGCTCACGGAAGGTGGCCTCGGGGAACGCGGTCGCGGCCGCCCCGCCGCGCGCGGCGGCGAGCAGCACGTCGGCGGTCTGCCGCGTCTCGAAGAGCGGGCGCATGACCGGCTGCACCAGGCCGCGCACCCCGGCCGCCGGCTCGCAGTCGCCCCACGACTCGAGCGGGTGGTGGTCGGGCAGGACGAGATCGCACAGCTCCGCGGTGTCGTCGGGATACGGGGAGAACGAGACGCGGTACTCCGCCTTGGCCGCCGCCTCGGCGAAACCGCCGGCCCCCGCCAGCGTGAAGGCCGGGTCCGTGCCGTGCACGAGCAGGAGCTTCACGCCGCCGGCCCCGAGCCGCTCGACGGCGGCGCGCGCCCGGGCGAAGGAGGCCGTGCGGCCCGGCTCGAAGCCCGGGCTGGGTGAGAGCCCGTTGCCCACGGCGCCGAGCACCTGGTCGAGCAGGAAGACCGCCTGCCACGTCTCGGTGGCGTTGGCCGCGCTGCCCGCCACTCCGGGCCCGAGCACCAGGGCCGGCCGGTTCTCGCTCAGTTCCCTGGCGAGCTGCTCGAACGCCGCCGCCTCGATGCCGCACTCCCTGGCCACGCGCCCGGCGTCATAGCCGGAGACCGCCGCGCCCAGGCGCTGCGCCAGAGCCAGGGCGAGCACCGCTTCGCTGCCGGGCCGCACGGCGAGCCACTGGTCGGCGCTGTGCCCGGTGAGCGACAGCCGCGGCTCCACCTGCACGTGCTTGACGGGGCTGGCGGCGCGCGCCGAGTGGGCGGCGTCGTAGCCGCGCGACTGCGCCAGCGGCAACCCCCAGGTGTCGAGGAAGTCGGCGCCCAGCGACAGCAGGTAGCGCGCCCTGCCGAGGTCGAACAGCGGCACCGTGGCGGTGCCGAAGACGCGCCGCGCCGCCTCGCGCACGGGCGCGTAGTCGAACGCCTCGTAGGCGACGCGCTCGGCACCCAGCGTCCGGCACCATTCGTCGAGGAAGGCGTCCCATGAGCCGGTGGCGCCCCCCGTCCAGAACTGGACCGCACCCGCCGCGCCGGCCGCCGCGGCGAGCTTGGCCGCGAGCCGCTTCTCGGCCTCCTCCCAGGTGATGTCCACCCACTTGCCGTCGTCCTTGGCGCGCGGACGCGGGACGCGATCGGGGTTGTACAGCCCCTGCAGGGCCGCCTGGCCGCGGGCGCACACCGTGCCGCGGTTCACCGGGTGGGCGGGGTTGCCCTCGATCTTGACGGCCCGCCCCTCCCGCGTGCGCACGTGCAGGCCGCAGCCGGCGGGGCACTCGAGGCAGGTGGTCGCGTACCACGTGGCGATGCCGAGGATCTGATCGTCGGGCGGGGTGACGTAGGGCAGCACGCGCTCGACCGGGCCGGTCGAGCAGCCGGCCAGCGCGCCGGCGCCGGAGACGCCCACGAGCTTGAGGAAGGTCCTTCTCGAGAACCCGCTACCCGTTTCGCTCACCCGCTTCTCTCCGCCCACCGCCCCGCCTACTTGTGGCACGTCGCGCAGTCGAGGCTGGCGGGAGTGTGCTTGTCGTTCAGGTGCTGCTTGTGGCAGCGCACGCAGAACCCCATGGTGAGATCCTGCTGCAGCCGGATCGCCGGCATGGTCTCCACCGGCCCGTGACAGGTCTGGCAGGCGATGCCGGCCTTCACGTGGCGCTTGTGCGTGAAGCGCACGTGGTCGGCGACGTCGTACACCTTCGCCCACGGGATCGGCTGCTTGCCGTCCCAGTACTTCCTGAGCTTCTCGATCTCCGGCTTGCCCGCCGCTACCATCTTGTGGCAGCCCATGCAGGTCTGCACCGCCGGGATCGTGGCCACGGCGCTCTTGTCGGCGCCGATGTGGCAATAGAGGCACGCGAGCTGGTTGTCGCCGGCGTGGATCTTGTGGCTGAAGTTGATCGGCTGCGCGAGCGCCTGTCCCCGCTTCGCCGCCCGGGAAGGCGCGGCCAGCGCCACTTTCGAGGTCGGGCCCCGCCCGGCAGGACCGAGGGCGAAGTAGGTCCAGACCGCAATGGCGGCCACCATGACAAGCACGGATAGAGAAAGGACCAGAAGGATTCGTCGCATCGTCGGATGGGCTTTCGGGGCCGCACGTTAGGGCCTCGCCCGCAGCCTGTCAACTTCGTTTGTGCCCGCCGTCATACTCGGGGCGATGGCCACCGCGGGGCTGGGCGACGTCCACAACCGCAGCGGCCAGCTTCGGATTGGGCCGCCGCTCTAGCGCCCGACGGCGGCTTCGGTCTCGCGATCGAAGTAGTGGGTGTGCGCGAAGTCCGGAGACAGCCGGATCGCCTCGTCCACGCCGGGGGCCGTGCCGTGGGTGATGCGCACGATGACCTCCCCGGCCGGCGTGTCGGCGTGTACGAGGATCTCGTTGCCCAGAGGCTCGCGCACCGCCACCCGCCCGGCGAACGAACCCTGCGGCCCGGGCTCGAGTCCCAGATGCTCGGGCCGCACCCCCAGGGCCAGCGGCTTTCCGGCCCAGGGCTTGAGAGACGCCTGCTGCGCCTCCGGGACGCGCAACTCCTCGCCCCCCACCGTGAGCGTGCGGCCGTCGGCGCTCAGCCCCGCGTCGAGGAAGTTCATCGACGGACTGCCGATGAAGCCGGCCACGAAGCGGTTGGCCGGCCGGCCGTAGAGCGTGAGCGGGTCGGCGCACTGCTGCAGCGTGCCGTCCTTGAGCACCGCGATCCGCTGCCCGAGCGTCATCGCCTCCACCTGATCGTGGGTCACGTAGATCATCGTGGTCTTGATCTGATGGTGCAGGCGCGCGATCTCGGCGCGCATGTGCGTGCGCAGCTTGGCGTCCAGGTTGGAGAGCGGCTCGTCGAAGAGGAAGAGCTTGGGGCGCCGCACCAGGGCGCGGCCGAGAGCGACGCGCTGGCGCTCGCCGCCCGACAGCTCGCGCGGCCGGCGGTCGAGGTACTTGTCCAGCCCCAACATGCCGGCGGTCTCGTGCACGCGGGCCTCGACTTCGTCCTTCGGCAGCTTGCGCAGCTTGAGCCCGAACGCCATGTTGTCGAACACGCTCATGTGCGGGTAGAGCGCGTAATTCTGGAAGACCATCGCGACGTCGCGGTCCTTGGGCGGGACCTCGTTGACGCGCCGCCCGGCGATGCGCAGCTCGCCGTCGGTGATGTCCTCGAGCCCGGCCACCATGCGCAGGACGGTGGACTTGCCGCAGCCCGAGGGGCCGACGAGCACGAGCAGCTCCCCCGCTTCGACGGTGATACTGACGTCCTGCACGGCCGGACGGGCCTTGCCGTCGTAGCGCTTGGTGAGCCGATCCATCTCGACGCGGGCCATGGCCGGGATGATAGCAGAAGGTCACCGGCGCGCCAGGGGCAGCGAGCGGCTCCGTCCGGCCCGGCGCGGTGGGGCTCGCGCTCGTCGGCGGGACCCGCACGCAGCGCGCCCGCCTCCTCGCGCGACCCCGAGCCC
>CAYLSO010000164.1:0-20377 GCA_964386525.1 uncultured bacterium
ACCGCCATCGCCGTGCGGGCTTGCCCACCCGCAGGCGGGCCCCTAGGGATTAGTCTTAGCAAACCCCGTACCGGGCGCAGGCAGCCGGGCGAGGACGGCCTCGGCGAGCAGCGGCACGAGGATCTCGTGGTGGCCGGTCAGGTCGAGACCGCGCCCGCCGGCCCCCCGCGTCGGCCGCTCGAGGAGGTTCACGCGCGGGCGATAGTGCTGGATCTGGTCGAGGTTCACCGCCGTCATCCCGTCGGCGGCCGCGCCCAGGTTCACGGCGACGCTGAGCGCCTTGAGGAAGACCTCGGGGAGGATGACGGCCGACCCGAGGTTCAGGACCACCGCGCCGCGCGCCTGCGCCAGCGAGTGGGCGAGGATGCGGAAGTCGCGCAGCGTGGCCTCGCCGAGGGCGGCGCCGTCCCCCTCCGGGTGCGCGTGCACGGTGTCGGTGCCGAACGCGACGTGGACCGTCGCGGGCACGCCGGCGCGGTAGGCCGCGGCCAGCAGGCTGTGCGCGGCGTGCGGGGCCCCCGCCGCCTCGAGCTCGCGGCCGAGCGCCTCGCCCAGCCCCTCGCCGCGCGCCGCCGCGGCCCGGGCCGCGGCGAAGAAGAACGCGCCGGTCTCGCGCACCATGCCGAAGACGCCGCGGTGCAGGTGCGCCTCGACGTCCTCCGAGGTGCCGCCGAAGAGCGCCAGCTCGCAGTCGTGGATGGCGCCCGCGCCGTGCAGCGCCAGGTGCGTCGCCACGCCGCGCTCCAGCCAGCGCACCAGCCACGGCGAGACCCCGACCTTGATGACGTGGGCCCCGACCAGCAGCACCACGGGCCGTCCCGCGGCGCGCGCCGCCACCACGGCGTCCACCGCGGCGCGCAGCCGCTCGGCGGCGAGCTGGCGGGGCAGGCGCGCCAGCAGCGCGGCGGCCTCCCCCCCCTCCGCCGGCGTGCCCAGGTCGGCGACCGCCACGCGGGTCGGCCGCTCGCCCACGGGGATCAGGGACAGCCGGCTGAGATCGGCTTCGGGATAGCGACCCATCGTGCTTGCCTCCTCTTCGTCCGGCCGCGGCTCAGGATCCGCCGGCCGCGCCCGCCGGCGCCGGCCCCGCCGGCACCCCCAGCTGGAACTGCTGCAGGACCGCGTCGATCGAGCCCACCGCCACCTTGCTCTTCATCAGCACCGGCAGGCGGCGCTCGTCGTCGGTCACCCAGACGGTCATCCGCCCCTGCTGGCGGAACGGCCCCGCGTCGCGCACCAGCGGCTCCAGCGCGACGCAGTCGAAGGTCCCGGCGGGCACCTTGATCCGCTCCCGGCCGAGCACGCGCACCTGCAGGTAGAACGACTTCTTGTCGGCGTGGTGGGCGACGTAGAACGAGGTCCCCGGCGCCAGCGGCTGGGTGCGCGTGAAGTAGAACGCGCCGAGGGCGTCGAGGGCGCCCGGCGGAAAGTCCGCCCACTTGCCGTCGGCGTAGCGGGCCCGCCCGGCGGCGTGGTCGTAGACCGCCTCGTGGTCGGCCTTGTAGCCGCCCTCGCGCAGCGTCTTGCGGTACTGCCAGGTGACGAAGCGCGCCGCGTCGATGAGCGTGTCGATGCGGTCGCGGACCTTGTAGACCGAGTCGAAGAACGGGGCCGACTGCGTCGTGGAGGCGATGTGGTAGCAGGACCGCCCGCGGTAGGTCCGCAGCGGCCGCACGTCGAGCGTGGCCGTACCCGCCTTGATGATGCCGTACTCGATGGAGAAGACCAGCCGCTCACCCGGAGCGAAGGGCAGCCCGCGCGTCGCCAGCCGGTCGAGGGCGGCGGAATCGGGAGGGCCGGCCGGGCGCTGCCCGGCCGGCAGCCCCAGCTCGACGTCGCTCGGCAGCCCCCACGCGGCCCAGGCGGCGAGTGCCGCCAGCGCGCCCGCCAGGGCAACGGCGCGCGCCCCGCGGGCGGCGGCGCACCGGCCTGTGTGCTCACGCGATCTTTGCAACCGGCCCTCCCCGGGCGCGGAACCGGCGGCCCCGCGTCCCTCTGGCCGACGGACCCGGCGCCGCCTACAATGCGCGGTCGAAGGGCGGCTTGCCGCCACGCCCCGCGACCTTCCCCCACTTATACACCGGAAGGAGCCCACGATGCTGCAGCCTTCGCAGCGGTTCCGCAACCTCGGCCCGTACATCCTGGCGCAGGTCTTCGCCGATCGCGACGCGGAGATCCGCCGCGGCACCGACGTCATCGACCTCGGCGTCGGCAATCCCGACCGCCGCCCGGCGCCGCACATCGTGCAGGCGCTCAAGGACGCGCTCGACGACCCGGCGCGCCAGTACCACCGCTACCCCGCCTTCGGCGGGATGCCGGAGTTCAAGCAGGCCATCGCGCGCTGGTACGACCGGCGCTTCGGGGTACAGCTCGACCCGGCCCGCGAGGTGCTGCCGCTCATCGGCTCCAAAGAAGGAATCGTCAAGTTCTTCCTGGCGCACCTCGATCCCGGCGACACGGTGCTGCTCACCGCTCCGTGTTATCCGGCCTATCTCGGCGCCTGCGAGCTGACCCAGGCCAGGGCGCACGTCGTGCCGCTCGGCCCCGACACCGACTTCCGCCCCGACTGGTCGGCGGTGCCGGCGGCGGCGGCGGACGCCGCCAAGCTCCTGACCATCAACTACCCGCACAACCCCACCGGCCAGGTGGAGACCGCCGAGCTCTACGAGCGCACCCTGGCCTTCGCGCTGCGCCACGACATCTGCGTCATCTCCGACATCGCCTACTGCGACCTGAGCCTCGACCCCGACTACCGCGCCCACTCGTTCCTGCAGTTCGACAAGGAGAAGCAGACGACCATCGAGTTCCATTCCTTCTCCAAGACCTTCTCCATGCAGGGCTGGCGCGTCGCCTTCTGCGCCGGCAACGCGCAGCTGATCGCCAACCTGGCGAGGATCAAGTCGAACATGGACTTCAGCATCTTCATGGCGATCCAGAAGGCGGCCGTCGCGGCCCTCGACGGCCCGCAGGACTACACGCGCGAGGTGAGCGAGCTGTACCGCCGCCGCCGCGACGTGTTCCTCGCGGGCATCGCCAAGCTCGGCTGGCGCATCGTACCGCCCAAGGCGGGGATGTACTGCTGGCTGCCCATCCCGCCCGGGTACCGGGACTGCCTGAGCTTCACCGGCGACCTGCTCCGCAAGACCGGCGTGCTGATGGCCCCGGGCGTGGCCTTCGGCGCCAGCGGCGAGGGCTTCGTGCGCGTCGCGCTGTGCGAGGAGGAGGACCGCCTGCGCGAGGCGTGCGCCCGCCTGGAGAAGGCCGGCGTGCGGTTGGAGATGGCAAGCCGCTGAACCGACCCCGCCGGACGCGGCGGGCCGGGGGCCCGGGCCCATGAGCCCGGGCGCAGAACCTACCGGCTCGCCGCGCTCGCGGAGCGGGGCGCGGCGGGCGGGACGGGTCCCCGAAGGATGTAGAGCCAGGCGCCCGGGGTGACGGCCAGCGAGTCGGCCGGCACCGGCGCGGAGAGCATGGTCAGCGGCGGTCGCGTCAGCACGATGGGCCGCTCGTCGGCCCGGTAGATCGCCTGCCAGCGCAGAAGTCGTACCCGGTGCTCCGGGTACCACGAGTCCAGCGCGAGATCCGGGCGGAGTCCTTCCACGTAGCGCAGGTAATAGAGGACCATACCCTCGTCCCAGGCGGTAACGACGAGCGCGTTGCGGGGCAGAGCGGTCATGGCCCGGGTCCCGTATTCCCTCGGCTCCCGATAGTCGCGCAACTGCGGCACGAGGCTCTCAACTCGGGGAGGGCCCTCCTCACGCACTTGCCAGTGCAGCGGGCCGATCGGCGCTGCGTGCGCCGCCACCCGCAGCGCGTGGGGCAGCAGCAGTGCCGCGGCCAACGCGGCGGACCCCACGGCGATCTGCAGCCAGCCGGGGAGCCTAACCCTGCGGCGCAGTCCATCCACGACCGCCGGCACCCCCCGCGCGATCACCACTCCCAGGACCGCGGTGCACGCCATGAGATACACCATCAGCGTGCGGCCGTGGCTGGACACGACGGCGAAGGCCACGGTGGACGCGGCGACCGCCAGCAGCAGCGCCGCCGCCGCACTGCGCTCCCGGGCGTAGCTGCGCACCCCCGCCAGGAAAGGGATCAGAGCCACCGGCCCGAACTCGAAGAGGAATGTGTTGGCACCGGCTTCCAGGAGATTCCTGGCCAGCATGCGGAACTGGCCCAGGAACGGGAGCTTCGGAGACTGCTTGCACAGGACCAACCAGGGAATGCGCTCCCAGGGGGTAGCGAAGTTGGCCCGTGTCAGCCCAGACTGTCCGGTGTCGAGATTCACTGTGTAGCTGAGGTAGTTCATCGGCAAGGCGCGGGCATCCGCCCAGATCAGATAGAGGTACGCGGAGAGCCCGGCGAAGAACCCCAGGGAGAGCATCGCGAGGTGGCGCAGGGTCGGGGCCCGCGCCGGGCGACGCAGGGCCAGAGCCGACCCCATGACCAGGACAGCCGGCCCGAAGGCCAGGTGGGCGGTCATCGCCAGGCCCATGAGAAACGCGGCCAGGGCCGCATCCCACGCGCGCGGCCGGCGCAGGTACGCCAGGGTTCGCCACAGGGAAAGGGCGAAGCACAGATAAGCCAGCGAGTAGACCTCGGTCCGGATGGACGCCCACCAGAGGGTGAAGCTCGTCCCGTACCAGATCGCGCCCAAGAGACAGTAGGCGAGCGACAGCCCGGTCTGGCGCAGGAGCAGCGCGTACACGCCGACCGCCACGGCGCCGAAGAGGGCGCACATCACCGTAATGCGATGCGCCAGGTCTCCTCCGACGGCATGCCGGAAGGCCTGCCCCGCCATGACGAAGAGCGGGTAGCCACTCGGGTGGGCGATGCCGCCCTGCAGAGCGACCGCCTGGAGTTCCGCCCCATCGCCCACCATGATGCTCGGCGCGGCGCCCCAGAGGTAGACCGCGAAGCAGGCAATCGAGAGCGCGAGGACGGCCATGCGGGCTCCCGGCGTCAGTCGGACTAGCTCATTCGGCACGTATCACCTCCGCGGGGCTAAACGGCGCTGCCCGGAGTCGCTGCACGCGCATCTCGTGCGGGCCAGACTCCCTTCATCGGGGCCGGAGACTACCGTACCGTGGGCCGCTACCCCAACTCCTCGCCGCAAGCCCGCCGGCGACCGGCGCGACCGGCACCCGCTCGGCGCCCCGCCTCGCCTGCCCGCGGGAAGAATCGCGGATGGGATCCGGTGGATTCTTGAATCTCCTGGAAGTACAATTGGTCGCCTTTGCCGAGAGGCCTAGGCCCTGTCCTCTTCGCGCGCCGGCCGCCGCCGCCCACCCGCGCGGCCCAGCCGCACCGCCGCCCCCGGGCGAGATGGGAGTCTCGTGCCGGCTTTTCGAACCCCCCCTCGGGCCGGGCTCGACTCCGGCACGAGGCCCAGCGCCTAGGAGGCCGTGATGGCGCCCGCTGAAGCACGCAGTGGCGAGATTGCGACCCCACCGACCCCGCAGCTCTCACGCTTGGCGATCGCGCTGGCAGTCGCGGCCCTGGCGTTCTTGGCCTTCTACGTCATCCAGTTTCGCGGCTACACGATGGATGACGCCTACATGAGCTACCGGTACGCCGAGCACCTCGCGACCGGCCAGGGGTTGGTCTTCAATCCCGGCGAGAATCCGCGGTCCGAAGGGGTCACGAGCCCCCTGTGGGCGGGCCTGCTCTCCCTCTGCTATCTGCTGGGCAGCGATCCACGTGTCGCGTCAAAGGTGCTCGGACTGCTGTCTGTCCTGCTGACGATCGGGCTGCTCTACGGCCTGATCTACGCCCTCTGCCGGCGACAGTTGGGGCGTAGCGTTGCGGTTGCCTCGGTGTTCGGCGCGCTCGGTGCGCTCACCTACGTAAGCGACCCGTACGTGGCCGGCAATGGGGTCTCGGGAATGGAGACCGCGCTCGGGACGCTGGTCTATTGCGCCTTCGTGTTCGGACTCGTCGAGCGGCTGGATGCGTTGCGGCCGCGGGACGTCGGCCTCCTGGGCCTTGCGGCGGTGGCCATGTGCGGGCTGCGCCCTGAGCTGGGTCTCAGCGTGGTGGCGGCTCTGGCGCTGGCCGCCGTCCTCTGCCGGGGAAGCCGGTTGCCCCTCCTGGCGATCGGGGGCTCTTCATCGCTCTGGGAGCCGGCTACTTCGCCTGGCGGTATTCTTACTACGGTCTGCCCTTCCCCCTGCCCTTCTACGTCAAGCAACTCGGCCAGGGGTTCGCGCCGGGCCTGCCGACCGTGAGCCGGGGGCTGCGCCGGTTCGGGCTGGTCTTTCCGCTGTTTGCCCTGCTGCTTTCCTGGTTGGCGACCCGGAAGCCCGCGCGCAGCGTCGTCTTGCTTGCGGCCGTGACCGTCATCCAGACCGCCTACTACGTCCTGCCGGCCCACGAGATGGGATTCGGCTATCGCTACCTGCAGCCGGTGCTGCCCAGCCTCGTGGTGCTGCTCATCCTCGGGCTCGCGCTGACTCTCGAGCTGTTCGAGCGGCTACCGATCCCGCAGCAGTTCTCCAAGCTCATTCTGACGTTCACGTTCCTGGTTCCGCTCCTGGCGGTCAACTTGTACACGCTCAAGGAGGCCAGGGGCGTCTACCTGGAGTGGTATTGGCAGGGACTGATGCCGCGCATCATCGTCCTGGGCCACACCCTCCATGCCGCGGACTCGACCGGCACGCTCTCGGTCGCCCTGAACGATTGCGGCGTGGTCCCGTACTATTCAGGGTGGCGGGCCGTCGATCTCACGGGGCTCAACAACCGCAACATCGCTCGGAAGCGCTCGCCCCAGGGCGTTCTCGAGGAGGTCATGCGGCAGCGGCCGAAACTTCTCATCCTGGGATCGCAAGAGGGGCAGCGGTACAAGCGGATGTTCCGCAACGAGGAGCTCCTCCATGACCGGGCGCCGGCCATCGGGTACGCGTACGCGGGGACGATCCCAATCAGCCCGTCGTACTACTACTGGGCCTATTGGCAAGTCGGGCGCCCGCGCGGCCGGGTCATCGAACTGCTCAAGGAACGCTGCGGGTTTTACCGCGCGAGCGGCGAGAAGACGGGGAACCGGGAGGCGCCGGGTGACTTCGGGCCTCGCCCCGGCGCCGGACGGGCTGGCACCGAGACCTAGGCGAAGAAATCGTAGTCGGGAAACTCGGCATCGCAGTCGTCGGGGTCATCGGGATGCCACGCCGGCGACGGCATGTTGAGGATGTAAGCGTCACAGTCGCCGATGTTCACCAGCGCATTGGGAACCCCGGCCGGCACCTGCACCGTCGCGAAGTCGTGATTCTCCCCGCTGAAGTACTCGTGGTATTGACCGTCGACCTGCACCACGATCTTGATATCTCCCTTGATGCAGGTGAACAGGCCCCAGCGCTTCATGTGCAGGTGCGGGCCCTTGACCTCTCCGGGATTAGCCACGGTGCAGTAGATCTGGAGGGGCCAGCGCTCGTCGCTCACGAACTTCTCGTGCACGTTGAGGATAGGAATCAGGAAGCCGTTCGGTGTGCCGGCGGCATTCTTCGTCACAATCTTGCGGTTCGTCTTGGCTCTGACGGTCGCGGTCATGGGCGCCTCACCCTGCGGTCCCGAAGGCCTTGATGGTGCTCAAGACTTGGTCCACCTCGTCGAGTGTCAGCCGCGGATGCAGCGGGATGCAGAGAGCTTCTTCGTTCAGGCGCTCGCAGTTCGGCAGGCGCTTGCCGGTCTGCCCGTAGATCGGATTCAGGTGCAGTGGGTGGTAGCGGACCGTCGTGTAGATGCCCTTGGCGAGCAAGTAATGCGCCAGGTCGTCGCGCCGGGGGACGCGGATGCCGTAGGTGAAGTACGAATGGCGGTCGCCGGGCCGCGCCTCGCAGGGCCCCACGACCCAGGACAGCTCGCCGAGCTCCTCTTGATAGGTGTCCCAGATTCGCTTGCGGTAGGCTTGATGCTCGCCGAGCTTCCCGAGCTGGGCCAGGCCGATTCCCGCGGCGATGTCGGAGGGGTTCATCTTGATGAAGACACCCGCGATGTTGTACTCCCACCATCGTTGGAGCCCATGGCTCGACGCTTCGAACCCCGATTTCCCGATTCCGCAGTAGCGCAGGAGATTGGCTCTTTCAATCCGCTCCTGGGTACGAGTGGTGATGCCTCCCCCCTCGCCGACGGCTAGGTTCTTGATCGCGTCAAAGCTGTAGATTCCAACCTCGCCCATGCCGCCGCAAGCCTGGCCTTTGTACAGCGAGTCGACAGCGTGGGCGGCGTCTTCAATCACCGGATAGCCGAGCGCCAGAATCGGGTCGAGATCCACGGGCAGGCCCGCGTAGTGCACGACCATAATGGCCGCGGTCTTGCCCGTGATGTGTGGCGCGATGCAATCGGCCGTGACGTTCTGGCTCTCCAGGTCGACGTCGCAGAACACCGGCTTATGCCCGGCGAGCAGCACGGCATGGGCGCAGAACACCCAGGTGTACGACGGTACGATGATCTCGGAACCGGGCGGCAGGTCCAGTAGTACGCAGGCCATGTAGAGGGAGTTGGACCCGCTGTCGACCATCAGGAAGTGATTGAGCCCGAGGCGCTCCCGAAACCGCTTCTCGAATTCGGTGACCTTCGGGCCCATCCCCATCCACTGGTTGTTGATGCTCTCCGAGATTTGTCGGATCTCTTCCGCGCCGACTTTGGAGCCGAACACCGAGATCATGCAGTCACCTCCACTCGATACGGGGACGGAGCGAGCAGATCCTCGCGCAGCCCCATGAGAAAGTAGTCGGCTGCCTCCCCGAGCTTGGCGAAGCCGTGCTGCTCGTACCACCCGATTGCCGGGTTGTCCTTGAGCACCTTACAGGTGACGGGCCTCCGCCAACTCACTGCATAGCTGCACAGGAGCGACAGGGCATCTCCCATCGAGCACTGCTGGCCGGCGGGTCGCGTTCCGCGGATGACGTTATATACGTCGACGCCGTTCTCGATGGCACGGAACCCGATGCAGCCGAAGGCCTCCACCGGCGATACGCACGTCGCCTCGGCGACGAACATAAAGTCCTCGGGACGACTACGGAAGCCCCGGTACCAGGCGACCTGCTCGACCGGGGTGATCTCCACCTTGTGGAAGAAGCGCTCGCGAAAGCGGTTCTTCCATTCCCGGAGGGTCCCGATGTCACGCTCGTCAATGCTCCTCAGCCTGAGGCACCCAGCCTCAGGGACGACCAGTACTTGCTCCGAACTCATCTGTCCGTACCTCCGGCGGGCGCGAGGAAACCTCTGCCCGGCTCAAGGACGGGCGCGGTGCGAGAACGCCTACGTCCGGCGGTCCGCCGCCGCGTCCGTGGTGCATCCTATTCCGCCCCTGGGCGGGATCCCCCGCCCTCCTTGCTCGAGAACACCTCATCGACCAGATATAGGGCCCGGGGCCTGGCTTCGTCGTACGTGCGCCGCAAGTACTGACCGATTACGCCCAGCATCATCATCTGGATTCCGGATACGAGGAGGATGACGATCATCAGGGGCGCCCAGCCTATTGGAATCGAGTGGTACACGAGCCTGGCGACCAGAACCACCACGGCGTAGAGCAGCGCGGCCGCGGCGGACAGGAAACCCAGCACCGTCATTGCCTGAATCGGGGCGAACGAGTAGCCCACGAGGCCGTCCCATAGGTAGGCGAGCTTCTTGCCGATCGTCCACTTGGACCGGCCGGCGAGGCGCGATCGCCGATGGTAGGGCACATAGCCAACCTGATGCCCCAGCCACAACACTTGCCCCTGTAGAAACGGCGACTTCTCTGGCCTTGCCGTCAACTCGCGATAGCATCTGCGAGAGAGCAGCAAACAGTCGAACCCTCCGACCGGGTAGTTGCGGATGGCGAGCCGTCTCATCACCAGGCTGAACAGAAGGCTCACGACGCGCGTGGTCAGCGGCTCGTCCCTGGCCTCCCGCGTGCCGATGACGATGGCCAGGTTCTCCGCGCACGCCTTCCGGTACATGTCAAGAATCAAGGAAGGAGGATCCTGCCCATCGGCGGAACAGGTCGCGGCAAACCTACCGCTGGCGTGCGAGAACCCGGCGTGAATCGCTGGAACCTGCCCGAAATTGCGCGTCAGCTTGACGATCTTCACGCTCTGGTGATCGCGGGCGGCCCGCTTAAGAACTTCCAGAGACGCGTCCGGCGAGCCGTCATCGACGAAGAGGAGTTCGTACTCCGGCGGCTGGAGCTCAGCCGACAGAGTGCTCTCGAACTCTTCTAGGACGGGCTGGAGGGTCTCCTGATTGCAGTAGACCGGAATGATGACTGAGAGTTCGACCATCGTCGCGACCTTCCGTCATCCTCGTGCAGACCATGCCGCTGGCGCTCCCCGACGTCCCACGAGGATCTCGGTCCGGGATGAGCGGGGCGCCCGAACGGTCACGGCCCCAGCCAGCAGCGGGGCGGTCGGCCTTAGGCGCCGACGGGATATCGCCGTCGGCACGGCCAAACCGGCCGCCCAGGCTCGGCTGCAGAACTTCGGGCTGAGCCGCCCGGTCCGGGCCATCAATCCTTACCCGGGTGGAGGCCAGGAATCCCAGTCCCGAAACGAGAGAAGCGTGGGTAGACAGGTGCAAACTCCCGAGAGAATATAGCCGTTCGCCGTTGGGTGCACAACCCCCTCCACGCCGCGCGAGCGGCGACGCTAGCCGGCCCGGCCCGCCCCGGCGTCAGCGCGCCGGCGCCCCCGGCGGCCACGCCTGCTTCACCGGCCGCTCGAACTGCTCCGGCCCCAGCGCCGCCAGCGTGAAGCCTTCCGGCATCAGGAATTCGCGCCCCAGCTCCATCACGTCGTCGACGCTGACGCGCGCCACGCGCTCGAGGTGAGTCTCCAGGGGCCAGGCGCGGCCGTAGTAGATCTCGTCCATGGCCAGATGCGTCATGTGGTTGGAGACGCTCTCCTGGCCGAGGATCATGCTGCCCTTGAGCTGCGAGCGGCCCGAATCCAGCTCTTCGCGGCTGGGCCCTTCGTGGGCGAAGCGCGCCAGCTCCTGCGTCACCCGCGCCAGCGCCTCGGCGGCGCGCTCCGGGCGCACCCCCAGGAAGACCGTCAGCATGCCGGTGTCGCGCAGGAAGTCGGCGCTCGAGTAGATCGAGTAGGCCAGGGCGGCGCTCTCGCGCACGCTCTGGAAGAGGCGCGACGACATGCCGCCGCCGACGATGGCGTTGAGCACCGCGAAGGCGTAGCGCCGGTCGTCGAACTGGGGCATGCCCGGCCGCCCGAGCGCCAGGTAGAGCTGGGTCACGTCGCGCGGCACGAAGACGGCGTCCACCGGTTGCACCTCGGGGGCGGGCGCCAGCCCCAGGGGCTCGCCGCCGGCCGCCGCGAACCGCTCGGCGGCGAGTGCCGCCAGGCGGCCGCGGTCGAAGCTGCCGGCCACCGACAGCACCAGCGAGCGCGGCCGGTAGCGGGCCCGGTAGAAACGCCGCACCTCGGGGCCGGTCAGCGCTTCCAGGCTTTCCAGGGTGCCGAGGATCGGCCAGCCCAGCGGGTCGGCACCCCACACCGCCTCGGCCAGCACGTCGTGCAGCTTCTCCTCGGGGTTGTCCTCGTACGACTGGATCTCCTCGCGCACCACGCTCTTCTCGCGCTCGATCTCCTCGTCGGGCAGCACGGAGCGGCCGACGAGGTCGGCCAGCACCTCGAGCGCCAGCTCGGCGTGCTCCTCCAGGCAGCGGGCGTAGTAGCAGACGTACTCGCGCGTCGTGAAGGCGTCGAGGTGCCCGCCGCGCGATTCCAGGCTGTGCGCGATGTCGAGGGCCGAACGCGTCTCGGTGCCCTTGAAGAGCATGTGCTCGAGGAAATGCGTCACACCCATGAGGGCCCCCGGCTCGTCACGGGAGCCGGCGCGCAGCCAGACGCCGATCGACACCGAGCGCCGCTCGGGCATCGCCTCGCTGACCAGCGTCAGCCCATTGTCGAGCACGGTGCGCTCGGGGACGCAGATGGGGCGCGGGTCGGACATGGACGCTCCGCAAAGAAGACGGCCTCCGGGCGCCGCGCGGGCGCGCTCCGGAGGCCGCGGTGGTCCGGGGCTCAGCGGGCCCGGCCCGCTTCCTTCTCCGGCTCCGGCAGCAGGACCTTGCGCGACAGCTTGATCTTGCCCTCGCGGTCCACGCCGATGACCTTGACGCGCACGATGTCGCCCAGCTTGAGGACGTCCTCGACGCGCGCGATGCGCTTGTGATCGATCTCCGAGACGTGCAGCAGGCCGTCGCGGCCGGGCACGATCTCGAGGAACGCCCCGAACGACACGATGGAGCGCACCTTGGCGTCGTAGATGCGGCCGACCTCGGGATCCTCGACGATGTCGCGGATCATCTGCTCGGCCCGCTTGCCGCCCTCGGAGCTGTAAGCCGCGATGCGCACCTCGCCCGAATCCTCGATGTCGATCTGGGCGCCGGTCTCCTCGGTGATGCGCTTGATGATCTTGCCGCCCGGCCCGATGACCTCGCGGATCTTGTCGGGGTCGATCTGCACGATGCTGATGCGCGGCGCGTACACCGAGATGTCGGCGCGCGGCTGCGACAGGCAGCGCTCCATGACCTCGAGCACGTAGAGGCGCGCGTCGCGCGCGCGCTCCAGCGCCTCGGTGAGGATCTGGAAGTCGATGCCGCCGATCTTGGAGTCCATCTGGAAGGCGGTGATGCCGTGCGCGGTACCGGTCACCTTGAAGTCCATGTCGCCGAGGTGGTCCTCGACGCCGAGGATGTCGGTGAGCACCGCGTGGCGGTCGCCCTCGCGGATCAGCCCCATGGCCACGCCGGCCACCGGGGCCTTGACCGGGACACCGGCGTCCATCAGAGACAGCGTGCCGGCGCACACCGTGGCCATCGACGACGACCCGTTCGACTCGAGCACGTCGGAGACCACGCGGATGGTGTACGGGAAGATCGTGTCGGTCGGGATCACCGGCTCGATGGCGCGCTCGGCCAGCGCCCCGTGGCCGATCTCGCGCCGGCCGGGGCCGCGGTTGGGCCGCACCTCGCCCACCGAGAAGGGCGGGAAGTTGTAGTGCAGCATGTAGGACTTCCACGACTGCCCTTCCAGCTCCTCGACGCGCTGCTCGTCGGTCGAGGTGCCGAGCGTGGTCACCGCCAGCGCCTGGGTCTCGCCGCGCGTGAACAGCGCCGAGCCGTGCGTGCGCGGCAGCACCGAGACCTCGGCGCGGATGGGGCGGATCTGGTCGGGGGCGCGGCCGTCGGCCCGCACACCCTCGGCCAGCACCATGCGGCGCATGTGCTCGCGCTCGAGGTCGTGGGCCACCTCGCCGAGCAGCGCGGCGCGCGCGCCGAAGCGCTCGCCGAAAGCGGCGGCGGCCTCCGACACCAGGGTGTCGAGCGCCTCCTGCCGCTCCTCCTTACGCGGGATGCGCAGGGCGTCGACCAGGCGCGCGCCGACGCTCTCCTCGAGGGCGGCGCGGATGTCGGCGGTCTCCACCGGCACGACCAGCGGCCGCTTGGGCTTGCCGTTGGTGCGCTTCAGGTCTTCCTGCAGCTGGTTGAGCACGCGGATGTAGCCCTGGGCGAAGCGCAGCACCTCGAGCAGTTCGGCCTCGCTCACCTCACGGGTGCCGCCCTCCACCATGACGATGTCGTCGTCGGTGCCGGCGACGACCACGTCCATGGTGCTCTGCTCGAGCTCGGCGAAGGTCGGATTGAGGACCAGCTCGCCGTTCACCTTGCCCACCCGCACCCCCGAGATGCAGGTCGGGAACGGGATGTCCGACAGCTGCATGGCGGTGGAGGCGGCGCACAGCGCCAGCACGTCGGAGTCGTTCTCCTGGTCCGACGACAGCACCGTGATCATCACCTGCGTCTCGTAGGGGAAGTCCTTGTGGATGAGCGGCCGCAGCGGGCGGTCGATGAGGCGTGAGGACAGCACTTCCTTCTCGGTGGGGCGCCCTTCGCGCTTGAAGAAACCGCCGGGGATCTTGCCGGCGGCGTAGGTGCGCTCGCGGTAGTCCACGGTGAGGGGCGCGAAGCCCTTGCGCTCGATCGGCCGCTTGTCGGCCGTGGCGGCGGCCAGCACGACGGTGCCGCCGTACTGGATCCAGGCCGAGCCGCCCGCCTGGCGGGCGACCTTGCCGGTCTGGATGCTCAGGGTCCGGCCGCCGAGTTCGACACTGACGGTGCGTTCCATTGTTCTCCTTAGCCTGCGGTTTCGCCCAACCCCCCCGGGGAGCCGGGCCTAGCGCGGTGAGGGCCCCAGACGGGGAGCCCCGAGGCGCGCGGTAAGAAGCCTGCGCCTACCGGCGGAGGCCGAGATCCTTGACCACCCGGCGGTAGCGATCGACCTGGGTGGATTTGAGATAATCGAGCAGTCGACGGCGCTGTCCGACCATGCGCAGGAGCCCGCGACGGGATGCGTGGTCCCGCTTGTGCACCCTGAAGTGCTCGGTGAGGTAGCGGATCTTCTCGGTGAGGAGGGCGATCTGGACTTCCGGCGAGCCCGAGTCTTCCTGGTGGAGCCGGAACTTGTCGATGATCTCCTGCTTGGTCTGCTTGGTCAGAGTCATGGTTGCAGTTCTCCCTCGGCGCCGTGCGGCGCGGGATGGCCCGGGTGACCGAGTGCAACCTCTCGCGGCCCCGAGCGGCTAACGTGTCTGGTCGTCGCCCAGAAATCGGACGCCTAAAGGTAACAGCCCACCGCCCCCGGCGGCAAACGCAAAAACCGGGCCCGTTTTCGGGCTATTTCCGGCCTTCCGGCGGGTCCGCGGGGGCCCCCGCCGGCCGCGCCGTGACCGCCAGCCGCTCCCGCGCCTGGCGCACGTCCCCGGCGATCGCCTGGCGCAAGGCGGCCAGGTCGGCGAACCGCCGCTCCTCCCGCAGCCAGGCCACGAAGTCCACCACCAGCGGCAGGCCCACCAGCTCGCCGACGAAGTCGAGCAGGTAGACCTCCATGGCGTGCGGCACGTCGCCCACCGTCGGGCGCTTGCCGATGTACATGGCCCCGCTCTGGCGCACCCCATCCGGCATAGTCACCCACACGGCGTAGATCCCGTCGGCGGGCACTGCCTGGTGTTCGAGCAGCTCGAGGTTGGCGGTCGGAAAGCCGAGGTCGCCGCCCAGGCCCTGGCCTCGCACCACCTGCGCCTCGAGGCGGAATGGGCGGCCCAGCAGGCGCGCCGCGTCCTCCACCCGGCCCTCGCCCAGGGCGGCGCGGATGCGCGAGCTGGATACCGGGCCGTCGGGGTCGAGCAGGAGCGGCACGGCGTCCACCGAGAAACCCCAGCGCGCCCCGAGGTCGCGCAGATAGGCAATGTCGCCCTTGCGGGCGCGGCCGAGCCCGAAGTCCTCGCCGGCCACCAGGCGCACCATGCCCAGCGCCTCGATCAGCCGGCGACGCACGAACTCCTCCGGCTCGAGCGCCGCCATGGCGCGGTCGAAGTGCAGGATCTCGACGCGGTCGGCGCCCGCGCCGGCCAGCAGCTCGCGCTTCTCCCCCACCGGAGTGAGCGGCGCCAGCGGCACCGATTTGCCGAGCACCGCGTCGGGATGCGGCTCGAAGGTGACGACGGCGCAGCCCACGCCGGCCCGCAGCGCGTCCTCCCGGGCCTTCGCCAGGATGCGCAGGTGGCCGCGGTGCACCCCGTCGAAGACCCCGACGGCCACCACGTGGGCTTCGGCGGCGCTCATTCCCCCGCTCCTTCCGTCGCCAGCACGCAACGCAGCGCCAGCGGCAACCCCGCCGGCGCGCCGGCGGCGATCCCCAGGAGTCCGCCGGCCTCGTCCATGAGCCGCACCAGGCCCGCCTCGCCGCGCGAGCGCGGGGCGCGGCCGTGCGCCAGCTCCCCCGCTTCGCGCGGCTCGAGGACGCGGCCCGGCAGGTGCGACAGCGCCGTCGCCCACGGCAGGCGCGCCGCCTCCAGGCCGCGCCAGTCCCCGGGCAGCGCCGCACCGCGCCCGGCCGGCCCCGCCGGATGCGTGCCGCGCGGCGCCAGGCAGGCCGCGGGGAAGGCGCCCTCGACGTCGACCGCCCCGATGCGCACGCGGCGCAGGGCCGCCAGGTGCGCGTAGGTGCCGAGCAGCTCGCCCCACTCCTCGGCCAGCACGCGCACGTAGGTGCCGCTCGTGCACTCGACCTCGAAGTCGACGCGTCCGCTCTCGAGATCCACCGCCGCCACCTCGAGGCGCCGCACGGTGATGCGCCGCTCGGGCCGCTCCACCTCCTGCCCGCGGGCCGCCAGGCGGTACAGGCGCTCCCCGCCGACCTTCACGGCCGACACCATCGGCGGCCGCTGCAGGCGCTCGCCGACCAGGGCCGCGGCCGCGGCGCGCACCCGCTCGGCGTCGCGCGGCCACGGCCGCCGCCCGGTCTCGCGCCCGGCGGCGTCCAGGCTGTCGGTGCGCACGCCGAGGGCCACGGTGCCGCGATAGAGCTTGTCCTGCGCGGCGACGAAGCCCAGCAGCCGCGTGGCCGGGCCGACGCCGATCACCAGGAGCCCGGTGGCCTGCGGGTCGAGGGTGCCGGCGTGGCCGACGCGGCGCACGCCGAGGTGGCGACGCACCGCGTGCACCACGTCGTGCGAGGTGGGGCCGGCGGGCTTGTCGAGCTTGAGGAGGGCCCCCTGCGCCACGAGCAGGGCGGCGGGGCCGGCGGCGCTCACCACGAGGTGTCCTCGTCCTCCACCGGCTCGCCGCTCTTCAGCCGGCGCAACAGGTCCTCGACGCGCGCCCCGCGCTCGAGCGATTCGTCGAAGCGGAACCGCACCTCGGGCACCTCGCGCAGGCCGAGCCGCGGCGCCAGCTCGTGGCGCACGGCCCGCGCCGCGCGCGCCAGCGCGCCCAGCGCCGCCTCGCGCTCGGCGCCGCCGGCCAGCGTGCTGACGAAGATGGTGGCCACCTTGAGGTCGCCGGAGACCTCGACGTCAGTGACCGTCACGCCGGTCAGGCGCGGGTCGCGCAGCTTGCGGCTCAGGATGTCGGTGACCTCGCGCTGCACCAGCTCCGCGACGCGTTCGGGTCGGATGGATCCCATGGTCAGAGGACTCGCTGGCTCGGGGTGGGACTGCGCCGGGGGCCGCCGGCGGCGGCCGCCGCGCCGCGGCCCGGTCGTCTCCGTGCTGCGGGGTTCAATAACGCTCCTCCTGCCACTCCAGGAGGACCGCCTCGACTTCGCGCTCCACCACGGAGCGCAGGGCGGCGGTGAGCTCGTCGGCATGGCCCGCCGACCCGGAGACCACGGCCAGCCCGAGGGCGGTGCGCTGCCACAGGTCGGCGTGGCCGACTTCCGCCACCGCCACCGGCCCGCTGCCGCGTAGCCGGTCCTTGAGGCGGTTCAGCACCGCGCGCTTGGCCTTCAGCGAGCCCGCCCCCGGCAGGTGCAGCTCGCAGCGCACGACGACGACGAACACCGCCGCCTCGGCCTAGGCCAGCGTCCGGGCTACCTCCTCGATCTGGAACGCCTCGATGAGGTCGCCTTCCTTGAGTTCGTCGAAGCCCTCCAGGCCGATGCCGCACTCGAAACCCGACTGCACGTCGCGGGTGTCGTCCTTGAAGCGCTTGAGCGAGGCGAGCTTGCCCTCCCAGATCACGTCCTGGTTGCGGATCAGCCGCACGCGCGCGCTGCGCGACACGGTGCCCGCCAGCACCATGCAACCGGCGATGGTGCCGGCCTTGGTGAGCTCGAAGACGCGCCGCACCTCGGCCGAGCCGAGCACCGTCTCCTTCTTCTCCGGCTTGAGCAAGCCGGACATGGCGCTCTTCACTTCCTCGACCGCCTCGTAGATGACCTGATAGAGGCGGATGTCCACCTTCTCGCGGTTGGCCAGCTCGCGGGCCCGCGGGTCGGGGCGCACGTGGAAGCCGACGATGATGGCGTTGGAGGCCGCCGCCAGCAGCACGTCGCTCTCGGCGATCTGGCCGACGCCCTGGCGGATGACGTTGCAGCGCACCTCGCTCGTGGACAGACGGCCGAGCGAGTCGGCGAGCGCCTCCACCGAGCCGTCGACGTCGCCCTTGATGATGATGTTGAGGTCGGAGACCGCCCCCATCTTGATCTGCTCGTAGAGGTCGGTGAGGGTGACGCGCTTGTCGGCGTGATGCTCCTGCTCGCGCGCCAGCTGCTGGCGCTTGCCGGCGATCTCGCGCGCCTCGCGGTCGTCGGCCACCACGTGGAAGCTGTCGCCGGCCTGCGGCAGCGAGTCCCAGCCGAGGAGCTCGACCGGCGCCGAGGGGCCGGCCTCGCGCACCGTCTGGCCCCGCTCATTGAGCAGCGCGCGCACCTTGCCATAGGCCTGCCCGGCGACGAACGGCATGCCGACCTTGAGCGTGCCATGCTGCACGAGCACGGTCGGCACGATGCCACGGCCCTGCTCGACCTTGGCCTCCAGCACCACGCCGCGGGCCTTGCGCAGCGGGTCGGCCTTGAGCTCGAGCAGGTCGGCCTGCAGCAGGATGATCTCCAGCAGCTTCTCGATGTTGAGGCCCTTCTTGGCCGAGATGGGCACCAGCGGCACGGTGCCGCCGAAGTCCTCGACCACCAGGGCGTGGCGCGTCAACTCCTGCTTGACCAGCTCGACGTTGGCGGCCGGCAAATCGATCTTGTTCGCCGCCACGACGATCGGCACGCCGGCGGCGCGCGCGTGGTTGATGGCCTCCACGGTCTGCGGCATGACGCGGTCGTCGGCCGCCACCACCAGCACGACGATGTCGGTGACCTGCGCGCCGCGGGCCCGCATCGCGGTGAAGGCCTCGTGGCCCGGCGTGTCCAGGAAGGTGATCTTGCGGCCCTGGGCCTCCACCTGGTAGGCGCCGATGTGCTGCGTGATGCCGCCCGCCTCGCCGGCCACCACATTGGCGCGGCGGATGTGGTCGAGCAGCGAGGTCTTGCCGTGGTCGACGTGACCCATGACCGTGACCACGGGCGGGCGCGGCACCTCCTCGCCGGTCGCCTCGGCCTCCTCCGATTCGATGACGTCAACCCCGTACTCGGAGACGAACTCGACGTCGTAATCGAACTCGTCGGCCACCGCGGCGATCAGGTCCTTGTCGAGCCGGCGGTTGATGCTGACCATCATGCCGAGCTCGAGGCAGGCCGCGATGACCTCCTGCGGCTTGACGCCCATCTGCGCGGCCAGCTCGGCCGCGGTCAGGAACTCGGTGACGCGCAGGATCTTCTTGGCGGTATCGGCCGAGGCCTCACCGCCCTCGCCGTCGCGGTCGCGGCGGCGGCGGCGCGTACGCCCCACCTCCATCGAGGCGATGGTCTTGCGCACGTTCTCCAGGACGGCGCGCTCGTCGACCTGGCGCTTCTTCTTCTTCTTGTCGTGGCGCCGGCCGGGAGGGCCGCCGCGGTCGCGGCCCGGGGCGGCGCCCGGCGCCGGCAGCGGCGGCGGCAACCCCGCGCCGGGGCGTGGCCCCGAGGGGCGTGGCCCCGTGGGGCGCGGTCCCATCGGGCGCGGTCCCATCGGGCGCGGCGGTTGCGGCTTGTAGCCGGGTGCGGGGGGGCGCTCGCCGGGAGCCGGGCGCGGGCGCGGCCCGATGGGCCGCGGCGGCCGCGGCGTGTAGCCGGCGGCCATCTCACGCGGCGGTTGCGGCTTGTAGCCGGGAGCCAGCGGCCGCTCCACCGGCGGCGCCGGGGCCGGCGCGACCGGGGCCGGCGCCGCCGAGGCGGCGGCCAAGGTCTCGGGTGCCGGCGCGCGAGGCAGCGCGGGCGCGACCGCCATCGCCCCGGCGGACGCCGCCAGAGCTTCGGCCACCGCCGGCGGGGGCGGGACCGCCGACGCCGGGATGATCACCGGCGCCGCCGCCGCCCGCGCCGCTTCCTGCGCGGCCAGGGCCGCCGCCTGCGCGGCCTGCTGCGCGGCCAGGGCCTTGGCCTCCGCCTGCAGATGCTTGCGCGCGATGCCTTCCTTCACTGCTTCCTTCTCGCGTGCCATCTTCTCGTGGAGAAGGCCCACCACCTCCGGGTCCACGGTGCTCATGTGCCCGCGCACCTGCACGCCCAGAGCCCGGATCATCTCCACGACGGCATCGCTGGACATCTTGAGGTCCTTGGCGATCTCGTAAACGCGGAGCTTCTTCGCGCCGGCAGTGGTCACGCCTGCTCCTCTCTCCGGTCCTCATCCGGCGCCGGCGCCGTCTCGCCGTCCGAGGCGTCCGCCTCGGCGGCCGGCGCAACCGGCGCTTGGCCCCCCGCTTCCGCCACCTCGTCGATCTCGACCACCTCGGCGGGCGGGGCGGCGTGGGCCTGGGCGCTCGCCACCGCCGTCTCCAGGGCGGCCACCGCGGCGAGCGCGTCGTCCTTCTCCATCTCCGGCGTGAACTCGACCTCGGCGGGGGCCTGCGGCGGGTGCAGCTCGAGCCACTCGCGCGCCGCGGCGAGCGCCTTCTCGGCGGTCTTCTCGCCCACGCCCTCGATCTCCATCAGGTCTTCCATCTTGGAGGCCGCCAGCT
>CAYLSO010000165.1:0-5026 GCA_964386525.1 uncultured bacterium
GACGATGCCGACCTCGGCGCCGGGCGCGTTCTGCCGCACGGCCTGCGCCGCCCAGGCGTGCGAGAGCAGCAGGTGGTGCCCGACCCGCAGCGCCTCGGCCGGGTCGCGGTGGCCGGGGGCGTGCTCGCCCGCCTCGTGGCCGAGGGTGGCGGCGCACCACGGCTCGTTGTGCGTGACCCAGTGGCGGACGCGGTCGCCGAGCCGGCGGCTGACGACCTCGGCGTAGTCGGCGAACGCCGCGGCGGTGTCGCGCGCCGCCCACCCGCCGCCGTCCTGCAGCGCCTGCGGCAGGTCCCAGTGATAGAGGGTGACGAAGGGCCGGATGCCGGCGGCGAGCAGGGCGTCCACCAGCCGGTCGTAGAAGTCGAGCCCGGCCGCGTTCACCGCCCCCCGCCCGCGCGGCAGCACGCGGGGCCAGGCGATGGAGAAGCGGTACGCCCCGACCCCCAGCCCGCGCAGCAGCTCCACGTCCTCGCGCCAGCGGCGGTAGTGGTCGCAGGCGACCGCAGGATCGGAGCCGTCGGCGATGCGGCCGGGCACGGCCGCGAAGCGGTCCCAGATCGACTCGCCGCGGCCGTCCTCGCGGGCTGCGCCCTCGATCTGCGTGGCCGAGGTCGCCACGCCCCAGAGGAAGCCGTCGGGGAACCCCCGGCCCTCCATCGCCGCTCAGTGCGCCACGCCGGAGCCGGGCTCCGGGTAGAGGTGGCAACGCACGCGCCGGTCGCCGACCGGGCGCGGCGCCGGATCGGCGGCGCGGCAGGCGTCGTGGACGGAGTCGCAACGGGAGGCGAAGGGGCAGCCGGCCGCCGCGCCCGCGTCCCCGCCGGCGGCGGCGCGGCGCGGGGCCTCCGCCGCCAGGCTGCCGGCGGCGTCGGCCGCCGACGCGAGCAGGGCGCGGGTGTAGGGGTGCGCCGGATCGCGCACCACCTCGGCGCTCGGCCCGTCCTCCACCACGCGGCCGCGGAAGAGGACGAGGATGCGCTCGGCCAGATAGCGGGCCGAGGCCAGGTCGTGGGTGATGAGCAGGATGGCGAGGCGCCGCTCGCGCTTGAGCTGGGCGAGCAGGTTGAGCACCCCCATGCGGACGGAGACGTCGAGCATCGAGGTCGGCTCGTCGGCCACCAGCAGGGCCGGCTCCACGGCCAGGGCGCGCGCGATGGCCACGCGCTGGCGCTGCCCGCCCGACAGCTCGTGCGGGCGGCGGGCGATGAACTCCTCGGCCGGCTCCAGCCCGACGGTGCGCAGCAGCTCGATGGCCCGCTCCCGCGCCCCCGCCGCCGGGCCGCGCCGGTGGCGCCGCAACGGCCGCTCGAGGTGGTACGCCACGTCGTGCACGGGGTTGAGCGAGGCGAACGGATCCTGGAAGACCATCTGGACGCGGCCGCGGTAGGCGAGCGAGGCGTGACGCGGCTCGCGCGCCAGCACGTCCTCGCCCGCAAGTCGGATCTCGCCGGCGTCGGCCGCCTCGAGGCGCAGGACCAGGCGGGCGACGGTGCTCTTGCCGCTACCCGATTCCCCGACGAGGGCGACCGCCTCGCCCTCCTCCACCCGGAACGAGACGTCCTCGGCCGCCACCACCCGGCGGGCCGGTCCGAAGAAGCCCCTCGAGACGAAGCTCTTGCAGAGCCCCCGCACCTCGAGGAGCGGGGGGTGGGACGGGCCGCCGTTCGCGCGCACTAAACCTCCCGAGGCCGCGAAAATACTTTGTTTGGTCGGCGAACATAGTGTATCGTGACCTTGGGCTTGTCAAGGCCCCGCGCACGGATCCCGGGGCCTTGGCTGCCGGCTACGCGGGGAACCCGGATCCTAGGTCAGCGGTGCCGCGGGGATCCTCAGGAGCCCGCTCGCACACCCTCGGGTCGCACACCCTGCCGGACGGCGCCTCGGGCACGGACGCCCGCCGTTCCCGGGCAAGCGCGAACCGCCACCCATCCGAGCGACGGAGACCTGCCACATGACAAGGAGAACGAAGAACCTGCTGCTCCGCACCGCCTGCGCCGGCGTCCTGCTGCTGGCCGGCGGGACGGTCGCATCGGCCAACCTGCTGACCAACCCGGGATTCGAGGACGGCGGCGGCTCCTACGCCGGCTGGTTCACCTTCGGCGGCCACGTGGAGCTCTCGCTGCCGACCGGCGACAACATCATCCGGACGGGCGCGGCCGCCTCGAAGATCTACGGCAACTTCGCCGGCTGCCCGGGCGCCCCGCAGTTCAGCGTCGCCGGCTATGGCCAGACGCTCACACCGACCGCCGGCCAGGTCTACGAGTTCAGCGGCTACTCGTTCGTCTCCAGCGGCGACCCGCTGCTGGGCACGCTCACCTGCGCGAACAACCGCTGCGTCGCCAAGATCGTCTTCTTCAACGCCCCCGTGGGCGGCGCCGAGCTGTGCTCCAACGAGGTCGTCATCGGCGACGGCAACACGGTCACCAACCAGTGGAACGCGTTCTCGGTGTCGGCGCCGGCGCCCGCCGGGGCCCAGCGCATCGAGGCCCTGATCCTCTACCTGCAGCCCGGCTGCGACCCCGGGGCCGTGTACGTGGACGACCTCTCGCTCGTCGCGACCACGCCGACGACAGCGCCGAACGTGCTGGCCAACCCGAGCTTCACCTCCGGCCTGACCGGGTGGACGACCTTCGGCAACGTCTACACCGAGGCGCGGGCCTTCGGGGTGCGCACGCCGACCGGCAGCGTGAAGCTCTTCTCGACGTTCACGCCCGGCTCCGACTCCGGCATGTTCCAGAGCTTCGCCGCGGTCGAGGGCGAGTACTGGCAGTTCGACATCCACTCGATGACCACCTGCCAGGAGAACCCGATCAGCGGCACCAACGACAACACCGCCACCGCCGTGATCGTCTTCCGCGACGCGGCCGACGTGCAGCTGTCGGCGACCGAGACGGTCATCATCAACAACGTCTCGCCGCTCGGCACCTGGACCAAGCACACGGTGGCCGCCGCGGCGCCCGCGGGGACCGCCAAGGCGCAGGCCTATGTCCTGTTCATCTCGCCCTCGTCGGCGGGCGGGGCCATGTGGGTGGACGACGCGGGCTTCCGCATGCTGGGCACGGTGGACGTCTCCGGGCCGCCGCGGGCGAACGCCTTCGAGCTGAGCCAGAACGTGCCGAACCCGTTCGGCCCGGCGACCCGCATCGACTTCGCGCTGGCGCGCCCGGGCACGGTGGCCCTGCGGGTCTACGACGTGGCCGGCCGCCGGGTGGCGACGCTGGTCGAGGGCCGGCTCGACGCCGGGCCGCATTCGGCGAGCTGGGACGGCCGCACGGCGGCCGGGTTCGCCGCCAGCCCCGGCGTCTACCGCTGCGTGCTGGAGACCGCCGAGGGCCGGACGGCGCGCAGCATGCTGCTGCTCCGCTGACACCCGACCGCGCCGGCCGGTCTCCCCGCGGGGGCCGGCCGGCGGCCGGAGCCCACACGCCCATGAGAGTGGCCGCCGCCACCCTGTCCCTGCTGTGCGCCGCCGTCGCGCTCGCCGGCTGCGGCTCGCCCCGTCGCGAGCCCGCCGGAGCGGACGGCCCGCCCACGACCGCCGCCCGCCAGGAGCCGTTCGTGACCCGGGAGCTGCGCCTGCTCGACGGCGCGCGCTGGCTCGGCAACGGCATCGCCTACGGTCCCCACCGCGACGGGCAGCGCCCCGGCGGGCCGGACCCCACCCCCGCCGAGGTGCGCGAGGACCTCGCGCTGCTGGCGCCGCGCTGGCAGTGGCTGCGGCTCTACGGCGCCAGCGGGCCGGCCGAGAACGCGCTGCAGGGCATCCGCGCCGACCGCCGCGACCTCCGGGTGATGCTGGGCGTCTGGATCGACGCCGAGGCGGTCCCCGGCGCCGACGGGCGCGACTCGATCCCGCTGCCCGCGGCGCGGGCCGGGAACCGGCGCGAGCTCGGGGCCGCGGTGCGGCTGGCGGCCGAGTACCCCGAGATCGTCTCCGCGATCTGCGTCGGCAACGAGACGCAGATTTTCTGGTCCTCGCACCGCGTCCCGGCGGCGCTGCTCATCGGGTACGTGCGTGAGGCGCGGGCGCGCATCGCGCTGCCCGTGTCCGTGGCCGACGATTTCAACTTCTGGAACAAACCGGAGAGCCGCTCGGTGGCGCGGGAGGCGGACTTCCTCGTCACCCACATGCACCCGCTGTGGAACGGGCAGCCGATCGCGGAGGCGCTGCCGTGGACGCAGCGCACCTTCGCCGCGGTGCGGGCCGCGCATCCGGGCGCCGTCGTGGTCCTCGGCGAGACCGGCTGGGCGACGCGCAAGCACGACGTCGGCGAGCAGGCGACGCTCATCAAGGGGCGGCCCGGAGAGGCGGAGCAGAAGGCCTTCTTCGAGGCGGTGACCGCCTGGACGACCGCGGAGCGCATCCCGCTCTTCTTCTTCGAGGCCTTCGACGAGAACTGGAAGGGCGGCGACCATCCCGACGAGGTCGAGAAGCACTGGGGCCTCTTCCGCGCCGACCGCTCGCCCAAGCCGGCCGTGGCCGGCGGGGTCTGAGGCGTGCCCACGCCCCCCGGCATCCCCGCGCCGCCGCTGCCCGGGCTCGGCACCGCGCCCCCCGGCGCGGCCGCCCCGCCCGCCGGGGCGGGTGTGCCCAGCGGCGGGTTCGTCACCCTCGACGGCGAGGAGTACTACCGGATCGCGGGCTATCATCGGCTGCCGCCGTTCCTGATGAGCCTGGCAAGCGACACCGACCTGTGGATGTTCGTCGCTTCCGGGGGCGGCCTGACGGCCGGGCGGGTGGACGCCGACGGCAGCCTCTTCCCCTACGAGACCGTCGACCGGCTGCACGACGGCCACCATCACACCGGGCCGATCACGCTCGTGCGCGTGCGGCGGGCGGGCGCGCCCGAAGAGCTGTGGCAGCCGTTCGCGGAGGCCGCGGCGGACGATCCGCGGATCGAGCGCAACCTCTACAAGAACGTCGTCGGCACCCGCCTCGTCTTCGAGGAGATCCGCCACGACCTCGGCCTCGCGTTCCGCTACCGCTGGGCGGGCTGCGACGAGTTCGGCTGGGTGCGCACCG
>CAYLSO010000166.1:0-9463 GCA_964386525.1 uncultured bacterium
GTGCCGTGCGCCGCCTCGTACTCGAACAGTCCGTCGGGCGAGACCAGCACCGAGGTCATGAGGCCCAGACTGCCGAAGCCGGTGGCGATCATGTCGCTCATGACGTCGCCGTCGTAGTTCATGCACGCCCACAGGAAGCCGCCCTCGGCGCGCACCACGCGCGCCACGGCGTCGTCGATGAGCATGTAGTGGTAGGCGACCCCGGCCCGCTCGAGATCGGATTGGCGCGCCGCCGCCTCCTCGCGGAAGATGTCCTTGAAGCGCGCGTGGTAGGTCTTGCTGATGGTGTCCTTGGCGCCGAACCAGAGGTCCACCTTCTCCGACACGGCGTAGTTGAGGCAGGCGCGGGCGAAGGAGCGGATGGAGCTCTCGACGTTGTGCATGCCCATGACCACGCCGGGGCCGCGGAACTCGTGCACCGTGAGGGTCTCCGCCGGGCCGCTACCGGCGGGCTTGTACACCAGCTCCACAATGCCGGGGCCCGGCACCCGCAGCTCGACGCTCTTGTAGATGTCGCCGTAGGCGTGACGGCCGATGGTGATGGGCCGGATCCACGAGCGGACCATGGGCGGGACGTTCTTCACCAGGATCGGCTTGCGGAAGACGGTCCCGTCGAGGATGGCGCGGATCGTGCCGTTGGGGCTCGGCCAGGCCTGCTTGAGACCGTATTCCTTCACCCGGGCGGCGTCCGGCGTGATGGTGGCGCACTTGACGCCGACGCCGTAGCGCTGGATGGCCTTGGCGGCCTCGACCGTGATCGCGTCGTAGGTGCGGTCCCGCTCGGGCAGGTGCAGGTCGTAGCTCTTCAGTTCGATCTCCACGAAGGGCTGGATGAGCTGCTCCTTCACCATCGCCCATATGACGCGAGTCATCTCGTCGCCGTCCATCTCGACGAGGGGATTCTTGGCGCGGATGCGGCCGGAGCCGGCCGGGACGGTCTGACCCATGGGGGTTTCTCCTCCGGAACGTGGGTTGGGGACGGGGGCACGGTAACAGAGGCGGGCCGCGGGGGGCGAGGGCCATCCGCGGGGCTGCCCGGGGGCCGAAAACCGCCGGCCCAAGGGCGCCGGCCGCCGCCCCCGCGATGGGCGTTGCGCCGGGCCGCCGACCCTGTTATGAATTCGCAACGTTATGAGAATCCTAATCCCGAAAGAAGTCGCCGACCGCGAGACCCGGGTCGCTCTAGTGCCGGAAAGCGTGGGCCGCCTCGTGAAGGCGGGCCAAGAGGTGATGGTGGAAGCGGGCGCCGGCGGGCGCGCCATGTTCCTGGACCAGGCCTACGCCGACCTGGGCGCCAAGATCGTGAGCGACGTCAAGAGCGCCTACGCGCAGGCCGACGTGGTGCTGAAGGTGCGCGCGCCGATGCCGCATCCGACGGCGGGGGCGCACGAGGCCGACCTGCTGCGCGAGGGCTGCGTGCTCATCGGCTTCCTCGATCCGACGCGCAACGCCGAGCTGGTGCAGCGGCTCGCCGAGCGCAAGGTGGCGGCCTTCGCCATGGAGGCCGTGCCGCGCATCTCGCGCGCCCAGAACATGGACGCGCTCTCCTCCATGGCCACGGTGGCGGGCTACAAGGCCACGCTCATCGGCGCGCTCGCCCTGGGCAAGTTCTTCCCGCTCCTGATGACCGCCGCCGGCACCATCCCGCCGTCTAAGGTCTTCGTGCTGGGCGCCGGCGTGGCCGGCCTGACGGTGATCGGCACGGCGCGGCGTCTGGGCGCGGTGGTCGAGGCCTTCGACGTGCGCCCGGCGGTCAAGCAGGAGGTGGAGAGCCTGGGCGCCACCTTCGTCGGCCTGCCCATGGAGGAGGCCGAGGCGGTGGCCGAGGGCGGCTACGCCAAGGAGCTGTCCAAGGAGCGCCACGAGCAGGAGCTCAAGCTCATCGCCGACCGGCTGCCGAGCATGGACCTGGTGATCACCAGCGCCATGATCCCCGGCAAGCCGGCGCCGCGGCTCATCTCCGAGGCCATGGTGAAGACCATGAAGCCCGGCTCGGTGATCGTGGACATGGCGGCCGAGACCGGCGGCAACTGCGAGCTGACCGAGCCCGACCAGGTCAAGACGGCGCACGGCGTGATCATCCACGGGCCGGTCGGGCTGCCCGGCCAGCTGCCGGTGCACGCCAGCCAGATGTACTCGCGCAACGTCGCGGCCCTGCTCAAGCACCTGACGACGAAGGAAGGCACGCTCAACCTCGACTTCGCGGACGAGATCACCCGCGGCGCGTGCGTCACGCGCGACGCGGTCGCGGCCCCGGCCGCCGGGAAGGCCTCATGAACGTCCTGGCCGAAATCTACATCTTCCTGCTCGCGGTCTTCGTGGGCTTCGAGGTGATCGCCAAGGTGCCGGTCGTGCTGCACACGCCGCTGATGTCCGGCACCAACGCCATCCACGGGATCGTCATGCTGGGCGGCATGCTGGTGCTCAAGGACGCGCACGAGCCGCTCCTGGTGTGGCTCGGCTTCGCCGCGGTGGTGCTGGGGGCCATGAACCTGTTCGGCGGCTTCGTGGTCACCGACCGCATGCTCGAGATGTTCAAGGCCAAGAAGACGGAGGGGAAGAAGGCATGAACGCCAAGATCCTCTCCGACATCGCCTACCTGACCTCGGCGATCCTCTTCATCGTCGGCCTCAAGTTCCTGAGCCACCCCAAGCGCGCCCGCCGCGGCAATCTACTGGCGGCGCTCGGCATGGCCTTCGCCATCATCGCCTCGTTCATCTTCATCTATGGCGGCGGGGCGCCGGCCACCGGCCTGCTCATCATCCTCGGCATCGTCATCGGCGGCGTGGTGGGCGCGGTCGCGGCCCGCAGGGTGGCCATGACCGACATGCCGCAGATGGTGGCCCTGCTCAACGGCTGCGGCGGCGGCGCGGCGGCGCTCATCTCCACCGTCGAGTTCGCAGGCGGGGAGACCGCCGACCCGCTGGCCTTCGGCGCGACCATCTTCGGCTGCATCATCGGTTCGATCTCCTTCGCCGGCTCGCTGGTGGCCTTCGGCAAGCTGCAGGGCATCATCTCCGAGCGGGCCATCACCTCGACCGCCCAGAAGATCTTCAACGGCCTGCTCTTCCTCTGGCTGATCGCCAACATCGCCTGGATCTGCCTGGGCGGCGGACCGACGGCCTACTACGTCTTCCTGGCCGGCTCGCTGGTCTTCGGCGTGCTCATGGTGATTCCCATCGGGGGCGCCGACATGCCGGTGGTGATCTCGCTCTTGAACTCGTTCACCGGCCTGGCCGTGGCGTCCACCGGCTTCGCGCTCAAGGAGCCGGCGCTGGTCATCAGCGGCACCCTGGTGGGCGCCTCGGGCACCCTGCTCACCATGCTCATGTGCAAGGCGATGAACCGCTCGCTGGCCAACGTGCTCTTCGCCGGCGTCGGGGCGGGCCCGGTGGCGAAGGCGGGCGCCAAGGCGGGCGGGCCGGCCAAGTCGGCGCGCGAGATCTCGTTCGAGGACGCCGCCGTGCTGATGGCCAACGTCAGCTCGGTGATCATGGTGCCGGGCTACGGCATGGCGGTGGCGCAGGCGCAGCACGTGATGCGCGACCTGGCCGACCTGCTGGCCAAGAAGGGCGTCGACGTCAAGTACGCCGTGCACCCGGTGGCCGGGCGCATGCCGGGCCACATGAACGTGCTGCTGGCCGAGGCCAACGTGCCGTACACGCAACTCTTCGACCTCGAGCAGATCAACCCCGACTTCGAGCACTGCGGCGTGGCCCTGGTGGTGGGCGCCAACGACGTCGTCAATCCGGCGGCCCGCTACGACAAGGCCAGCCCGATCTACGGCATGCCCATCCTCGACGTCGACAAGGCCGAGCACTGCATCATCATCAAGCGCAGCCTGAACCCGGGCTTCGCCGGCATCGACAACGAGCTCTACTACGCGCCCAAGACCTTCATGCTCTTCGGCGACGCGCGCGATGCGATCCGCAAGCTGGCGGAGGCGGCGCGGGAGACGTAGGGCGGCGTCGCTTTCGCGGCGTGGCAGGACGAGGGCCCCCAGCCTCAGGCCGGGGGCCCTTCGTTCTTGGCGAGGCAGCCCTGGCGCTAGTGCAGCAGCACCACCTGCCGTGTGAGGCGGCGGCCGCCGGCCTCGAAGACCGCCCAGTAGACGCCGGCGGCCAGGCGGCGGCCGGCGCCGTCGCGGCCGTCCCAGACAACGGCGTGTTGTCCGGCCTCGAAACGCCCGTCCGCCAGCTCACGCAGGCGCCGCCCGTGCACGTCGAAGAGCTCCAGGCGCACCTCCGCCGCGGCCGGCAGCGCGAAGGCGAGCTGGGCGCCGCCGACCGCCGGGTTCCGGACCGGCCCCGAGAACGCCAGCTCGCGGGGCAGCCCGGCGTCGCCCGGCACGTCGATGAGGCCCGTGCGGCTCCAGCAGAAGTCGTAGGTGGCCGACGTCCCGAGGCTGGTCCCCGAGTCGCGGTACACCACCACGGGGTACCGACCGGCCGGCTGGGCGCCGTAGGTGAGGATCTGGTAGTCGCCCGAGGTCGCCGAGGAAACCCCCTCGCCGCGCGCGTGGACCCCGCCGCTCCCCGGCGGGAACACCTCGAAGCGCACGCCGTCCGCGCCGAGCGTCGAGTGCAGCGACAGGTAGGCGGTCTGCCCGGCATCCAGTCTCATCTCGTAGACGTCGACCAGCCGCTGTGCGGCCAGCGCTTGGGCCAGCCAGCGGACCTCGGGCTGTCCGGTGCTCCAGCTCAGGTTGCCCTGCCGCGAGCGGGCGTCGCTCTGGTCGACGGTGAAGGGCTGCCCCGCGACCGCCGCCCAGCGGATCGCCGCCGGGTAGACCGTGAGGGGGGTGCCGGAGTAGTCGCCCGCCACGAAGTCCGTGTAGGGGCCGGTCGAGGTCGAGAGCTTGAGCACGTCGCTGAATCCCGCGAGGCTGCCCGCATAGGGGTCGCCGTAGACCCAGAGATCGTAGTCGTCGAGCGCGTCCTGCGGGGCCAGGCCGGTGACCCACGCCCGGCCGCTGGCGTGCGCGAACTCCATGCCGTCGCAGTTCGGCTGCGCGCCGTAGCCGGGGTCGGGCGGCGCAGAGACGCGGACCACGGGCGCCTGGAAACCGAGGACGAGCGGGCTCCAGACCCACTGTCCCGTCCACGTGTTGTCGGCTTCGTCGGTCTCGAGGACCTGCTGCCCGGCGTCCAGCCAATGGGTCAGGCTGTGGCGCCCGCCGCGCACCCAGAAGGCGGCGTAGTTCAGGAACAGGTAGGGACCGGGCGCGTTGCCGTCGGGCTGGTCGTCGTACCCGACGAACTCCGCCTGATCCAGATAGAGCTCGGATCTCCAGGGCGGCAGGAGATGGGGGCCGTCGTGCAGGGCCGCCCACTGGGGGTAGGTCATGGCGGGTCGGCTCGGCAACTCCGCTGGCAGGAGCACCGGGCTGCTGCTGTACGAATGGTCGAGGGGGACGATCGGCGACGACCAGTCCGCCGGCGTCCACGTCGCCCTGATGTTCGACGTGCCGTGGATCTCGGACTGCATCCAGTACTCGTTACAGGAGCCGGAGTAGAGAAACACGCGCAGGTAGAAGCTCGTGGCCGGGCCCAGGTTGGTGTACTCCAGGTACTCGCTGCCCGTGACGCCGCCGGAGCCGGCCACGATCGGCCCGCCGCAGCCCGCGAAGAGCGCGATGTCGATGTCGCCGCGCTCCTGCAGGTAATCCATGTCGACCAGGAGACGGCCGCTGCGCGGCACGTCGAAGACGTACCAGTCGTCGTCGCCGCTGGCGACGATGACGCCCTCGGCGACCCCCGAGGGCAGGAGCGCCGCCTCGGCACAGGCGTCGTTGGGCTCGTAGCGGTCGTCGAGATCGCCGTCGGGGCCCACCCGCTGGGCGTAGATGTCGGCGCCGGTGGTGGCCGCCGAGCGCTGGTCGGTCCAGGCCGCGATCGCCCCGCCGGCTTGGTCCGGCGCCAGGGAGATGTCGAACTGGTCGGCGGGCGCCGTACAGAGGGCGCGGCCGCCCGCCGGCCAGCGGGTGTCGAGGACGCCGGCCGCCGACACGCGATGGGCATAGACGTCGACCGTGCCGCTGCGCGCGTCGTGCCAAGCGACGAAGATCCCGCCGTCGCCGTCGGAGGCCAGGACGGGCTGCACCTGGTCCCCGCTGGACGCGCACACGACGCGGCCGCCCGCCGGCCAGGCCGGATCCACGCTCCCGGCGCCCCGCACGTGCTGCAGATAGATGTCGTGGTCGCCGGGCCGGGCGTCCGCCCAGGCCACGCAGGCGCCGCCTGCAGCGTCGGACAGAGCCTGCATCTCCGACTGATCCGCGGCCACCGGCGCCACCGCCAGCCCGGCGGCGGGCCAGGCGGGATCGCGAGCCCCCCAGGACCGCAGCCGCTGGGCGAGGGCCCGGTAGTGGCCGGAGGCGAACCCCTGCCACACGACGATCGCTCCGCCGTCGCCGTCGGAGACGATCTGCGGCTGGGTCCCGACCTCGGAGCCGGTGGCCACCTTCAGGCCGTCCGCCGGCCACGCCGGATCCAGGACCCCGGATGCGCTCAAGTGATGGGCATAGACCGCATGGGCGCCACTGCGGGAGTCGGTCCAGGCGACGATGGCCCCGCCGGACCCGTCCGCCGTCATCCGGGGCTGGCTCTGGTTGCCGGTGACGGGACCGAGCCTGCGTCCGGCTGCCGGCCAGGTGGGATTGACCACGCCGGAGGCCAGCACGCGGAGCGCGTAGACGTCGTTGTCGGCTCCGTTCCATTCGATCCAGACGACGAAGGCCCCGCCGGCCCCATCGGAAAGGGCATCCTCCACGTCCTGGTGCGCGGGCTTCGTGCTGACCGGGAGGCCGGCCGCCGGCCACGGCGGCTCGATGATTCCCGAGACCGGCAGATGCTGGGCGTAGACGTCCCGGTTCCCGCCGCGTTCGTCCGTCCAGAGGAGGATCGCCCCGCCCACGCCGTCCGTGACCCCACGGACGCCCGCCTGGTGTCCGCTGGCGGCGCAGACGACGTATCCGCTCTGAGGCCACGCCTGCTCCCGGAATCCCGAGGGCCGGAGACGCTGGGCGAAGAGGTCCAGGTTGCCGAAGCGGTCGTCCGCCCAGACCAGGGTCATGCCGCCGTTGCCGACCGGGACCATGTCCAGGTCCGACTGATTCCCGGGCTCGGCGCAGACGGCGGTGTTGTCGCTGGCGCTGCAGTTCCACTGCGCCCCGGTCGGGGACGCCGTTCCCAGGGCGGCCTGGGCCGCGGGCCCATCGCCGCGCTCGCGCGCGAGGTCCTGCCTGGCTCGCAGGAAGCGCTCGCGGCACTCGGCCTTGAGAGCGCCGATCCGCTCCAGCAGCGACCGGCGCGCCGCGTCGGGGAAGCCGGGCTGCATCTGGAACGCCAGCTCGCGCACGCGATGCCGCCCCTCTTCCTGGATCGCGGCCAGCGCGCGTTCCTCCGCGGTCGGCGGGGGGAGGAGGCGTGCGCCGGGCAAGGGGGCCGGCGCGGCGACGGCGGTCTGGGTCTCCTGTGTGGCGGGGGCCGCCGGCGGGCCGGCGGCGGCGAAGGCGGGGATCGAGAACAAGGCCAGGGCCGAGATCGCCCCGGCCCGGCGGATCCAGTGGTCTCGCGGTCTCATGGCATCACCCCCGGGGTGGTGGTCGGATGGATGACTTCGGAGTAGCCAACCGGAAGCGACGGGCAAGGGGGCGGAACAGCCGCGAGCCGAGGGTGGGGCGGGGCCGGGGCCTACTCCGGAGCAGGGCGCTCCCATCGAGCCGCCAGAAAGTATACGCCCCGCACGGCAGAAAGCAACGCCGGATCGGGGGCGCCGGCAGCCTACGACCCGAGCAACTCCCGGTAGATCTCCAGGTCCCCGGCGCGGAAGCAGACGAAGCGTACCAGCTCGAGGCTCGGCGGCTGCGCCACGGCCGCCCGCACGGCGGCCACGGCCACCGGCGCCGCTGCCTCGGGGGGATAGCCGTAGGCGCCGGCGCTGATGCAGGGGAAGGCGAGGGAGCGCAAGCCGCGCGCGGCCGCCAGGGCGACGGCGCTGGCGTAACAGCGGCGCAGCAGCTCTGGCTCGCGGCCGAAGCCGCCGTGCCACACCGGGCCGACCGTATGGATGACCCAGCGCGCCCGCAGCAGGTAGCCGCGCGTGATACGGGCCTCGCCGGTGGGGCAGCCGCCGAGTGTGGCGCACTCCGTCAGCAACTCGGGTCCCGCGGCCCTGTGGATGGCGCCATCGACCCCGCCGCCCCCCAGCAGCGTGGGGTTGGCGGCGTTGACGATGGCGTCGTCCGCCTGCTGCGTGATGTCGCCGCGGACCGCCTCGAGCCGCGTCCCGGCGGACCTACGGCCCCGGCGCCTCGAACCAGACCGTGGCCAGCGGCGGCAGGGTGACCGGCGCCGACCAGGCGAACTCGCGCCACGGGTGGGCCTCGGCCTGCACGCCGCCGGCGTTGCCCATGTTGCTGCCGGCGTAGAGGGCCGAGTCGGTGTTGAGCAGCTCCTTGTAGAAGCCGGGGCGCGGCAGCCCCAGGCGGTAGCCGACGCGCGGCACCGGCGAGAGGTTGCACACGCAGACGATGCGGCGGTCGCTGGACGGCGCGATGCGCATGTAGGCGATGAGGTTGTCGTCGGCGCTGTTGACGTCGATCCACTGGAAGCCGGCCGGCTCGGCGTCGGCCTCCCACAGGGCCGGCTCGCCGCGGTAGATGCGGTTGAGATCGCGCACCAGGGCCAAGAGGCCGCTGTGCTCGGCGCCCAGGAGCACGTGCCAGTCGAGGCTCTTGTTGACGTTCCACTCGTCCCACTGCCCGAACTCGCCGCCCATGAAGAGCAGCTTCTTGCCCGGGTGCGCCCACATGTGGCCGTAGAGCGAGCGCAGGTTGGCGAACTTCTGCCAGCGGTCGCCGGGCATCTTGGAGAGTAGCGAGCGCTTGCCGTGCACGACCTCGTCGTGGGAGAGCGGCAGCACGAAGTTCTCGGCCCAGGCGTAGAGCAGGCCGAAGGTCAGCAGGTTGTGGTGGAAGCGGCGGTGGATGGGGTCTTTGGTGAAGTAGAGCAGCGTGTCGTGCATCCACCCCATGTTCCACTTGAAGCCGAAGCCCAGCCCGCCGGCGTGGGTCGGCCGGCTCACGCCGGGCCAGGCGGTCGATTCCTCGGCCATCATCAGGGCCCCGGGGTGGCGGGCGTGCGCCAGCTCGTTGACGCGCCGCAGGAATTCGATGGCCTCGAGGTTCTCGCGCCCGCCGAAGCGGTTGGGGAGCCACTCGCCGGCACGGCGGCTGTAGTCGCGGTAGAGCATCGAGGCCACGGCGTCGACGCGCATCCCGTCGGCGTGCATCTCGGTGAGCCAGTAGAGGGCGCTGGCCAGCAGGAAGTTGCGCACCTCGTTGCGGCCGTAGTTGAAGATGTAGGTGCCCCAGTCGGGGTGGTGGCCGATGCGCGGGTCGAGGTGCTCGTAGAGCGCGGTGCCGTCGAAGCGCCCCAGCGACCACTCGTCGGTGGGGAAG
>CAYLSO010000167.1:0-2336 GCA_964386525.1 uncultured bacterium
CGCGTCGGCCATTGACGAGGACGTCGCCTCCGTCAACTGCACCAAGCCGGAGTGCGCGATCACCGGTCCCGACGCCATTTGCATCGGCGGCTCGGCCGAGTTCTGCGGTCCCGACGTGGCGGGCCTGAGCTACAAGTGGTCTACCGGCGCCACCACACGCTGCATCAACGTCAACACGGCCGGCACCTACACGCTGGAAGTGACCGACGTCGACGGCTGCAAGAGCACCTGCGAGAAGACGCTGGTGGTCAACCCGCTGCCCGAGTGCTCCATCACCGGCCCCGACGCCATCTGCACAGGCGGCTCGGCTGAGTTCTGCGGTCCCGACGTCGCCGGCCTGACCTACAAGTGGTCGACCGGCGCCACCACCCGCTGCATCACGGTCAACGCGGCGGGCGTGTACGGCCTCGAGATCACCGACGCCAACGGCTGCAAGAGCACCTGCGAGAAGACCCTCTCGGTGTACGTGGTTCCGGCCTGCTCCATCAGCGGTCCGGCGGAACCGATCTGCGAGGGCGAGAGCGCCGAGCTGTGCGGTCTCGACGTCGCGGGCTACACCTACCTGTGGTCGACCGGCGCCACCACGCGCTGCATCACGGTGAGCGTCGCGGGAACCTACACGCTCGAGGTCACCGACGCCAACAACTGCAAGAACACGTGCGAGTTCGTGTTCCAGACCAAGCCCTGCGTCGAGACCTGCTGCTGGCTGACCATGGGCGGGTTCCTCAACGGCAGCACGAAGTCCGGCAACAAGGAGAGCACCTACGGCGGCAACGTGGGTCCCCCGCCGAGCGGCTCGTGGCAGCACATCGAGCGCATCGGCAAGGAAGAGGTGTTCAACTTCCACAGCTGGGACGCGCACGTGCTGGCCTGTGGCAACGACGGCAACGCCGGTCCGTGCCATCCTGCCGGCGACGCCAACTGGATCAACTACGGCGGCACCGGCAGGTACAGCCTCAACGGCGGGGCCCGCGAGGGCAACGCCACGTTTACGGCGCGCGCCGAGGACCACGGCGAGCCGGGCAACCAGCCCGACCGCAATGGCGGCTGCGGCACGCCGGACTTCTACCGCATCGAGGTCCGCGACAGCGACACCGACGAGATCGTGTTCGCGACCGAGGGCTACGTCGATGGCGGCAACGTCCAGATCCACGACTGCAAGCACGCCAAGCAGGCGGAGTCCAGCCGCGGTGGCCGCGGCGGCCCGCTGAAGTCGGCCGGCACCGGCGACATCAGCCCAGAGTCGGGCTCGGTGAGCACCTCGCTGGAGCTCTACCGCCCGACGCCCAACCCGTTCACGGCGACCACGACCATCGCTTACGCGGTCAACGCGGGCGCGGGCGCGGACGTCCAGATCGGCATCTACAACGTGGCCGGCCGTCAGATCCGCTCGCTGGTGAGCGGCTTCCAGGCGGCGGGCCGCTATCAGGTGAGCTGGGACGGCCGCGGTGACGACGGTGGCGCCGCGACGCACGGGGTGTACTTCCTGCGCGCGTTCGTGGGCGGCCAGCGCGTCGACGCCGTCTCCCGCATCCTCTACCTGCGGTAGCTGGTCCCCGGCCGGGCTGGGCCATTGCGCCCACCCGGCTCGGGTAGCGGCGGCCCCGTGCCTTCGGGCGCGGGGCCGCTCGCTTTTCCCCCGGGGCGGTGCCCCCGCGACGGCCGGCCTGCCCCGAGTTTTGTCTAGCGCAACGCCCCCCCCTGGACTACGACCCTCGGCCGACGGCCGTCCGGGGAGGCAAGCCCCGGCCGGCGGCGCGCTTTTGCGTTGACGACCTCCCCGCGCCCGGAGGATACTCAACCTGCTTTCCGAGGGGCGCTTGCCTGCCTCTCGTTTCAGAGGACTCCCACTCACGGGCGGCGCACGGCAGCGACGCGGTTTTCCATTTCCAGGGACGGGCGGAGACCCTCAATCGCACGGCTCATGACCGAGCGCAGAACCGGCTCGCTGCTATCCCCAAGAACGCACGGTGCATTCCATCCGAAGCACCGATGAGGAGAAAGATCATGCGTGGCATGAACACCCGATGTTTGCGGACTCTGCTGCTGGGCACCATCCTGGCGCTATTCGTTCCGGCGCTGTGGGCGGTGCCCGCCGCAGCGGCGGTCTCGATCACCATCGACGGCGACCTCGCCGATCTCGAGGCCGCCATCGCCGCCAATCAGCTTCCGAATCCGCTCGGCCAGATCTGCAACGACGTGGTCGGCGAGATCGGCTCTGGGCAGTGCACCTACTACGCCAACGGCTTCGACCTCCAGCAGTTCGATGTCCTGGTCGTGCCCAACGAGAACCCCGGCGGCGGCTTCACCGGTGACGCCACCCTCTACGCCGGCTG
>CAYLSO010000168.1:0-4898 GCA_964386525.1 uncultured bacterium
ATCGCGCCCCCGATCGCAGCAACGCGGTTTCGGAGAAGTCGCCCGGTCGCGCGCAAGCCGTGTGTCTCCATTTTCACGACTACGCTGCTAGATCTCGCCGGCAAGTGCACCGATGGGCGGCAACGGCCGCCCATCAAGTCACTTGCACTGTCCGTGTTCTGTCCTGGTTCTCTAAGGAGGCACGCACTCCCTCTCACAGCTGCGTCGTCGGGAAGGGACCTCCAAGGATGCCCGGGGAGCTACGATTTCGGGTCGCCCCGACTCAGAGGTCGGGGGACGCAGGGCAGAAAAGCCATCCCGCGCTGGGCCGGTGATTCCGCAGATGTTCACCATCCACGGAACCGGGGCAGCTCCATGCGGCGCTTCTCCCCCTCGCGCCGAAGACGGCAGGCGGCCCGAGAACTCGAAAACCATGCCCCTTTTGGGGCCTGAGAGACGGGTCCGATGCCGCAAAACGATGGCTCTGGCGGCTGATCGGGACGCGTTTCGGTCCCTCGCGCCGAGGGGCATGCCGTTTCTGGGGCTGTTGCGCCGGTCTCGATGCCGCATTTCGGGCGCGGCGCGGGTGCCGTCCTCACTCGCCGGCACCTCAGCCCCCCCGAGGGAGTCAGGGATGTTCACTGGAACGACACCGCCCCCGCGCCCTGCAGCTCGTATGAGCCCTTGCCCGGCCGGTGCTAGACTTGAGGCCCAGTCATTCTAGAATCGCTCACCTTCCACGAGCGCGGATCCAAAGGGCGGCCGCTGCCCGCCGGGACGGCTTTCCCGGGGGACTCTCTCATGCGCACCCATGCTCGAACTCGCCTGACAGGCTTGCTGCTGGTAGCGGTTGTTGGTCTACTGCCGCGCCCTACCGTCGCAGCATGGCCCACCGATCCGCTCGTCAACGTGCCACTGTGCACCGCGGTGGACTTCCAGTGGCGCCCCACCGTGGTTCCGGACGGCGCGGGCGGGGCCATCATCACCTGGTACGACAACCGCACCGGAGCGTCCGACGTCTACGCGCAACGAGTGTCCGCCGACGGCGTGCTCTTGTGGACCCCCGACGGCGTGCCCCTCTGCACCGCCGCCAGCAGCCAGTTCATGCCCAGCATCACCGCGGACGGGGCGGGCGGCGCCATCGTCGCCTGGCAAGACCGGCGGGGCGGCGAGTATTCCGACATCTACGCCCAGCGGGTCTCCGCCGCTGGCTTCCCCCAGTGGACGGCCGACGGCGTGGCCCTCTGCACCGCCTTCGATGACCAGCTATCCTGCACGATCGTGGCGGACGGCGCGGGCGGGGCCATCGTCACCTGGCAGGACCACCGCAGCGTCTTGGTCGTTGGCAACGACATCTACGCTCAGCGGATCTCCGCCGGTGGCGTGCCGCAGTGGACGGCCAATGGCGCGCCCCTCTGCACCGCCCTGGGCGAACAGACGGAGCCCAGGATCGCCGCGGACGGGGCGGGTGGCGCCATCGTCACCTGGGAGGACCAGCGGAGCGGCAGTGGGTTCGGCAGCGCCGAGATCTACGCCCAGCGGATCTCAGCGGGTGGCGCGGTCCAGTGGACGCCCAACGGCGTGGCCCTCTGCACGGCCCTTTACGATCAATCGAATCCGGATATCGTGCCCGACGGTGCGGGGGGAGCCATCGTCGCTTGGGCGGACATGCGCAGCCAGGCGCTCGACATCTACGCGCAGCGGGTCTCGGCCGCCGGCGCGGTCCTGTGGGCGCCCAATGGCATGGCCCTCTGCACCGCCGCCGGCGAACAGGCCGGGGTGGCCATGGCATCGGATGACGCAGGCGGGGCCATCCTCACCTGGGTGGATGGCCGCGGCTTGGGGAGCCACGACATCTACGCCCAGCGAGTCTCGGCCGCCGGCCTCTTCCAGTGGACGGCCGACGGCGTAGCACTCTGTGACGCCGCCGCTGAGCAGACCTTCCCCACTATCGTCGCAGACGGCCGGTCGGGAGCCATCGTCACCTGGTTCGATCAGCGCACCGGCTCGGGCGATGTGTACGCGCAACGCGTCACGAGCGGCGGCAAACCCCGGTGGGGGGCCGATGGCGTGGCCGTCTGCCTCGCCGCCGGTTCGCAGCTCTGGCCCGCCCTCGCCTCCGACGGCGAGAGCGGCGCCATCGTCGCCTGGGAGGACGGCCGCAACGGCACCAACGACATCTACGCCCAGCGCGTCCTGGCAGACGGCTATCTCGGTGGCGGCTCGGTGGACGTGCCCGGTGACGCCTCCCTCGCGCTTGCCCTCGATCCCATGCGCCCGAATCCCTCTCGGGGAGGCCCGCTGACGGTGCGGTTCACGCTCGCGAGTGCGGGGGCGGCCTCGATCGAGCTGTTCGACGTGGCCGGACGCCGCATGGCCGCACGCGAGGTGGGCTCGCTCGGCGTCGGGCGTCACGCGCTCGACCTCCGCGAAGGCCGGCGCCTGGCGCCCGGGCTCTACCTCGTAGCTCTGCGGCAAGGCACGAGCGTGCGTGTGACCCGGGTGGTGGTGCTCGACTAGACGCACACGCTACGCCGCGCACAGAGAGCGGTGCTCAGCGGCACAGCTGGGGCCCATCCCGTTCCGGTCTCGCTCGCGGTCGAGGCGGGGGCCACCCCGCCTACAGAAACGCCACCGGGCATCTGTAGTGGAGACGCTCATTGCAAAGCGCGGCGTCTCGATCGCGTTGCACGCGATCGCAGGCTATTTCCCTGGCTTGCCAGGGTTTGAAGGCTGAAGCGAGGGCGTAGGCCCGGCGGCGAGGCTCAGGACTCAAGAGCTGCGACGAATCAAGCAGGTCAAGCAGGCAACGCGGTTAGGGGTGAAGACACAAGAGCTTACGTCCAGGAAGGGGAATGGGCCCCCGGGCCGTTCCGAGCCCGCGCATCAACGTGCGCGCCGCGCTCGCGATGCGCGAAAGCCCGCGCTTTGCGATGAGCGTCTCCAGTCTGACGGCCAACAATCAGAGACGCTTCCCCCGCTTGGCGACGCCTACGAACTCGGTCCTTCCTTCAAGTTCAAGAGAATCGATGTTGACCAATTCCCAACCTTCTTCTCCGAACCCATTCAGGTAGGCTTCGAGTGCCGCGCGATTCTTGCCTTTGAAGATCCCATCGGATGGCACGTCCTTCGAATCGACAATCTTGTATTCCCACTTCTGCATGTGCTCCTCCCTTCCGACGGCCGATTGCTTCACCGCTGGGCCACGCCCACAGCCCCGGCGTGGGTCGTGCCCTGCCGCCAAAGGAGGATACACTGCCTGGCCTCGCAAGCTAACCGTCAAGAACTGCGCCAGGGTGGCGTCAACCTCGCTCAGTTCCGGGGCGTGACTCCCCACGAGCCGCGCCTGTCGTCGTTGGACCCGCCCGGGACCCAGCCAGTTCTCAGATGTTGACGAGGCGGGCGGACAGACCTACACTTCGCCATGTGACGGAATGACAGGAGGAGACGAACCCATGCGTGACCTCGAGCTCGCACTCAAAGCAGCTGGCGACCCGACCCGCACCCGCATCCTCAAGCTTCTCGAGGGCGGTGGCCTCTGTGTCTGCCAGGTGCAGGCGGTGCTCGGCCTTGCCCCATCCACGGTTTCGAAGCACCTTGCGATCCTCAGGACAGCTGGCCTCGTCGAGGATCGGCGTGACGGCAAGTGGATCGAGTACGCCCTCTCGCACGACGGGCAGAACCCCTACGCCAAGGCGGTCCTCGCGCTGCTTCACGGATCGATGGACCGCGACCCCCGCATCGTGGCGGACCGCAAGCGCCTGCGCGAGGTGCGGGCCGTGCCCCTAGTCGATCTATGCAAGACCACGCCTGCCCGGCTCACAACCCTTCCACGCCCGCAAGCGCGCCGGATTCGCCGCAGGGAGCGACAGCGTGCCTGAGAGGCTCCCCCACCTCCTCTTCGTCTGCGTCGAGAACTCCTGCCGCTCCCAGATGGCGGAAGGGTTCGCACGTACGCTGGGAAGCGGGCGCGTCGCGATCTCCAGCGCCGGCTCGCGTCCGTCGGGCCAGGTCAACCCGCGCGCGATCCAGTTCATGGCCGAGAAGGACGTCGACCTGAGGCCCCAGCTCTCGAAGGGGCTCGATGATCTGCCGCGCGTGCGTTGGGACTACGCAGTGACGATGGGCTGCGGCGACGCCTGTCCACATCTGCCGGCCCGGCATCGGCTCGACTGGGATCTGCCTGATCCGAAGGACATGGATGATGCCGGCTTCCGTGCCGTGCGCGACCGCATCGAGGGGCTCGTCCGCAGTCTGATCGATGAGGCGACGCGGCCTGCCGACGCCACGAAGGAGCAGGTCCAATGACGAAGGACGCTGCCGCAAGGACTCTCTCCTTGGCGGACTCATCCAGGAACCCGAGGTCGGGCGGTATCGTCGGCAAGCTTTCCTTCCTGGACCGTTTCCTGACGCTCTGGATCTTCCTCGCCATGGCCGTGGGAGTCGGCGGCGGCTACCTGCTCCCGGGCGTGGTACCGTTCCTGAACCGCTTCAGCGTCGGCACGACCTCCATCCCCATCGCCATCGGCCTCATCCTCATGATGTACCCACCCTTGGCCAAGGTACGCTACGAGGAGATGGGCCGCGTCTTCCGCGACGGGCGGGTGCTCGCGCTCTCGCTGGCGCAGAACTGGGTGGTCGGCCCGATCCTGATGTTCGGCCTCGCGGTGATCTTCCTGCGCGACCAGCCCGAGTACATGGTGGGGCTCATCCTGATCGGCCTGGCGCGCTGCATCGCCATGGTCATCGTCTGGAACGATCTCGCGAAGGGCGACAGCGAGTACTGCGCCGGCCTGGTGGCGTTCAACTCGATCTTCCAGGTGCTGTTCTTCCCGGTCTATGCCTACGTGTTCATCACGCTGGCGCCGGGCTGGTTCGGCCTGAAGGGCGTCGCGGTGAACATCACCATGGGCGAGATC
>CAYLSO010000169.1:0-35027 GCA_964386525.1 uncultured bacterium
CCTGGCGGAGGGCCGCTGGCCGGACGCTCTGGCGGCCAATCCGCTGCTGGCGACCGGCGGGCTCGCGTTCGTCGCCGGGGGGCTCATCGCCCCGCTGTGGTTGGCGGCGGCCCGGCGCGTGCCCGTCGTCCCGCGCGGGCTGCCGCTGCCCTGGCGGCTGGCGCTCGGCGGGGCGCTGGTCGGCAACTGGCTCTTCGTCGCGCTGCGGGCGGGGCTCGCGCGCTGACCCCGCCGCCCGCAGCCGCGGCCGCCGCGTCGCCGCCCCCACCCCTTGAGCCGCGGCGCGCCGCGCGTGCAAGATGCGGGCGACATGACCGCCCCCCTGCGCTTCGACCTCCTGCACCGCGACCCCGACAGCCGCGCCCGTGCCGGCGTGATGCACACCCGCCACGGCGCGGTGCGCACGCCCGCCTTCATGCCGGTGGGCACGCAGGCGACGGTCAAGACGCTGTCGCCCGCCGACCTGCTCGAGGCCGGCGCCGAGATCATCCTGGCCAACACCTACCACCTGATGCTGCGCCCCGGCGAAGAACTGGTGCGCGCCATGGGCGGCCTGCACGCCTTCATGAGCTGGCCGCGCGCCGTGCTCACCGACTCGGGCGGCTTCCAGGTGCTGTCGCTGGCCCAGATGCGTAAGGTGACCGAGGAGGGCGTGCTCTTCCGCTCGCACCTCGACGGGTCGGCGCACCGCCTCACGCCCGAGCGCGCCGTCGAGGTTCAGACGGCGCTGGGCACCGACGTCATGATGTCGTTCGACGAGTGCCTGCCGTACCCCAGCGATACGGTGGTGGCCGAGGACTCCATGCGCCGCACCGTGCGCTGGGCGGGGCGCGGCCTGGTCCGGGCCCGCGAGCTGGCGGATGCCGGCGGGACGGTACCGGCGCTGTTCGGCATCGTGCAGGGCGGCACGCACCCCGGCCTGCGCGCCGAGTGCGCCAAGTCGCTGACCGGGATGCCGTTCGACGGCTACTCGCTGGGCGGCCTGTGGGTGGGGGAGGAGCGCGACCTCGGCCACGCCCTGGTGGCCGGCGACACGGCCCTTTTGCCGGAGGGGCGACCCCGCTATCTTATGGGGGTCGGCACCCCCGACGATCTGGTCGAGGCCGTGGCGCGCGGCGTGGATCTCTTCGATTGCGTCATGCCCACACGCAACGCGCGCAGGGGGACGGTGTTCACCTCCCGCGGGCGCCTGGTGGTGAAGAACGCCGCCTACGCGCGCGACCCGCGCCCGCTCGACCCGGACTGCGGGTGCTACACCTGTCGTCACTTCACGCGCGCCTACGTCCGCCATCTCTTCGCCGTGGACGAGATCCTCGGCATGCGGCTGGCGAGCCTGCACAGCGTCCACTTCCTGCTCCACACCCTGCGGGCGGCGCGGGCGGCGGTGCTGGCGGACCGCTTCACGGCCTGGCGGCGCGCGTTTCACGAACGCTACACGAGCGGCGAGGCGGCCGAGCCCCTCGCCCGGAGGTCCACATGATGGACGTCGCGTACGCACAAGCCGGCGGGGCCGCCCAGGCGGGCGGGCCGCTGGTCATGATCTTCCAGTTCCTGCCGCTCATCCTCGTCTTCGTCATCTTCTACTTCCTGGTGCTGCGCCCGCAAGCCAAGCGCCAGAAGGATCTGCAGAAGATGATCGGCGCGCTGAAGCGCGGCGACCGCGTGGTCACCGCCGGCGGCGTCTACGGCGAGGTGACCGACGTCAAGGAGGCGACGGTGATGTTGCGCATCTCCGAGAACGTCAAGGTCGAGTTCACCAAGCAGTCGGTCGTCGGGGTGCAGCCGCAGAAGTAGCCTCACCCCGCACCCCCGGGAGGTCACCATGCACGAGAAGAGCATCGAGTTGCTCAACCAGGCGGCGGCCGACGAGCTCGCCGCCGTCCACCAGTACATGTACTTCCACTTCCACTGCGACGACCAGGGCTACGACCTGCTGGCCAATCTCTTCAAGAAGACGGCGATCGAGGAGATGCTGCACGTCGAGCGCACGGCCGAGCGCATCCTGTTCCTCAAGGGCGACGTGAAGATGCGGGTCGGCGGCGAGATCCGCCCGCTCCGCGACGTGCGCCAGATGCTCGAGTGCGCGGCCGGGATGGAAGAGCAGAGCGCCAAGGACTACAACGCCTGGGCGGCCGAGTGCGGCGCCAACGCCGACGCCACCAGCAAGCGCCTGTTCGAGGACCTGGTGGCCGAGGAGGAGCGCCACTACGACCGGTACCTGACCGAGATGGAGAACCTGGAGAAGTTCGGGGACCGCTACCTGGCGCTGCAGTCCATCGAGCGCAGCAAGGCGGTAGCGGCGCGGAGCGGAGCGGCGGGGGAGTAGGCGCGGCCGACCCGCGGAGACACCCGGGAGCCCTCACGCATGGCGGTTCTACCTCTGAGCATCCTCGGCGACCCGGTGCTGCGCCGCAAGGCGGAGCCGGTGACCGAGATCACCGACGCGCACCGGCGCCTCATCCGGGACATGTACGACACCATGCACGCCCACAACGGCGTCGGCCTGGCCGCGCCGCAAGTCGGCGTCAGCCTGCGCATCGCGGTGCTCGGCATCCCCCGGGAAGACGAGAAGATCGTCCGCCTGGCGCTCATCAACCCGGAGTGGTCGAACCCGCGCGGCGCGCAGACCGACGACGAGGGCTGCCTGTCGGTGCCGGGCCTCTACGACGAGATGCGCCGGGTCCTGCAGGTGGACGTCAAGGCCCTCGACGAGAAGGGCGAGCCGATCTCCTTCACCTGCGAGGGGCTCTTCGCCCGCGCCGTGCAGCACGAGGTGGACCACCTCAACGGCGTCCTGTATATCGACCGCCTGGGCGCCCTGCGCCGCCAGCGCCACAAGCAGCAGTTGCGGGAGATCGAGGAGAAGGGCCGGGAAGAGGCGGCGGCGCGGACCGCCGGCCCGCCGCCCGCCTAGGGCTCGAACGGAAGGGGAGGACCGCCGCCGATGCGCGTCGTGTTCATGGGAACGCCGCAGTTCGCGGTGCCGTCCTTGGCGGCCCTGGCCGAGGCGCGCTTCGAGGTGGCCGAGGTCTGCGTGCAGCCCGACCGCCCGGCCGGCCGCGGTCGCAAGCCGGCCGTGCCGCCGGTCAAGGCGTTCGCGCTGGAGCGCGGACTGACGCTGGCGCAGCCCGAGGACGCCAACTCGGCGGCCGCGCTCGCCCGCCTGCGCGAGCTAGCGCCGGACCTCTTCGTGGTGGTGGCTTACGGCTGCATCCTCTCACCCGAGCTCCTGCGCGTGCCGCGCCTCGGGTCGATCAACGTGCACGCTTCGCTGCTGCCCGACTTCCGCGGCGCCGCCCCGGTGGCCTGCGCCATCCTCGAGGGCGCGTACGGCACCGGCGTGACCACCATGTGGATGAACGCCGGCATCGACACCGGCGACGTGATCCTGCAGCGTTACACGCCCATCCAGCCCGAGGAGAGCGCCGGCGAGCTGGCCGGGCGGTTGTCGCACCTCGGCGCCCGGCTCCTGGTCGAGACGCTGCGCGAGGTGGAGCGCGGCACCGCGCCGCGGGCGCCCCAGGACCTCAAGGCCGGCTCCTACTGCCGCAAGCTGCGCAAGGAGCACGGCGTCATCCTCTGGGCGCAGGACGCCGAGCGCGTGGCCCGTCACGTGCGCGCCATGACACCGTGGCCGGGGGCGCATACCGTCTTCGAGCCCGAGGCCGGGGGCGACGGCGGCGCCGAGGCCCACGGCCAGGCGCTGCTCGTCGAGCGCGCGCGGGTGCTCGACCGCCTGGTGCGCGACGTGGCGCCGGGGCGCGTCCTCGCCGCCGATCGCGTCGGCCCGGCCCAGGGCGTCGTGGTCGCCTGCCAGCGCGGTGCGCTGGAGCTCGTCACCGTGCGCCCCGCCGGCAAGCGCTCGATGCCCGCTCTCGACTGGTGGCACGGCCTGCGCGGCGCCGCCGGGCACTTCCTCTGTCCGGGCAGCGAGCCGTAGGCCGCCCGGGCCCCGCCTGACGCTCCCGACCACGCCATGAGCCCCGGCTCCCGCCACGCCCGCCTGCGCCGCAAGCCCCAGCCCGTCTCGGTGCGCGACCTGGCGCTCCAGGTGCTGGTCGGCGTGCACAGCCGCGGCGCTTTCAGCGACAAGCTGGCCGAGAGCTTCGCCGAGCGCCACGCGCTCGAGCGGCGCGACCGGGCGCTGCTCAACGAGCTGGTCAAGGGCACCCTGCGCCGGCGCGGGACCCTCGACGCGGTGCTGGCGGGCTACGTGCACGCCGGTCTCGACACGCTGCCCGCCTGGATCCAGAACACGCTGCGCCTGGGCGCCTACCAGCTGCTCTATCTCGACCGCGTGCCGGCGCACGCCGCGGTGTCGGAGAGCGTGAGCCTGGCGCGCAAGTACGGGCACCCTGGCACGGCGGGGCTGGTGAACTCGGTGCTGCGGCGACTCGCCGAGCAGCCGCGCGAGGCGGTGCTGGCCGAGCTGGCGGGGCCCGACCCCGCGGGGGCCGGCATCGCGGCGCTCAGCGCGCTGACCTCGCACCCGCAGTGGCTGCTCGAGCGCTGGCTCGCCAGCTACCCGCGCGAAGAGGTGTTGCAGCTGACCGAGGCGAATAACCGCACCGCGCGGGTCGGGCTGCGCGCCAACCGCCTGCGGCTCGACGCCAGGGAGCTGATCAAGCGCCTGGCCGCCGCCGGCGTCGAGGCGGCGCCGGGGCGGTGGTCGCCGAGCAGCGTGTACATCGAGGGCGAGGTCGACCTCGCCGAACTGCCGGGGCTGGCCAGCGGCGACTGCACGGTGCAGGACGAGAGCGAGACCCTCGTCGGCCTGCTCCTCGCGCCGCGGCCCGGCGAGCGGGTGCTCGACCTCTGCGCCGCCCCGGGCGGCAAGACCGGCCATCTGGCCGAGCTGATGGGGGACCGCGGCGAGCTGGTGGCGGTGGACAAGCAGCCGGCGCGCGTGCGGGTGCTGCGCGAGGGCGTCGAGCGGCTGCACCTGCGCTGCGTGCAGGTGGTCGAGGGCGACGCCGCAGCCCTCGTCTGGGAGAGGCCCTTCGACCGCGTGCTGGTGGACGCGCCCTGCTCGGGGCTCGGCGTGCTGGCCCGGCGCGCCGACGCGCGCTGGCGCAAGAAGCCGGAGATCCTGGCCACCATGTCGCTCGTGCAGAGCGGGCTGCTCGCCGCCGGGGCCCGGGCCGTGCGGCCCGGGGGCGTTCTCGTCTATAGTGTGTGCACCTTCGAGCCGGAGGAGACGGCCGACCGGGTGAGGAGCTTCCTCGCCGAGCACGCCGATTTCCGGCTCGCCGACGCGCGCCCGCTGCTGCCGGCCGGCGTGGTGAGCCCCGAGGGGTTCCTGCTCTGCCTGCCGCACGTGCACGGCACCGACGGCGCTTTCGCGGCGCGGTTCGAGCGGTCGGGAGGCGAGGCCGGCGGCGCAGCCCCGACGGCGGGGGAGACGGCGTGAGGGACGAGATTCGCGAGCCCGCGAGCGAACCGGTCACGGAACGCGTGGCCGCCTCCGCTCCGGCGGACGACTCCGCCCCGGCCGGCCCGTACCGCCCGCGGCGCGCCCGGCGTCCGTTCCGGGCCCTCCTCACCACCGCCCTGGTCGCCGCCGCCGCCTTCTTCACCGGCCTCGGGCTCTTCAACTACGTCGTCATGCCGCAGTGGGTGCACCGCGGCTCGGAAGTGCGCATCCCCGACCTCTCCAACCTCAACGCGCGCCAGGCCGAGCGCGTGCTAGGGCAGATGGGGCTGCGCCTTTCGGTGCGCGGCGAGCAGTTCGACCCGGCGGTGCCGAAGGGCTTCATCCTCTGGCAGGACCCGCCCGTCAACGACGTGGTGCGCAGCGGCCGCTCGGTGAGCGTGCTGGTGAGCCTGGGCGAGGAGTACGCCTCGCTGCCGGTGCTCTACGGCGAGTCCAAGCGGGGCGCCTCGCTCTTGCTGTCGCGCTCGGGCCTGCAGCTCGGCGAGACGGTGGAGGCCTTCTCGGACGAGGTCGGCGGCGGGCTGGTGGTGGCTACCGAGCCGGGGGCCCAGTCGGTGATCTCGCGCGGCACGGCGGTCAGCATCCTGGTGAGCCGCGGCTCGCCCACGGAGCGCTACTTGATGCCCGACCTGCGCGGCCGCGATGTGAAGTCGGTGAAGAACGACCTCGAGGCTCTGGGATTCGCCGTGCAGGTGGCCGGCGAGGTCGGCCGGCTGGCCTCGATCGTCGAGCAGGTCCCGCTGCCCGGCACGCGCATCCGGCGCGGCCAGGCGCTGGTCCTCAAGGTCGCCGGCCAGGTGATCCCGTGAGCGGCGGCGTCATCCTCTCGCCCTCGCTCCTGAGCGCCGACTGGACGCGCCTCGGCGAGCAGATCGCTCTGGCCGAGCAGGGCGCCGACTGGCTGCATCTCGACGTCATGGACGGCCAGTTCGTGCCCAACCTCACCTTCGGACCGGTCATCGTGCGGGCCATCCGCCGGATGACCGAGCTGCCGCTCGACGTGCACCTCATGATCCACGACCCGGTGGGCTACGCGCCGACCTTCCGGGAGGCGGGGGCCGACTGGCTCTCCTTCCACGTCGAGGCGCGCGGCGCGGCGGGCCCCGGCTGGCCGGCGCCGGTGCGCTCGGCGGGGGAGGGGGCGCGCTCCGGCGGCGCCGACGCGGCGGCCCCGGCCGGGCCGCCGCGGCTTTCCCCGGCGGCCGTCCTGCACGCCATCGACTTCGCGATCCTGCGCGACTCGCTCGCCGCCTTCCGCCGCACGGGGGCGCGCGTCGGGCTCGCGCTCCGCCCCGACACGGCCGTGGCCGAGGTCGAGCCCGTGCTGGGCGAACTGGATCTGCTGCTGCCGATGAGCGTCTATCCGGGGTTCAGCGCGCAGGCGTTCCGCGAGGCAACGCTCGCGGAGGTCGCGTGGGCGGCGGGCTGGCGCGCGGCGCAGGGCACGCAGCTCCTCGTGCAGGCCGACGGCGGCGTCGGCCCCGAGACCATCGGGCGCCTCGCGGCCGCCGGCGCCGACGTCTTCGTGGCGGGCAACGCTGTCTACCGCCAGAGCGACCCGCTGGCGGCGATGCGCGACCTCAAAGCGCGCGCGCAGGCGACCAAGGCCGGAGCCTAAGCGATCGCCGGCTCCGCGACCGCGACCGGCGCCCCGTTGCCCTCTTCCTTCAGATACGCGTGCTCGTCGTGGTACAGCCCCCCCTCGGGCAGGAAGTCCCACAGCGGCCCGAGGTCGCGCCGCACGCGGTCGATGTAGAACTCCGGCAGGATCCGCGACTCGCCCTCGAAGTAGGCGCGGAAAGCGCGGTCTTCGCCGAGCTTCTTGCGGATCGCGGTGTGGTAGCGGATGCGCCCGAAGCCCTCCGACGAGACGGCGCGCACCACGTTCATCCAGCGCGGGATGGCCTGGTCGATGGCGCGGTAGCGGGCGAAGATGGCCCGCCACGAGAAGCTGTGCCGGGAGACGTCGATGAGGTGGTCGTAGAACTCCGGCCAGCGGTAGTGCTTGGGCCGCACGTTCATGGCGTGGCTGTTGTTGAGGAAATGGTGGGGGAAGCCCAGCACGCGCCCGCTGCGCTGGTACTCCAGGTTGAGCGGCGCCGCCTGGCCGAAGGCCGAGAGCAGCGAGTAGGCCGGGAACGCGCCCGGCGTCATGTCCAGGAAGCGCTTGGTCAGCTCGAACGGCTCGGGACCCTGGTCGGAGTCGAGCCCGAAGACGAAGTTGGTCTGCACGTAGGGGATGTACTTGAGCACCAGGTTGACGTGCCGGGAGACCTGGCGGACCTTGTCCATCCCCGTCGCCTTGCCGGTCCTGGATTTGCCGCCCAGTTCATACCACGACTCGATCCCCGGCAGGATCGCTTTGAAGCCGTTCTTCCGCAGCCGCTGCAGGTGCGGCTCGGTGAGCAACGACAGGCTGCTCTCGGCGACGAAGTCGATGCTGTCCGGCGGCACCGCCTCCTCGATGGCGCCCATGAAGTCGTCGAAGCGGATGCCGAAGTTGGGATCGTGCCAGCCGACGCGCGGCCGCTTCAGCTTGGTGCGCAGGAAGCGCAGGTCGTCGCGCATCTGCTCGAAGCCCAGCGGCTGGTAGCTCACCGTGGAGTCGATGCAGAAGGGGCAGGAGTACGGGCAGCCCATGCTGCCGATCATCGGCACGATCTTGAGGGCCGGGGCGCGCTCCAGGATCGGCGTGATGAACTTCCAGCGCTCGCGCACCCCCGGCAGCGACGAGGGATGGCGCCCGGCGCAGAGCCGGCGGCCCAGCGGCCGGTGCGGGGCGCACTCGTCGAGGGCGGTCCGGAGCGTCGCCTTGTCGGTGAAGCCGAAGACGTAGTCGAAGTGGCGCTGCGCGTCCTGCGGATAGCAGCGGGCGTGGGGGCCGCCGATGGCGGTGATCACGCCGCGGCGGCGCAGCAGGTTGCTGATGGAGTAGGCCAGTTGCGCCGACTGCGTGAAGGCGCTGACGAAGACGAGGTCCACGTCCCCGGGGATCTGGGTGGCGAGATCCCCGAAGCCCGTGTAGCAGACGAGGCGGACCTCGTGGCCTGCTTCCTCGCACCAGACGCCGAGGACCTGGGGCATGATGCTCGCGAGGTTGGGGTGCATGAGGCGCGCGTACAGCGCGCGCGTCGGGCCCCGGGCGACCAGGTCGACGATGCCGATGCGAAGCCTCCGCATGGAGCCTCTCTCTCGCGGGGTGGGCTGGGGGGGGGCGGCAACGTCAAAGAGGGTGGGGGAGGAAGGAAGCGCAAGCCCCTCGGAGGCGGGTCGCCGGACTCGTGACAAGATAATCTACCCTCGAGGCGGGCCCCGGCGTGAGGCGCAATCGGCCCGGCGGGGGCGTCCGATGCGTGGTTTTTGTCAATTCTGGCGATGTTCTGCCGGGCCGGGGGGCGCGCAGGCGAAGCTCGACGCCCAAGGCTGAAAACGGCGCCGGGTCTCCCCGGCGCCGCCTCCCACGATCGCGACCGGGTTCGGGGCTCTAGCGCTTCGCGGTCGCCAGCGCCCGCTTCGGGCGGGTCGTCTTCGGCTTCGCCTTCGCTTTGGTCGAGGTCTCGGCGGCCTTGCCGTCGCGGCTCGCGCCGCTCTCCGCCAGGACCACCTGCGTCAGGCGCAGGGCCTCGCCCACCGACCACGCCTGGAAGGGGCAGCCGCGCGGCGTGTGCGGCGGCTCGGCGTCGGCGATCTCGGGCAAGTGTCCGAGCCCCGCCTCGTCCATCCGCGCCAGCAGCGGCTCGAGGAAGCAGGCGCGCGCCTCCTGCTTGGCGGCGGCGGTGCCGCCGCGCACGCGCACCCAGGCCTCGACGAACGGTCCGAGAAGCCAAGGCCACGCCGTGCCCTGGTGGTAGGCCGCATCGCGCTGCCGGAGGTCACCTTCGTAGTGCGGCGCGTAGCCGGGCTCGCCGGGCGCCAGGGTGCGCAGCCCGAGCGGGGTGACCAGCCGCGCCTCCACGGCGTCCACCACGCGGCGCGCCTGCTTGGTCTCGAGCAGGCTGATCGGCAGGCCGCCGGCGGCGAAGATCTGGTTGGGACGGAACGTCGCATCGGCCTCGCCGGCGCGCCCGTCGGGGTCCACGACGTCGAACAGGCAACCGGCTTCCTTGTTCCAGAAGCGCTGCCGGAACGAGGTCAGGCCGCGGAAGAAGAGCTCCTGCCAGCGCTTCTTGAGGCCCCCCTTGGCCAGCTCGGCGCCCACCGAGAGGGCGTTGAGCCACAGCGCCTGCACCTCGACCGGCTTGCCGGCGCGCGGCGTGACCAAGGAGTCGCCGACCTTGGCGTCCATCCAGGTGAGCTGCACCCCGGGCTCGCCGGCGCAGAGCAGGGCGTCGGAGTCGAGGCGGATGCCGTAGCGCGTGCCGCGCGCGTAGCCGTCGAGGACGGCCTCCACCGCCGCCGCCAGCGTGGCGCGGTCGCGCGCCGGGGCCTTCTTCTTCTGCGCGTCCAGGGCCCGCAGGTACTCGCCCACCGCCACCACGTACCACAGGGAGGCGTCCACGGAATTGTAGTGCGGCGAATCGCCGCGGTCGGGGAAGCAGTTGGGCAGCATGCCCTCGGAGATGGCGTCGGCCCACTGCACCAGGATGTCGCGGGCCTCCTTGAGCCGTCCGGTGGCGAGGCACAGCCCGCGCAGGGAGATGAAGGTGTCGCGGCCCCAATCGGTGAACCAGGGGTAGCCGGCGATCACCGTGCGGCCCTCGCCGCGGCGCACCAGGTAGGCGTCGGCAGCGCGGTGCAGGCGCGAGGCGAACTTGCGGCGGCGCGTGCGCTCGGCGGCGCGCAGCCGGCGGGCGGCCTCGGCAGCCGTGCCGCGGCGCGCCAACAGTTCCGCTTCGATGTCCACGGTGGCCAGGATCATCACCGCCTCGCCCCGGGAAAGGTCGAAGCGGAAGACGCCGGGCGAGCCGAGGTCCTCGACGCAGTCCAGCCCGCGGGCCCGCTCTTCGGTATAGAGGAAGTTGCGGTACCAGTGCGGGTCCTGCGCGTAGTCGCCGTTCGACCAGGCGAGGATCTCGGGCAGGAACGGGTACGGCCGCCAGTAGACGCGCGCCCCGTCGGCGTCGGCGTCGAGCGCCGACTCGAAGCGGAAGTCGGCGTTCTCCTGGTGCAGGAGGTGCATGTCACGGCCGGAGAGCAGGGGCCGCACGTAGAGCACCCCGGCCCCCTTGCGCGCGCCGGGCGTCCAGCTCAGCACGGTCAGGGGGAAGCCGCCGGGCACCGTGACTTCGTGCTCGAGGGTGCGGCCGCCCGGCAGCTCGAGGTGCCAGCGCGGCCACGGCTCGGGCGAGAAGGACCGGACGCGCTCGGACCCGTCCGGGCTGACGACGTCGGGCACGTAGCGCTGCGAGGTGAGCGCCACGGTGCCGTCGGGCGTGTCCAGCCAGGCCTCGACGCCGTTGACCAGGACGGCGCGCCCGGTGGGCGGCGTGGTGGCGGAGAGCAACAGCGCGTGGTAGCGCCGCGTGCGCAGGCCGGAGACGGTCCCCGAAGCGAACCCGCCCAGGCCGTCGGCCTCCAGCCATTCGGCGGTGGGCGGGAGGTTCGTGCGGCCGGCGTCGTCGTTCACGTCCATGTCCTATCCTTCCGGAACGCGGTGCGACCCCGTTCGGGAGCCCGCGGTGAGGTGCTTTTCGGCCGGCGCGATCACGGCCGGAGAGGTCGCGAGGATATTCGTCGAAGCGCGGAGGGATTTCCAGTGCGAAGATGGGCGATCGCCGTCCGCGTGACGCGGCGCCGGCGGGGGGCGGCGCCGGGGGCGGCGCCGGACTGCGGCGCCGGCGGGGGCGGCGCCGGCGGCGGGCGGCGAGTCCCCGCTAGGCCGGGAACGACTCCTCGCGCAGCCGCTTCTCGAGATTGGCGAGCGCGGCGCGATAGTCGGCCTCGTGGCGCTTGCGGATGGTGAGCAGCGAGAAGACGCGTCCCAGCGCGCCGCGCCCGGAGAACCACAGGACGCCGGTCACCGCCGTGCCCCCGTCGGCGGGGGCGAGGCGGAACTCGCTGCGCGCCTCGGTCCACAGGACCTCGCGGCCGTCGCGCGTCTCGCGGCCGTGGGTCAGCTCGAGGCGCTGGTTCTCCTCCCAGCGCGTCGCCTGCTCCTCGCGCTCCCCGGGCTGGCCGCGCACGTCGAGAGCCACGCGGCGGCGCTGTCCCACGCCGCGCTCCGGGCCGCCGGCGTGCACGCAGTCGGCCACGTAGGGGAAGAAGTGCGGGAAGCGCGCGGGATCGCTGAGATACGCCCAGACGCGCTCGGGCGGCGCCGGCACGACGCGCGTCACCTTCACCTGGTAGCGGCGCGGGGCGGCGTAGACGAGCAGCAGGAAGGCGAGCCCGACGAGCAGGATGTAGGCGATGGTATATCCGATGACCACGGCGACTCCTCGGCTGGGGTTGGCGGCAGCGGCAGCCAGGCGATGAAACTAGCAAGCCGGGGCGGTCCGGGCAAACCCGGGCCGGCCCGGCGGCGGCCGGCTCAGCCCCGCGCCGCCTCGACCAGGGCGCGCACGCGCTCGCGGTCCACCGGCGCCGCGACCCGGCCGTCGCGCTTGAGCCAGGTGCCCACCAGCGCGCCGTGCGCCTCGCGCAGGGCGCGCGCCACGGTGCGGTCGGTCACTCCGCTGGCCACCAGGACCGGCGCCTCGGGCACCGCCTCGCGCACCCGGTTCAGGTCGTCGAACGAGGTCTCGCGGCCGGTGCCGCTGCCGGTGACCAGCAGGACGTCGGCGCGGCCGCGGCGGAAGGTGTCCTCGGCCATCTGCCCGAGGTCGTAGGGAGACAGGGGGCTGGCGTGCTTGACGTCCACGTCGGCGAAGAGGAGCGGCGCCTGGTCGTCGGCCCGCGCCCACAGCCGCTCGCGCAAGCGCAGCGTCTCGTGCGCCCGGCCCTGCACCAGGCCCTGGTCGGTGACGCTGGCGCCGGTGTGCACGTTGACCCGGATGAACTCCGCCCCGCAGGCGGCGGCCAGCGCCAGAGCGGCGGCCGCGTCGTTGCGCAGCACGTTGGCGCCCACCGGGAAGCGCACGGCGCGCCGCACCTCGGCGAGGATCACGGCCATGGCGGCCACCGTCTCGGCGGGGGCCGCGTCGGGGTAGTAGGGGGCGTCGAAGAAGTTCTCGACCACCGCCCCGTCCATGCCGCCCGACTCGAGCGCCAGGGCGTCCTCGACCGCCCGGCGCACCAGCTCTTCCATGGAGTCCTGGAAGCCGGGGCTGCCGGGAAGGGCGCCCAGGTGGACCATGCCGACCAGCACGCGCGGCTTGCCAAAGAGGCCTTCGAGTCCCATGCTACCTCCCGGTTTCGATCCGACCTGCTGCCCGGACCCCGCGGCGCCCGAAGCGATCCGGCGGCGCGCGGGCCGAGGTCGCGGGGGACGCTGCCCGGAGCGCCCGAACCATAGCAGCCCGGCGGTGGCGCGCAAGGCGCCGCCGGCGGCTGCGGAGGACGAGTTGCCCCCCACCCGCGTACCCGCCCGCCCGGCTCGACCCGCTGCCGGCGCTGCCGGGGCGGCGCTCACCCGCCTCGCGCGCCGGATCCCGGCCTGCGAGTTCTGCCCTCGCCTGCGCGCCCACTGCCGCGAGGTGGCGCGCGTGCGCCGCCGCGCCTACCGCGACCAGACCTACTGGGGCCGCCCGGTGCCGGGCTTCGGCGACCCCGGCGCGCGGCTCGTGCTGGTCGGCCTGGCGCCGGCCGCGCACGGCGGCAACCGCACCGGGCGCATCTTCACCGGCGACCGCTCCGGCGACTGGCTCTACGGCGCGCTGCACCGTCACGGCTTCGCCAATCAGCCCACGTCCACCGACCGCGGCGACGGCCTGCGTCTGTCGCGCGCCTACGTCACCGCCGCCGCCCGCTGCGCGCCGCCGGCCAACCGGCCGAGCCGCGATGAGCTGGACCGCTGCCGGCCTTATCTGGCTGCCGAACTGGACGCGCTCCGCCAGGCGCGCGTGGTGATCGCGCTCGGCAGTGTGGCCTGGGAATGCGTGCTGCGCGTGTGGGCGGAGGCCGGCCGCGGGCTGCCGCGCCCGCGCCCCCGTTTCGGTCACGCGGCCGAGGTGAGCCTCGCGCCGGACCTGCCCGTCCTCCTCGGCTCGTACCACCCCAGCCAGCAGAACACGCTCACCCGGCGGCTTACGCGCCCCATGTTCGACGCCGTCTTCGCGCGAGCGCGCGAGCTGCTCGCCGCGCGGCGGGCGGCGGCTGCCCGGCCCAACCCCCGAGGTCCGCGATGACCCACTCCGGTCACGGTGCCAAGCGCCGCGCCGACTCCGCCCGCCCGCCCGCCCGCCGCTCGAGCCGCCTGGCCCCCGGCTGGCCGCGCCGGCTGTCGAACCCGTTCACCGACGGCGGGGCGCTGGCGGTGGCGGCGACGGTGCTCGCGAGCCGCGTGCTCTACCTGCTGCTCACGCGCTTCGTCCTCGACGACGCGCTGATCACCGCGCGCTACGGGCGCAACCTGGCGCACGGGCTGGGGCTGGCGTTCAACGCCGGCGAGCCGTCGTACGGTTTCACCAGCCCCGCCTGGGTGGCGCTCTCCGCGATCGGGACGCTGCTGCACGCCGACCCGCACGCCTGGCTCGGCGGCCTGGCCATCGCCTGCGACGCGGCGACCGCCTACATCGCCGCCTTGCTCGTGGTCTCGCTGTGGGGGCGGGTGGCGCTGGCGGCGCTGCTGGCGGCGTGGCCGGTGCTGGTCACTTCCTCGGTGGGCGGCATGGAGACCTCGCTGCTCGGGCTCTGTGCGGTGGCGTGGTGGGGGCGCGTGCGGCCCACCGAGGCGGCGGCCCTGGCCCCGCTGGTGCGCCCGGAGGGCTGGTTGCTGGTGCTCGCCCATCTGCTGCGGGAGCGGCGGGCGTCGGCGCTCGTGGCGGTCGTGCCGGGGCTCCTCTGGCACGGGGCGGCGTGGGCCATGTTCGGCTCGCCGCTGCCGCTGTCGGCCGAGGCCAAGCGCATCGTCTACGGCGGCTCGCGCTGGGACCGCACGGTGTCGTGGATCTACCACCTGGGGCAACTGCCGGTGCACGAGGCGCGGCCCTTGAAGAGCGCCATGGTGGTGGCGAGCGCCTCCCTATGGCTGACCGCGCTGGCCTGCACGCGCGGCGGACGCAGCTGGGGGCTGGGGCTGGCGCTGGGCTGGATCGCCTGCCTCATCCTCGCCGGCGCGCCGGTCTTCGACTGGTATCTGGCGCTGCCGTACCTGCTGATCATCGTCTCCGCCTGCCGCTCGGAGGTCCTCGGCCGCTGGCGCGTGGGCGCGGCGTTCCTGGTGCTGAACGCCGTGTTCCTCTTCGTGTGGGTCGTGCAGGACGGCATCGACCAGCGGCGCCTGCTCGACCGCACCTGGCGCGACGCCGCGGGCTACGTGGCCAAGTTCCCCGGGGCCAAGAGCGTGTTCGCCGAGGCGGTGGGGGTGCTGGGCTGGGAGTTCCGCGGCGCGGTCTACGACGAGATCGGCATCGTCACGCCGCGCCTGTCCGCGTTCCGCCAGACGAGCGACGGCTGGTACTACCGCGCCGTCGCGGGCCTGCGGCCCGACGCGCTGATCGTGCGGCCCCTGTTCTTCTACCGCAACACGCCGGCGGCGGGCGTGGCCAACCCCTTCCTCGACGAGAGCCAGTTCCAGGAGATCGGGAGGGAGTACGCCGAGATGGCCGACTTCCGGGACACGACCCAGTACGCCGCGCCCGGCGGGGCCTGGGTGCGCGTGCTCGTGCGTCGGGATCTGGCCGGGGCCCAAGGAGCCACGCCATGACCGCGTCCCCGAAGAAACCCGCCGTCCGGCGCGCCGCCGGGCCTGTCGCCGCGCTGCCCCAGCTCGCCGTCCGCCCACTCACGCCGGCGCGCTGGGACGACTTCGTCGCGCTCTTCGGCGAGCGCGGCGCCTGCGCCGGCTGCTGGTGCATGTGGTGGCGGCTGCCGCGCTCCCGGTGGAGCGCCAACCGGAGCGCCGGCAACAAGCGCGCCATGAAGAAGCTGGTGGACGGGGGCGAGGTGACGGGGCTGCTGGCCTATGCGGGCAAGGAGCCGGTCGGCTGGTGTTCGGTGGGCCCGCGCGCGGCCTACGCCGGCCTGGCGCGCTCGCGCACCCTGAAGCCGATCGACGACCGGCCGGTGTGGTCGGTGACCTGCTTCTTCGTGGCGCGGCCGCACCGCAAGCGCGGGGTGACGCTGGCGTTGCTCGAAGCGGCGGTGGCGCACGCACGCAAGCAGGGCGCGAAGATCGTCGAGGCCTATCCCGTGGATCCCGGCAAGCCGTGGCCCGACGCCTACGCCTTCAGCGGGCTCCTGCCGGTGTTTCGGCGCGCGGGGTTCAAGGAGGTCGCGAGGCCTTCGCGCACCCGCGCGATCGTGCGACGGGGGCTGGGCCGGTAGCTCCTCGCCGGCCGCCCGACCCCCCCCGGACCCACTCGATTCGCCCGTGCCGCGTCCTGTATCCTGAGGGCGACGCCGCCGTCCCCGATCGCATTCCCAGCTTCTTCCCGCAGCCAGGAGCCGTCGCATCCGTGTTCGACGACCTCACCCGCAAGCTCGAATCGTTCGTCAAGAACGTCACCGGCCAGGGACGGCTCTCGCCCGACAATGTCCGCGACAGCCTGCGCGAGGTGCGCCGCGCCCTGCTCGAGGCCGACGTCAGCTACCAGGTGGTGAAGGACCTCGTCACCCGCATCGAGGAGCGCGCCGCCGGGCAGGAGGTGCTGCGCGGGGTGTCGCCCGGGCAGCAGGTGGTGCGCGTGGTGCACGAGGAGCTGGCGCGCACCATGGGCGGCAGCGCGGCGTCGCTCGCCGAGTCGCCGCGCTTCCCCACGGTGGTCATGGTCTGCGGTCTGCAGGGCTCGGGGAAGACGACCTTCTGCGGCAAGCTCGCCTATCTCCTGAAGGGCAAGAAGCGCCGGGCGCTGCTCGCCTCCGCCGACGTGCACCGCCCGGCGGCCATCGAGCAGCTGCGCCAGCTCGCCGAGGGCTCCGGCCTCGATTTCTGGCTGGCGCCCGCCGGCAGCGCCCCCGAGGCGATCGCCCGCGGCGCCCTCGAGCAGGCGCGCGAGCGGGGCTTCGACTACCTCGTCTTCGACATCGCCGGCCGGCTGCACATCGACGCCGGGATGATGGCCGAGGCCGCGGCGCTGCGCCGCGTCCTCCAGCCCCATCAAGTGCTCCTGGTGGCGGACGGCATGAGCGGCCGCGACGCGGTGAACGTGGCCACCGCCTTCCGCGACCAGCTCGGCGTGGACGGGCTGGTGCTCTCCAAGATGGACGGCGACGCGCGCGGCGGGGCGGCGCTCTCCATCCGCGCGGTGACCGGGCTGCCGGTGCTCTACATGGGCACCGGCGAGAAGGTCGAGGCCCTGGAGGTGTTCCACCCCGAGCGCCTGGCCTCGCGCATCCTCGGGATGGGCGACGTGCTCACCCTGGTCGAGCGCGCCCAGGAGCACGTCGACGCCGAGCAGGCGGCGCGCCTGGCGGAGAAGCTGAGGCGCGCCGATTTCGGGCTCGAGGACTTCCTGCACCAGATGCGCGAGCTGCGCAAGCTGGGTCCGCTCGGCGACCTGCTCAAGATGATCCCGGGCATGCCGCGCGTCAGCCCCGAGGAGATGCAGGGCGGCGAGCAGGAGATGCAGCGCGTCGAGGCGATCATCCTGTCGATGACCGCCCGGGAGCGGACCCGCCCGCAGCTGCTCAACGCCTCGCGCCGCCGGCGCATCGCCGCCGGCAGCGGCACCAGCGTGCAGGCGGTGAACAAGCTCATGCGCGACTTCGAGGCGATGCAGAAGATGATGAAGCGCGCCGGCAAGGGGCCGCGGGGCCCGCGCGCCGGGATGCCGGGGTTCCGGTAGGAGTCCTTCCGGGACGGCGGCGACGGGCGTAGACTGGCGGGCGTCCGATCGGGGGAGGTTGTCATGAACCGTTCCGCCTGCGCCGTCCTCCTGCCCGCGGTCGCCGTCCTGCTCGCGGCCGCCACGCTGCCCGCCGCCGTCGGTCCCGCCCGCGCCGCGGATCCGTGCCCCGAGGACACGCTGAGCTGCGGCTGTCTGACGGGCGGCGCGGTCGTGATCTCCACCGCCCCGGCGCAGCACTGCGGTGGAGCCTGGCGGGCCGGCGACCCGTGCGACGGCGCCTGCTACGACCTGCGCGTCGGGCTCCTCCAGGCGGTCGCCTACCGCAACCTGTCGTGCGCCAACGCCGCCGACGCCTACGACGACTACGTCCTCGCCGATGTCCCGGCCGGAAGTCCGATCCTCTTCTTCGCCCGGTTGCGCGTGGCCGGGACGCTGAGCGGCTCGGCGACGGGTTCCGTGGTGATGGCGGAAGGCCCGTCCAACGGGGTGACCGCAGGGTACTCGAGCGCCGACTCACCGCTGGATCGCGCGCTCGCGATCCCGCTGCTCTACGCGGTCGGCGAGCCCTTCCGCCTGCACCTGCGCCTGCGCGCCCAACTGGGGGCCACGCCCGGCATGGCGGACCTGACGGCGACGCTGGAGTTCACCGACCTGCCGGAGGGCGCCGCCGTGCGGTCCTGCCAGGGGTACACCATGCCGGTGCCGGCCGTGCCGTCGACCTGGGCGAGGGTGAAGGCCATCTACCGCTGAGGCGGCAAGGTTCGCGCCGTCGCATGCCCGGAGGCGGCCCCCGCGAACCGGCCCGAGAACTCGCGCGCGAACGCGTCGAAGGTGCGCGCCGGCCGCTTGACCACCCGCGGCACGACATCGGTCGTCCGGGCGACGACCCCCGACCCGAAGATCTCCATCAGCACCACCATGTCGTCGGCGTACCACTCCGGCATGCCGCCCTGCATCATGGCCTGCTTGGCGGCATCCGCCGGCACCTGCACGTAGGCGACCGGCTTGCCGATGGCCGCGCCGATGCGCGCCGCGACCTCGGAGTGGGAGAGCGAGTCGGAGCCGGTGACCACGTAGGTCTGGCTCTCGTGCCCGCTCTCGGCGAGCGCCGCCGCCGCCACCTCGGCGATATCGCGAGCGTCCACCAGGGTGGCGCGCCCGTCGGCGGCCGGCGCGTACATCTTGCCCTCGGCGGCGATCGAACCGGCGTGCCCCAGGAAGTTCTGCATGAAGAAGGTCGGCTGCAGGATGGTCCACGCCATCCCCGAATCCTTCATCTCCCGCTCGGTGCGGGCGTGCTGGCGGCCGAGCGAGAACTTGCTGCCCGGCGACACACCGATCGCGGAGATCTTCACCACGTGGCGGACCCCGGCCTCCCGGGCTGCGACGAGCGCGTTGTGCTGCAGGTCGGCCATGCGCGTATCCGGCGAGCTGCACAGGAAGAGCTTCTCGACACCGCGCAAGGCGGGGGTCAGCGTCTCCGGCTGATCGAGGTCGCCCACGGCCAGATCGACGCCGGAGCCCAGCATCGCCTCGGCCTTGGTGCGGTCGCGCACCAGCGCCCGCACTGCCGAGCCGCGCTGCTGGAGCAGCCGGACGGTCTCCGCACCTGTCTTCCCGGTGGCACCCGTGACGAGGATCATGGTCAGGTCTCCTTGCGTGGAATCGTCCGTCGCAGTCCGTGTCGGCCGCGTGCGGGGGAGCGGCGCCCGCCGCCCTCGCCGGGGCCGGGGGCCGGCCGGCCGGGCCGGGGAGCCGCGCTTCGGCCAGTGCGGCTTTCGATGCCGCCGCGGGTGGCGCGGTGCGGGGCCGCAGGCCGCCCGACAGGCGGCGGCCCCGCACGGGGATACCCCCTCGTTTCCCGAGCCCCGATAGGGTAGGATGCCCCCGATTTCGCACCCTGCGGGGGCACGGGGCCCCATTCCATCCATTCCCACCAGAGGAGAAGGATTCGATGGCTGTCGTCATCCGCCTGAAGCGCACCGGCGCCAAGAAGGACACCTCGTTCCGCATCGTCGTCGCCGACTCGCGGCGCGCCCGCGACGGTCGTTTCGTCGAGCAGCTCGGCTTCTACGACCCCACGCCGCGCGAGGCCAAGTACAAGGTGGACGTCGAGCGCGCGCAGTACTGGCTCGGCGTCGGCGCCCAGTGCTCCGACCAGGTGCGCTCGCTCCTCAAGAAGGCGGGCGTGACCATCCCGGCGCGGGCCAAGAAACCCAAGCAGACGGCCAAGCCGGCCAAGGGCGCCAAGAGCGCCAAGGGCACCAAAGCGAAGGCCCCGGCGGCGCGCGAGAAGGCGCGGCGCGAGCGCAAGAAGGCCGACCGCGTGGCGCGCAAGACCAGCGCCGCCAAGGCCAAGACCAAGGCCGCCAAGAAGGCCGAGGCCCCGGCCGCGACCTCGTAGCCGCGGCCGCTCCGTCGCCGCGGCGGTCTTGCCGCCGCCTCGACCCGCTCTCACCGCCCGCCTTCGCTTCCGGCCGGGCCCGCCGCACCGCCGGCCGTCCGGGGCCCGGAGGAAGCGCATGACCCGCATCGTGATCGGCTCGCGCCGCAGCCGCCTGGCCCTCACCCAGACGCGTCTCGTCGTCGGGCGGCTGCGCGAGCTGCACGCCGGGATCGCGGTCGAGGTGCGCGAGATCGTCACCACGGGCGACCGGATCCTCGACCGGCCGCTGCATCTGGTCGGCACCAAGGGGATGTTCACCAAGGAGCTCGACGAGGCGCTGCTGGCCGGCGAGATCGACGCCGCCGTGCACAGCCTCAAGGACCTGCCGGGGGAAGTGCCGGCGGGCATCGCCCTGGCTGCCATCCCCGAGCGCGAGGCGCCGTTCGACTGCGTCCTGGCGACGCGGGAGGTCACCCTCGACGCGCTCCCCCAAGGCGCGCGAGTCGGCACCGGCAGCACGAGGCGCAAGGCGCAGCTCGGCGCGCGGCGGCCCGACTTCGAGTTCGTGGAAGTGCGCGGCAACCTCGACACCCGCTGGCGCAAGCACGAGGAGGGGCAGTGCGACGCCCTCATCCTGGCGCTGGCCGGGGTGCGCCGCCTGGGCTGGGCCCAGCGCGTGCGCGAGGTCATCGACCCCGAGGTCTGCCTGCCGGCGGCCTGCCAGGGCACGCTCGGCGTGACGGCCCGCGACGGCGACGCCCGGGTGCGGGGCCTGCTCGCCCCGCTCGAGGACGCGCGGGCACGGGTGGAGGCGGACGCCGAGCGCGCCTTCCTCGCCACGCTGGCCGGCGGCTGCGCCGTGCCGGCGGCCGCCCTCGCCCGTCTGGGCGCGGACGGGGCACTGCGCATGACGGGTCTGGTCTCGAGCCCCGACGGCCGCCGCGCCGTGCGCGAGGCCGTGGAGGGCACGGCGCCCGGCGCGGCCGCCCTCGGCCGCGCCCTGGCGACGCGGCTCCTGGAAGCCGGCGGCCGCGCGCTGCTGGCGGAGATCGGGCGGTGAACTCGGAGGCCGCGGCGGCCACGGGCGCGGGCGGACGCCCCCTCGCCGGCCGCCGCATCCTGGTGACGCGCGCCAGCGATCAGGCCCCGGCGCTCAGCCGACGGCTCGCCGAGCTCGGCGCCGAGGTCGTCGAGGCGCCCGCGATCCGTCTCGTCGAGCCGCCCGACTGGGCGCCGCTCGATGCCGCGCTCGCCAAGCTCGGCGCCTACGACTGGATCGTCTTCACCAGCCAGAACACGCTGCCTCGCCTGCTCGCGCGCATGTCGGCGCGCGGGCTCGGCCTCGAAGCGCTGCGCGGCCGGCGCCTCGCCGCCATCGGCGTGGCCACCGCCGCCGGCCTGCGCGGGCGCGGCCTGAGCGTGGCCGCGGTGGCCGAGGAGTTCCGCGCCGAGGGCGTGGTCGAGCTCCTGGCGCGCGAGCCGCTGGCCGGCAAGCGCATCCTGCTGCCGCGCGCCCTGGTGGCCCGCGACGTGCTGCCGGAGACCCTGCGCCGGCTGGGGGCCCAGGTGGACCTGGCGCCCGTGTACCAGACGGTCGAAGACCCGGAGGGCGCCGCCGTGGCGCGCCGGGCGCTGGCGGCGGGCGGGGCGGGGGCGCCGGACGCCGTCACCTTCACCGCCGCCTCGACCGTCGGTGCCTTCCTGGGCGCCCTGCGCCAGGCCGGCGAGCCGGCCCTGCTCGAGCGGCTGCGCGGCATGTGTCTGGCGAGCATCGGACCCATCACTTCGGATAGACTGCGCGCGGAGGGCTTCGCCCCCACGGTGGAGGCCTCGCCCTATACCGTGCCGGCGCTGGTCGAGGCGCTGGTGGCGCACTTCGCCGCCGGCGTCGCGTCCAAGCCCCGGCGAGCCGCGACCACGGAGGATCGATGAACGGCTATCCCACCCGACGCCTGCGCCGCCTGCGGCGCACCCCCGTCCTGCGCCGCATGGTGCGCGAAACCAGGCTCTCCCCGGCCAACCTCATCGCCGCCACCTTCGTCGTCGACGGCGAGAACGTGCGCGAGGAGATCGCCTCCATGCCGGGTGTCTTCCGGCTGTCGCCCGAGCTGGTCGTCGAGCAGGCGCGCATCCTGGCGGAGCGCGGGGTCTCGGGGCTCATCCTCTTCGGCATCCCGGAGAAGAAGTCGGCCGACGGCGCCTCGGCGTACGACCCCAAGGGCCCGGTCCCCGAGGCGCTGCGCCGGATCAAGGCCGCCGGCATCGATCTCGTGCTCATGGCCGACGTCTGCCTGTGCGAGTACACCGACCACGGCCACTGCGGCATCCTCGACGGCAAGACCGGCCTGGTGAAGAACGACCCCTCGGTGGAGGCGCTGGCCAAGGCGGCGCTGTGCTACGCGCGCGCCGGCGCCGACGTGGTCGCTCCCAGCGACATGATGGACGGGCGCGTGCAGGCCATCCGCCGCGCGCTCGACCACGAGGGCTTCGAGGAGACCGCCATCCTGGCCTACGCCGCCAAGTACGCCTCGGGCTTCTACGGACCGTTCCGCGACGCGGCCGGCTCGACGCCCGCCTTCGGCGACCGCAAGAGCTACCAGATGGACCCGTCCAACCGCCGCGAGGCGCTGGCCGAGGTGGCGCTCGACATCGAGGAGGGGGCCGACCTGGTGATGGTCAAGCCGGCGCTCGCCTACCTCGACGTCATCCGCGAGGTGCGCGACCGCTTCGGCGTGCCGGTGGCGGCCTACAACGTCAGCGGCGAGTTCGCCATGGTCAAGGCGGCCGCGGCCCAGGGCTGGATCGACGAGAAGCGCGTCACCCTCGAGATCCTCACCGCCATCCGCCGCGCCGGTGCCGACCTCATCCTCACCTACCACGCGGCCGACGCCGCCATGTGGCTGCTCGAAGGAGACGACGCCTGATGCCCGCGCCCGCACCGCAAGCCCCCGGCGGCGCCGCCGCCGACCTGGCCCAGCAGGGGCCGCGCAGCCGCGAGCTGTGGGCCGAGGCCCAGCGGCTCTTCCCCGGCGGCGTGAACTCGCCGGTGCGCGCCTTCCGCGCCGTGGGCGCCGAGCCGCTGTTCATCGAGCGCGGCGAGGGGCCGTACCTCTACGACGCCGACGGCCGCCGCTACGTGGACCTCGTGGGTTCGTGGGGCCCGCTCATCCTCGGGCACGCGCACCCGGCCGTGGTGGCCGCGGCCAAGCAGGCCCTCGAGAAGGGCTCGAGCTTCGGCGCGCCCTGCGAGTACGAGGTGCAGCTCGGCCGGCGCGTGCTGGCGGCCATGCCGGCCATGGAGCGCGTGCGGTTCGTCTCCTCGGGCACCGAGGCGGCGATGAGCGCGGTGCGCCTGGCGCGCGCCTACACGGAGCGCGACCTGATCGTCAAGTTCGAGGGCTGCTACCACGGCCACGCCGACGCCCTGCTGGTGGCGGCGGGCTCGGGCGCGACCACCCTCGGCGTGCCCACCAGCCCGGGCGTGACCGCGAGCCTGGCCGCGCTCACCCTCGTGCTGCCGTTCAACGACATGGAGGTCTTCGACCGCGTCATGCGCGAGCGCGGCCGGGAGATCGCCGCCGTGCTGGTCGAGCCGGTGGCCGGCAACATGGGCGTGGTGCCGCCGCGCTTCGGTTTCCTCGAGCGGTTGCGCCGGCGCACCGAGGAGAGCGGCGCGCTGCTCGTCTTCGACGAGGTGATGACCGGCTTCCGGGTCGCCTACGGCGGCGCGCAGGCCATCTACGACATCCGGCCGGATCTCACCATCCTCTCCAAGATCCTCGGCGGAGGTTTCCCGGTGGGGGCCTACGGCGGGCGCGCCGAGATCATGCGGCGCATCGCCCCCGAGGGCCCGGTCTACCAGGCCGGCACGCTGTCGGGGAACCCGGTGGCCATGGCGGCCGGTGCGGCGCAGCTGACCGAGCTGGCCAAGGCGGACGTCTATCAGCGGCTCGAGGAGAGCAGCGCGCGGCTCGCCGAGGGCTTCCTGGACGCCTTGCGCGAGGCCAAGGTCCCGGCGTACCTGGCGCGCGTCGGCTCGATGGCCACGGTCTTCTTCCACGACGGCGAGGTGTCCGACTACGCCCAGGCCACGCGCTCCGACACGCAGGCCTACGGCCGCTGGTTCCGGGCCCTGCTGGGGCGCGGCGTCTACCTGCCGCCGTCGCAGTTCGAGGCCTTCTTCGTCTCCGCCGCGCACACGCCGGCGGTGGTGGACGAGGTGCTGGCGGCGGCGCGCGCAGCGGCGCGCGAGGTGGCGGCCGGCGGGGGCGCCTGAGCCGGGCGGCCGCGCGACACCGGGAGCGACGATGCACGACCTGCGTTATCTGAGGAGCCACCGCGCCGAGGCCGAGGCGGCGTTCGCCAGGAAGAACGTGCAGCTCGACCTCGACACCTTCTACCAGATCGAGGAAGAGCGGGTGGCGCTGCTCGGGGCGGTCGAGGAGCTCAAACGCCAGCGCAACGAGGCGAGCGAGGAGATCGGCCGCCGCAAGCGCCAGGGCCAGGACGCCGCCGACCTGCTCGCCGCCATGAGGGGGGTGTCCGACCAGGTCAAGGAGCAGGAGGCGCGGCTCGAGCACCTCGAGTCGCGGGTCACCGAGATGGCGCGCTGGATGCCGAACTTCCCGCACCAGAGCGTGCCGGCGGGCACCGGCTCCGACGACAACGTGCAGGTGGCGGCGTGGGGCGAGCCACCGCACTTCGACTTCGCGCCGCAGCCGCACTGGGAGATCGCCGAGCGGCTGCGGCTCATCGACTTCACGCGCGGCCCCAAGCTCGCCGGCTCGGGCTTCCCGCTGTTCTGGGGGCGGGGGGCGCAACTGGTGCGGGCGCTGGTGCAGCTCATGCTCGACCTGCACACCACGCGCCACGGCTACACGCTCGTGCACCCGCCGATCGCCGTCTTGAGCGACTGCCTCGAGGGCACCGGGCAGCTGCCCAAGCTGGCCGACGACATGTACCGGCTGGAGGGCGAGGACCTGTGGCTCAACCCCACCGCCGAGGTGCCGGTCACCAACATCTTCCGCGACGAGATCCTGGAGCCCGGCGCCCTGCCCCTGAAGCTCACCGCCTACTGCCCGTCGTTCCGCCGCGAGGCCGGGGCCTACGGCAAGGACACGCGCGGCATCGTGCGCCTGCACCAGTTCGACAAGGTGGAGCTGGTGCGCTTCTGCCTGCCGGAGCGGTCGTACGACGAGCACGAGGCGCTGCGTCGCGACGTCGAGGACGTGCTGCAGGCGCTCGAGATGCCCTACCGCGTGATGCTCCTGTGCGGCGGCGACCTGTCGTTCGCGGCCGCCAAGTGCTACGACTTCGAGGCCTACGCGGCCGGTGAGGGGCGCTGGCTCGAGGTCTCTTCGTGCTCCAACTTCGAGCAGTTCCAGGCGCGCCGCGCCGGCATCCGCTTCCGCCGCGAGGCGGGGGCCAAGCCGGAGGTGGCGGGCACGCTCAACGCCTCGGGGATCGCGCTGCCGCGCACGGTCATCGCGCTCCTCGAGAACGGGCAGCAGGCCGACGGCTCGGTGCGCCTGCCCCAGGCGCTGGTGCCGTACATGGGCGGGGTCGAGGTGCTGCGCCCGGAGAACTAGAGATGCCGAAGGGATTCTTCTCCACTGCCCCGCCGCGCTCGATCAAGTACTATCTCTTCGTCGGCTTCTCGGCCGTCCTGCTCGCGCTTTTCGTCTTCTCCAACGTCCTGCTGCGCCGCCTGGGCGAGGAGACCGAGCGCACCTCGCGCGTCTTCGCCGGCTTCTGCGCCACCGCCTCCTACCCGGCCGCCGAGGACACGCTCATCTCGGCGATCGTCTCCGAGGTCATCCAGAGCATCAACTTCCCCATCGTCCTCTCCGACGCCGACGGGCTGCCGCGCGCCTGGAAAGAGGTGGGCGTGAACCCCGCGGACGTGCCGGTGGGGGTGCTCGACTCGCTGGCCCTGGGCCTGACCCCCTCGCGCGTCATGCGCGAGCGCGTCGAGCGCGTCAAGCGCGCCGCCGCCGACCTCGACCGGCGGCACCCGCCGATCCCGCTGATGGAGCCGCAGCGGCAGGTGCAGATCGGCCTGGTGCACTGGGGAGAGCCGCACGCCCTGCGCTTCCTGCGCTACGTCCCGTACCTCTCCACGGTCATCATCGTCTTCCTGCTGGGGCTCACCTTCTGGGGGGCGCGCGGGCTGCGCCTGGCCGAGTCGCGCCGCATCTGGGTGGGGCTGGCCAAGGAGACCGCGCACCAGCTCGGCACGCCGCTGTCCTCGCTCATGGGCTGGGTGGAGCTCTTGCGCGAGCAGATGCGCGGCGCGCCGCCGGGGCCGACCGTGCCGGTGGGGCGGCCGTTCCTCGAGCAGACGCTCGAGGAGATGGAGAACGACGTGCACCGCCTCGCCAAGGTGGCGGGGCGCTTCAGCCAGATCGGCTCGGTGCCCGCGCTCGTGCCGCAGGACCTGGCGCCGGTGATCGCCGAGGCCGTGGACTACCTCAAGCGGCGGCTGCCCGACCTGGGGCGCTCGGTGAGCGTGCGGGAGAACTACGGCGTCGTGCCGCCGGTCAACGCCAACCGCGATTTGCTCGAGTGGGTGGTGGAGAACCTGCTGGTCAACGCGATGAACGCGCTCGAGGGCAAGGCAGGCAGCATCGAGATCAAGCTGCAGCGGCGACCCGAGACCGAGACCGTGGAGCTGGAGATCACCGACAGCGGCCGCGGCATGACGCCCGAGGAGCAGCGGCGCGCCTTCGAGCCCGGGTTCACGACCAAGAAGCGCGGCTGGGGGCTGGGGCTGGCGCTCGCCAAGCGCATCGTCGAGGACTACCACGGCGGGCGCATCTTCATCCGGCAGTCGGCGCCGGGCAAGGGCACGACGTTCGTCATCCGCTTCCCGACCTAGACCCGCGGCGCGGCCGCGGCCCCGGCTTCAGAGCGCTTTGATGCGGATCACCTCGACGATCGGCCCGACCATGTGCACGCCGGCCAGGTCCGGGCGGAGCCTGGCCTGCATCCACACCCGCAGCCCGTCCTTCTGGAACTCCGGAGCCAGGCCGTGCAGCGGATCGTAGGTCGTGCCGTCGTCGCCGTGGACGGCCCAGAAGCCGCCTTCCAGCGTCTCGTAGCGCACGGTCCCCGTCACCGTGACCACGTCCCGGCCGGCGGGCGCGTTGGGCTCCTGGCAGCCGCAGGCGGCCAGGAGCAGCAGCGTTGCCAAGAACAGAGAGAGGCGCTTCATCTTCGGTTCCTCGCGACGGGTTGGTCTAACGATATAGCCCCTTCACTCGCCCCCAGGTGGTTTCGGCGGCGGGCGCGCCGGGCCGGGCGGCGATCAGGACAACGGCCGCGGCCGCTAGGCCGAGCGTCTTTCGGCATCGGGAGGTGTGTCTGTGCATGCGGGGTATGGCCTCGCTCCCCTGGCCCGCGAGCCGGGCCGGCGCCCGGCCGGCGAAGCCACAATAGCTTTACGCCGCACCCAGCCCCGCGCCACGCGATTTCTGGGACGCCCTGCCGCCCGCCGCCCCCGCGACCCGGGCCCCGCCCCCCGGGGTATGTACAGGCGGGCGAACCGCTATAATGCGCCACGGACACGAATTCCGACCGGCCCGCGCCCCGCCCGCGCCCGGCCGGCCATCCCGATCCGGAGAACCGATGGCACCCGCCGAGACCGACAAGCAGCGCATCCTCTGGGCCGACGACGAGATCGACCTGCTCAAGCCCCACATCCTTTTCCTCGAGGGCAAGGGTTTCGAGGTCACCCCCGTGGCCAGCGGCGAAGACGCGCTCGCCCTGGTCAAGGACAAGCCCTTCGACGTCGTGCTGCTCGACGAGATGATGCCGGGGATGGGTGGCCTCGCCACGCTCGCCGAGATCAAGGACGTCAAGCCCTACCTGCCGGTCATCCTCATCACCAAGAGCGAGCAGGAAGAGCTCATGGACGAGGCCCTCGGCAAGCGCATCACCGACTACCTCATCAAGCCGGTGAACCCGAGCCAGATCTTCCTCGCCGTCAAGAAGGTGTTCGAGGCGCAGGGCCTGCAGCGCACGCAGGGGGCGCGCGACTACGTGCAGCACGCGCAGAAGCTCGCCCTGCTCGACACCGGGCGCCTCGACTCGCAGGGGTGGATCAACCTGGCGGCCGAGATGGCGCTCTGGGACCTCGAGGTGGACCGCATGGGCGACGACGGCCTGCGCCAGGCGCACCTCGACCAGAAGCGCGACCTGAACGGCGAGTTCGGCCGCTTCATCGAGCGCAGCTACCCCGACTGGGTGCACTCGGCGCCCGAGAACCGCCCGATGCTGTCGCCGGACGTCGTCGAGCGCTTCGTGGCGCCGCTGACGCGCGCCGACCGCCGCGTCGTGCTGGTGATCATCGACTGCATGCGCCTCGACCAGTGGCTGGCGGTGGAACCGCTGCTCGAGCCCTTCTTCCGGGTGGACCGCCACCTCTACTACGGGCTCTTGCCGAGTGCGACGCCGTACGCGCGCAACGCCATCTTTGCCGGTCTGTTCGTCGACGACCTGCGCCGCCGCCACCCCGACCTGTGGTCCGAGGACACCAAGGACGAAAGCTCCAAGAACCGCTTCGAGCGCCCGCTGCTCGATCACCAACTGGCCCGTCTGAAGGCCGTTCCCAAGCGTCCGCTCAAGTACATCAAGGTCTACACCGCCGAGGAGAGCCTGGCGGTGCGCCGCCAGGCGCACTCCTTCGACCAGCTCGGGCTGGTGGCCATCGTCTTCAACTTCCTCGACATCCTCACGCACGGGCGCAGCGAATCCGACATCCTGCAGGAGCTGGCGCCGAACGAGTCCTCGTTCCGCGCCGTGATGCGCGCCTGGTTCACGCACTCGCCGCTGTTCGAGGTGCTGCGCGAGCTGGCCAAGCAGGACGCCACGGTGATCCTCACCACCGACCACGGCTCGGTGCTCGGGAAGCGCTCGGCGCTGGTCTACGGCAGCCGCGAGACCTCCACGAACCTGCGCTACAAGTTCGGCGTCAACCTCAAGGTGGACCCGCGGCAGGGGATCACCATCAAGGACCCGACCACCTACCGGCTGCCCAACGACGGCGTCAACAAGAACTACATCCTGGCCAAGGAGGACTACTACTTCGTGTACCCGACGCGCTTCCACGAGTTCGAGCGCCAGTTTCGCGGCTCGTTCCAGCACGGCGGCGTGTCGATCGAGGAGTCGGTGGTCCCCCTCTCCGTGCTGACCCCGCGGGGGCGGGCGTAGGCGGGGGGACGGAGCGTGGCCGCCGGTCCGCCGCCCGCCGGTGTGCCGCCCGCCGCGGCGCAGCGGCGCGTCTGGCGCACCGGATCGCCGGCGGCCACCCAGGCGCTCGCCGAGGCCCTCGGGCGCGTGGCGCGGCCCGGTGACGTGGTGCTGCTGGTGGGCCCGCTGGGCGCCGGCAAGACCTGCTTCGTACAGGGCCTGGCGCGCGCCCTCGGCGTGACCACGCCGGTGAAGAGCCCCACCTTCGTGCTGCTCGTGGAGCACCACGGCCGCGTGCCGCTGGCCCACGTCGACCTCTACCGCCTGGACGGCGCCCGTTCCCTCGACGACCTCGGCCTCGAGGAGCAGACCGACACGCACGTGCTGGCGGTGGAGTGGGGGGAGAAGCTCGAGGGCCGCGTCGACGACGGGCTGGTGGTCGAGCTGGCCGAGGACGGCGCCGAGGGGCGGGCGATCGTGGCGCGCTCACTGGGAGAGCGCGGCCGCGAGCTCCTGAAGGCCTGGGGGGAGGCGGCGCCGGTATGAGCCTCGGCCTGGCCCTCGAGTCCTCGGGCGAGCGGCTCTCGGTCGCCGTCATCAACTCGGAGGGGCGCTGCCTGGCGGAGGCCACGCGCCTCTCGCAGCGGGGCCACGCACGCTATCTCGCCGACCTGGTCGCGCAGGCGCTGGCCGAGGCCGGAGTCGGGCTCGACCAGATCGGGCGGGTCGCCGTGGACGTGGGGCCGGGTTCCTTCACGGGAGTGCGCGTCGGTCTGGCGACGGCGCGCGGGCTGGCCAAGCCGCGCGGCCTGCCGGTGGTGGGCGTCACCTCGTTCGCCGCACTCATCGCGGGCTATCCGCCGGGGCACGCCCTGGTGGTCCCCGTCCTGCCCGCGGGCGGTAAGCACTGCTACGCCGGCTTCTACCGCAACGATCTCGACGGCCGCCTGGTGGTGGTGCGCGGACCGGCGGTGGGGGACCCGCGCGGGCTGGCGGTCGCGGTGCGCGGGGCGCTGACGCTGGGCTCGCGCCGCGCCCGCCTGCGGTTGGTGGGGCCGGGCGCGCTGCGCTACCGCGCCGAGTGGGAGGCCGAGTTCCCCGGCGCCGTGGACGAAGCCTGGCGGCCCGAGGGGCCGCGTGCCCCGGAGGTCGGACGCGTCGCTCGGGCGTTGGCGCCGACGCCGCTCGCCCACGGCGCCGAGGTGGCCCCGTACACCGGCACCACCGGGCTGCGTCCGCTCTACGTGCGCCGCCCGCAGGCGGTCGAGCGCGCCGGCGAGACGCGCGCCGGCCGCCGCGGCCTGTGGGACGAGCTGGAGGTCACGGCCATCGACGCCTCGCAGCTCGACGACGTGCTGCGCGTCGAGCGCGCGGTGTTCGGCGACCCGTGGCCGCGGCGCTTCTTCGAGGAGGAGCTGCGGGCCCGCGAGTCGGTGGCCTGCGCGGTCCGCCACCAGGGCCGGCTGGCCGGCTACCTGCTCGGCTGGTCGCTGCCCGAGGAGCTGCACCTGGGGAATCTGGCCGTGGCCCCGGAATACCAGCGACGGGGCGTGGCCACCTTCCTGCTGCGCTGGATCATGGACGAGGCCCGCGCCCGCCGCGCCCTGCGCATCGCCCTGGAGGTGAGGACCTCGAACTTCGCCGCCCAGGAGTTGTATCGTGCCCACGGTTTCGAGGCGGTGGCCTTGCGGAAAGGGTATTATCAGGACTCCGGCGAGGACGCCCTGGTGATGGTCTGCGAACTGGCGCCGCAGGCCGCCGTCGCCGGCCCGTAGAGGAGGGTGCATGACCTGGCTCAAGCGCAAGCCCGCCGGCGTGAAGGCGCAGCCCAAGAGCGACGTCACCGCGGGCGTGTGGGTGAAGTGCGACGGCTGCCGCGAGATCCTGCTCCGCAAGGAACTGGAGAAGAACCTCTTCACCTGCCACAAGTGCGGCTTCCACTTCCGCGTGCGCTCGCATCTCTACGTCGACTACCTGGTGGACGAGGGCAGCTTCGAGCCGCGCTTCGGCGACCTGCAGTCACAGGACCCGCTCGAGTTCCGCGACGCCCGCATGCGCTACCCGGAGCGCGTGGCGCAAGCGCAGAAGACCACCGGCCTGAACGACGCGGTGCTCTGCGGGCGGGCCGCCCTCAAGGGGCGGCCGGTGGCCCTGGCGGTGATGGACTTCTTCTTCATGGGCGGCTCCATGGGCTCGGTGGTGGGCGAGATGGTGGCGCGCACCTTCGAGCTGGCGCGCGCCGAGCGGCGGGCCGTGATCACGGTGGCGGCCTCGGGCGGGGCGCGCATGCAGGAGGGCATCCTGTCGCTCATGCAGCTCGCCAAGGTCTCGGCGGCGGCCGCCGAGCTGCGCGAGAATCGCCTGCCGTTCATCTCCATCCTCACCGACCCGAGCACGGCCGGCGTCATGGCCTCCTTCGCCTCGCTGGGCGACGTGATCGTGGCCGAGCCGGGCGCGCTCATCGGTTTCGCCGGCCCGCGCGTCATCCAGGACACCATCCGCGAGGAGCTGCCGCCGGGCTTCCAGCGCGCCGACTTCGTGCTCGAGCACGGCTTCGTCGACGTGGTGGCGCACCGCAAGGAGATGCGCGACACCGTGGGTTCCCTGGTGGACTACTTCTACCGGGGCACGGGCGGTTTCACTCTGGGGGCGCCGGGCGCGACCTCCGCCTCGCAGTCGCCGGAGACGGCCGCCTCGCGCAGCGGGCGGTGACCGCCACGCTCCCCACGTACCAATCCGCGCTCGAGCGTCTCTTCGGCCTGGAGCGCGGCGGCGGAAAGCTCGGGCTCGAGGGCACGCGCCGGCTCTTGGCCGCCTTCGGCGACCCGCAGCGCCGTTTCGCCTCCCTGCACATCGCCGGCACCAACGGCAAAGGCTCCACCGCCTGCTACCTCGAGCGGCTGCTGCGCGAGGCGGGGCTCGCGACGGGGCTCTTCACCTCGCCGCACCTGGTGGACTTCCGCGAGCGCATCCGGGTGGCGGGGCGCGCCGCCGCGGCCGCGGAGATCACGGCCGCCGTGGAGCGGCTGGCCGCCCTGCCGGCGGCGGGGGGCCGGACCTTCTTCGAGGCGGCCACGGCGATCGGCTTCGAGCACTTCGCCCGGCACGGCGTGGCGGCGGCGGTGGTCGAGGTCGGCCTGGGCGGGCGGCTCGACTCCACCAACGTGCTGGAGCCGGCGCTGTGCGTGATCACCCCGATCGGGCTCGACCACGTAGACCTGCTCGGGGCGACGCTGGCCGAGGTGGCCGCCGAGAAGGCGGGCATCCTCAAGCCGGGCGTGCCGGCGCTGGTGGCGCCGCAGGCGCCGGCGGCGCTTGCCGTGCTCGAGCGCACCGCGGCGCAGCAGGGAGCGCCGCTGGTGCGGATGGCGGAACGGGTGCGCGTGCTGGCCGCGCGGCCGACGAGCGAGGGTACCGAGGTGCGGCTGGCCAGCCGCGACTTCGGTCCCCTGGCCTTCCGCCTGGGTGCCGTGGGACGGCACCAGGCGGGCAACGCGGCGCTGGCCGTGGCCGCCCTGGGGCTCGCCGTGGAACACGGGCTGGCGCCGCCGGGCGCGCCGGCGCAGCGCTTCGCCGCGTTGCGGCGCGGCGCCCTCGAGCGCGCGCTCAGCGCCGCCCGCTGGCCGGGGCGGCTCGAGCGCTCCGGGAAGGAGCCGCGCGTGTGGTGGGACGGAGCCCACAACCCGCACGGCGCGCGGGCCCTGCGGCGGGCCTGGCGCGAGGGTCTGGGCGACGCCCCGGCCGCCCTGGTGCTCGGCTGCTCGCTCGACAAGGACCTGCGCGGGTTGCTGCGCGCGCTGGCCGGGCCCTGGACCGAGGTCTACGCCTGCGCGCCGGGCACGCCGCGCACCGTGCCGGCCGCCGAGGTGGCGCGGGCCGCGGCCGTCGCCTGGGGTTGCCCGGCCCACGCCCTGCCGAGCGTGGCGGAAGCGGTGGCCGCCGCTCTGGAGGCCGGCGGCGCCGGCGCTCCCCCCGGCCGCGTGCTGGTCACGGGCTCGCTCTTCACGGTGGGTGAGGCGATGGCCGCTCTCGGCGACCCGCCGCCCGAGGCGCTGCCGTGAAGCGCCTCGGCCGCCTCGCCGCCCGGCTCTGCCTCACCGCGCTCGCCGCGGGGCTGCTCGCCTCGGCCGCGGTGCCCGCCGGCGCCCAGGACGAGCCCGTGGACATCGCCGCCGACCGCCTCATCGGCAGCCGCAACGCCCAGGGCGAGGTCGTCTTCCTGCAGGGCAACGTCGAGTTGCGCCGCGGCACCACCGTGGTGCGCAGCCAGGAGGGGCGCTGGGCCAAGTCCCTGGGCACGGTCACGCTGCTGGGCGGCGTGACCGCGATCGACGGCACCTTGCGCATCACCGCCGACCAGGCCGACTACCAGGAGAGCACGGACCTCATCGTCCTCACCGGCAACGTGCACGTCACCGACCGCGATCTCGAGGCGGTGTCGAGCTTCGGTTCGTACGACTCGCAGACCCGCCGCGCCGAGATGTGGGGCGGGGTGAACGGCAGCGAGCGCGGCCGCCGCCTCAAGGCCGACCGCGTCACCTACGAGCGTGACACCCAACTGGCCGAGGCCGTCGGGCGCGTGTGGGCCGCCGACTCGAGCGGCACCCTCGAGCTCGAGGCCGACCGCGTCCGCTTCGAGCGCGCCTTGGAACTGGCCCGCGCCGTGGGCGCGCCCCGCCTGGTGCGCAACGACAAGGGCAAACGCACCGTGCTCACCGGCGACACCCTCACCGTCGACACGCGCCGCAAGATCGCCTGGGCGGACGGCAACGTGCACCTCGAACGCGACACCCTCGAGGCGCGCTCCGCACACGCCGTCTACTGGGACGACGAGGACCGCGGCCTGCTCACCGGCGTGCCGGTGGCCAAGAACCGCGAGGTCGAGGCCACCGGCGACACCATCGAGGTGTTCACGCGCGACACCGAGATCCAGCGCGCCAGCGTGCGCGGCCAGGGCCGCATCGAGTTCCGCAGCCGGACCGCGGAGACGCTCGGCGAGACCAACACGCTCACCGCGCCGCGCATCGAGGTCTACTTCGGCGGCGGCAAGGTGGACAGCCTGCAGGCGCTGGGCGGGGCCGAGAACCTCTACCTGGCGCCGCCCAAGGAGGGCCGTCTCCCGGAGCGCAACCTGGCGCGCGGGCAGAGCGTGACCGTCTACTTCGGCGAGGACCGCATCGACCGCGCCGTGCTCACCGGCAAGCCGAGCGGCGAGTACCGCTTCGAGCTGGCCGAGGCCGACAGCGCCCGCGGCCCCGAGGAGACCATCACCTACCAGGGCGCGCGCATCGAGTACCAGGTGCAGGAGCGCAAGATCCACATCCGCGACGGCGCGCAGCTGCGCTACCAGAATCTGCAATTGGGGGCCGGGCGCGTGGATTTCGACTCGCGCCAGGAGACGCTGGTGGCGCGCGACCGCCCGGTGCTCAAGGACCGCGACGAAGAGCTCACCGGCCGCACCATGACCTACGACCTGGAGAGCGGCCGCGGCACCGTCTACCACGCCGCCACCCAGTACGACCGCGGCTACTACCGCGGCGCGGCCATCGCGCGCGAGCCCGACAACGTGCTCCAGGTGCGGACCGCCAGCTACTCGACCTGCGACCTGGCCGAGCCGCACTTCCACGTCTCGGCGTCGCGCATGAAGATCATGCTGCGCGACAAGATCATCGCCCGGCCGCTCGTCTTCTACCTCAAGAACATCCCGCTCCTGGCCTTCCCGTTCTACGTGCTGCCCATCAAGCCCGACCGCCACTCCGGCCTGCTCTTCCCGCAGCTGCAGATCGGCTTCAGCCCCCAGGACGGGCGCTTCATCCGTAACCTCGGCTACTACTGGGCGCCCAGCGACTACATGGACCTGACGGTGTCGGGGGACTACTACGAGAAGGAGCCGTCGTGGATCGCCCGCGGCGAGGGCCGCTACCGCTATCTGGACCGTGTGTACGGGCAGATCGACGGGCGCTTCACCAACAGCGAGGCGCTGTACGCGTCCCGCCAGTACGACATCAACCTGACCCACAACCAGACGCTCGACCCGGCCACGCGTCTGACCGCCGAGGGCCACTTCACCTCGAGCCGTGACTTCACGCGCGACCCCCGCACCGGCCAGCCGCTGGCCAACCGCGTCGACCGCTTCCTGGTCTCGACGCTGGTCCTCAACCGGCGGCTCCCGTTCGGCACGCTGAACGCC
>CAYLSO010000170.1:0-24781 GCA_964386525.1 uncultured bacterium
GGACCCCGACGAGCTGGTGCTCCTGTCCTCGGAGATCACGCTGTCGGGGCAGGGCTCGGAGGCGATGGAGCGCCTGGCCGGGCGCCGCGCCATGTTCCTCACCGACTACGCCAACCAGCGCGGCGTCATCGAGGCGGGGCTGCACCCGTCCGGCGACGGGCTCTCGGCGTGGGAGATGCTGAACGCCGCCGCCGACGGCCGGCTCAAGGCCCTGCTCATCTTCGCCGACGATCCCTTCGAGTTCTTCCCGGCGCTGAGCGCGCGGGCGTTCGCGGGCGCCGAGCTGAGCGTCGTGGTGGACGCGGTGAAGACCCGCTCCGCCGGCCGTGCCGACATCGTGCTGCCCGGCGCGCTGCTGGCCGAGAAGCGGGGCACGGTGGTGAACACCGAGGGCCGCGCCCAGGAGATCACGCCGGCGGCTGCGCCGCTGTCGGCGTGGACCGAGGGCGACATCGCCGCCGAACTGGCGCGGCGGGTCGGCGAGGCGGCGGAGCCGGCCGCGACGCCGGTCTACCGGCCCCTAGCCGGCGGGCACGGCGGCGACCTGCCGAGCGACGAGTACCCCTTCCTGGCCGCGCTCGACACCACGCTGTTCTGGAACTCGCACGCGCTCATCGCCGCCACCTCGACGGCCTGGCGCGAGGCCCGCAGCCTGTTCGCCGACTTCCCGCCCGGCTGCGTGACCCTCAACCCGGACGACGCGCGCGCCCTCAAGCTGCAGTACGCCGGCTCGGTGACCGTCACCAGCCCGCAAGGCTCGATCACGCTGCCGGCGCGCCTGCACGCGCGCATGCTGCCGGGCACCGTGTGGATCGCCATGCCGTGCTGGGAGCGCTGCGGCGTCAAGCTCGGGGCGCTCGACTACGACGCCGGGCTGCGCGTTCCCATCTTCCGCCCGCGGGCCGTGCGCGTCAGCCGGCCGCCGGCGCGCGCGTGAGGGGGCGGCGATGAGCGCCGAAGTCCGCTGGCTGACCCGCGATGCGCTCGAGGGGCTGCTGGCGCGCCTGGCGCGCGAGGGCGAGCTGATCGGGCCCGTGGCGGTGGAAGGCGACGTGCTGTTCCTGCCGGTGGGCGACCCGGCGGACGTCTGCCGCGACTACGTCAACTCGCACTTGCCGCCCAAGGAGCACCTGCTGCCGACGCCGGAGCAGCTGGTGGCCTACCGCATCACCGACGGCGTGCCCGCCCTGGAAGAGCAGAGCGAGCTCCCCGGCCCTCACCCGCGCGTCATCTTCGGCATCCGCTCGTGCGACGTGGCCGGCACCGCCTACCTCGAGCGCTACTTCTCCGGCGAGCTGTTCGGCCGCCCCGACACGGCCGACGCGCAGTTCACCGGCCGGCGCGAGGCGACGACCATGATCTCGGTCGTCTGCCAGCGCGCCGGCCCGACCTGCATGTGCGTCTGCTGCGGCGGCGGGCCGGCGCTCGCGCAGGGCTACGACTGGCAGCTCACCGAGCTGGCCGACGGCTGGCTGGTGGAGATCGGCAGCCCGCGCGGCGAGCGGCTGGCGGAGCGCTTCGCCGATCTGCTGAGCGCCGCGCCGGCGCCCGCCGCGGCCGAGAAGGAGGCCCGCGTGCGCGCCGCCGTCGAGAGCTTCCAAGCGACGGCCACGCACCGCGTGCCGACCATGGCCGCCACCCGCATGGTCTCCGCCGGCCGCCTCGACGAGGCCTTCTGGAAAGCCGTGGGGGACCGCTGCTTCGAGTGCGGCGGCTGCGCCTTCGTCTGCCCGACCTGCTGGTGCTTCAACGTCGTGGACATCGCCGGGCCGGGGACCTCGGCGTTCGAGGAGGCGCCGCTCAGCATGCGGCCGTTGGTGCCGGGCGGGGCCAGCGACCGGGTGCGCGACGGCCGCTGGGAGCGCGTGCGGCTGCGCGACAACTGCATGCTGGCCGGCTTCATCCGCCAGGCGGGCGGCGGTTACCCGCGCTGGACGTGCGGCGAGCGCTGCCTGACGCGCTTCTTCCACAAGCTCTCGCAGCAGTTCCAGGAGCGCACCGACGCGCTCGGCTGCACCGGCTGCGGCCGCTGCATCTCGGCCTGCCTCGGCGAGGAGGGCATCGACCGCATCGCCGAGGGCATGCGCGACGCGCTCACGGGCGTCGGCCGGGCCAGCGCCCCGGACGCGCGCGCCAAGGCCGCCGCCCAGGCCGCCGTCGCGGGGAGCGCCGCGCCGGTGGCGGCTCCGGCGCCAACTCCGGCGGCGGCTCCGGCGCCGGAGGCCAAGCGGTGAGCGCGCCCGCCGTCCGCCCGTCGCCCGGGGCTCCCCCGGCCAACGTCTACGCGCCGCGTCTGACGCGCGTGCTCGAGCGCCGCGTGGAGATCGAGGCGCGCGGGGCGTCGCGCCCGGTGGTCACGCTCAGCCTCGAGCGCGGCGACCTCGACTATCGCCCCGGCCAGTTCTTCGAGGCCGGCGTCTTCGGGGCGGGGGAGATCCCCGTCTCCATCTCCTCGCCGCCGGGGCTTCCCGGCGCGCTCTACCTGACGGTGCGCGCCGCGGGGCTGGTCTCGACGCTGCTCACCCAGAGGCAGCCGGGCGACCTGATCAGCCTGCGCGGGCCGTGCGGCAACGGCTTCCCGCTCGCCGAGTACGAGGGCCGCGACCTGCTCTTCGTGGCGGGCGGCATCGGGCTGGCGCCGCTGCGCGGCCTGCTCTGGGAGATGCTGCTGCGGCGCGAGCGCTACGGACGCATCCACCTCCTGCACGGGGCGCGCACGCCGCACGACCTGCTCTACGGCTGGCAGTGGCCCGCGTGGCGCGATCTCGGCGTCGAGCTGCAGCTGTCGGCCGACGTCGGCGACGAGGAGTGGGAGAAGGAGAACGACCCGCCGCGCGTGGTGGGCTTCCTGACGCAGCTGTTCCCCAAGCTGAAGCTCGATGCCGAGCGCACCACGGCGTTCCTGTGCGGGCCGCCGGCCATGATCCACATCGCCTGCGGCCAGCTGACCCGCGCGCAGCGCCTGGCGCCCCAGCGGCTGGTCACCACGCTCGAGCGCCACATGAAGTGCGGCATCGGCAAGTGCGGCCACTGCATCGTCGTGGACCGCTACATCTGCATGGACGGGCCGGTGTTCCGCTACGACGAGCTGCTGGCCATGGACCGCATCGAACCGCCGTGGTAGGAGCGCCGCGATGAGCGAGCTGGCACACCGGATCGAGGAGCGGTTGCGCGGCCGCCGGGCGGCGGTGGTCGGCGTCGGCAATCGCCTGCGCGGCGACGACGGCGCGGGCTCGCACGTGGCCGAGCGGCTGCTCGCCGCCGGGGCGGCCGGCGTCTTCGACGCCGAGACGGTGCCCGAGAACTACCTCGGCGCGCTGCTCGCAGCGCGACCCGAGGTGGTGCTCTTCGTGGACGCGGTCGACCACGGCGCGGCCGCCGGCGCGTGCTGCCTGGTCCGCGCGGGCGAGCTGGCGGCGCGCGGCTCCTCGACGCACGCGCCGTCCTTGCGGCTGCTGGCCTGCCTGCTCGAGGCCGAGGGCATCGAGAGCTGGATGCTGGGCATCCAGCCGGCGGCGACGGTGGTCGGCTCGGGCCTGAGCCCGGCGGTCGCCGCGGCCGTGGCAGAGGTCGCGCGGGCGCTGACGGCGGCGCTCGGCGCGAACGGCGTCGCGTCCCCTGCGGAGGCCGGCCGTGTCTGAGCCCGGGTTCGCGCTCTTCGCGCTGCTGCTCGGCGTGCCCCTGGCCGGCGCCATCCTCGCGGGCCTGCTGCGCGGCCGCGCCGGCGACGCCGTGGCGGTGCTCGCGGCGCTCGCCACGGCGTGTGTGGCCGGCGTGCTGGTGCTGCGCCACGGGGCGGCCGGCGTCATCGTGCGCCTCGGGGGCTTGCCGGTCCTCGACCGGGCGGCCGGCGCGCCGGTGCCGCTCTTCGGCTTCGCCATCGACCCCCTGTCGAGCATCGTGCTGCTCGGCGCGGTGATCCTCGGCTTCGTCTGCGTGCTGTACTCGGTCGGCTACGTCGGCCCCGGCAACCGCGAGACGCCGGTCTCCGCCGACCGCCGCGCCTACTGGTTCTGGATGTTGCTCTTCGTCATGGCCATGGCGGGGCTGGCGACCTCGTGGACGATGGCGCAGATGTTCGTCTTCTGGGAGATCACGACGGTTTGCTCTTGGGCCCTGATCGGCTTCTACGACCGGGAGTTCGGCGCCCTGGCCGCCGCGCAGAAGGCGTTCCTCATGACCGCCAGCGGCGGGCTGGCGCTGTTCGCCACGGTGCTGGCCCTGCTGGCGCTCACCCACTCGGCCGGCTTCGACGCGCTCTCGCGGCTGCCCGTCGGGCTGCGCGGCGCCGCCGCCGGGCTGACCGTCCTGCTGCTGGTGGGGGCGTGGGCCAAGTCGGCGCAGGTGCCGTTCGAGACCTGGCTGCCCTCGGCGATGGTGGCGCCGAGTCCGGTGAGCGCCTACCTGCACGCCGCCTCGATGGTCAACGCCGGCGTCTACCTCGTGCTGCGCGTCGCGCTGGCCAACACGCTGGCGCCCGGGCTGTGGCTGGCGCCCACGGCGCTGCCCATGGGCATCCCGTGGCTGATCGCCGCCATGGCCGTGCTGACGCTGGTGATCGCGGTGACCCAGTTCTTCTACCAGGACGACCTCAAGAAGCTGCTGGCGCTCTCCACCATCAGCCACCTGGCGCTCGTGCTGCTCGGCGCCTCGCTCACCATGGGCGGCTCGCTGCGCGCCACCCAGGGGGCGGCGCTGCACATCCTGGCGCACGGCGTCGGCAAGGCGCTGCTCTTCCTCTCGGTGGGCACGCTCGCCTACTCGGTCGGGACGCGCCGCATCAGCCAGCTCTCCGGCGTGCTGGCGCGCGCCCCGGTGGCCGCGGCGGGCTTCCTCGTCGGTCTGCTCACGGTCACCGGCGTGCCGCCCTTCGCCGGTTTCTGGAGCAAGCTGCTCATCGTCACCGGGGCCGTCTCGCTGGGCGGCGTCGGCATCGTGGCGGGCGCCATCGTGCTGATCGAGAGCCTGGTGGCCTTCGCCTGGTTCCTGTGGGTCGGGATGCGCGTCTTCCTCGGGCCGCCGTCGCCGGCGGTCGAGGCCATGGGGCCGCGGCCCCTGGCCATGGAACTGGCGCTCATCGTGCTCATGGTGCTGTGCATTGCGATCACCGGCGTGGCCATGCCGCTGGCGCTCGCGGTCTGGCCGGGAGGGTTCGGAGGATGACGCCGTGAACTCCTCCTGGTGGGACCTCGTCGTCCAGCACCTGACGCTGCGTCTCGACGGCGTGGCCCTGCTCTTCCTGCTGCCGGTGGCGGGGCTCTCGCTGGTGGCCGCCATCTACACGCCGCCGTACCTGGCGCAGGAGCGCTACCGGGGCGAGAGCCGCTCGCGCTACTGGCTCGCCTATCTGGTGTTCTTCGGCGGCATGGCGGGCACGGTGCTGGCCGCGAATTTCATCCTCTTCCTGGTGTTCTGGGAGGTCATGACGCTGGCCTCCGACATCCTGGTGGCCTACGAGACGCGCGACCCGGCGGCGGTGCGCGCCGCGTTCAAGTACTTCGTCATGACCCACGTGGGCACCGGCTTCCTGCTCTTCGGCGCGGTGCTGCTCGGCGTGATGGGCGGCTCGTTCGCCTTCGACCGCCTGCCCGCGACCTTCCGCGCGCTGGCCGCCACCAACCCGGCGCTGCTGCACGTCACGCTGGGCCTGCTGTTCGTGGGCTTCGCCACCAAGGCGGGGCTCTACCCGTTCGGCGACTGGCTGCCCGACGCCCATCCGGCCGCGCCGGCGCCGGTCTCCGCGGTGCTCTCGGGCGCCATGGTCAAGCTCGGGCTCTACGGCATCCTGCGCGTCTTCATCGGGTTCTTGGCCGTCTCGGCGCCCGGGGCGGCGGTGGCCTGGGGCTGGGTGCTGGGCGGCTTCGGGCTGCTCTCGGCGCTGGTCGGCGGCGCGGCGGCGTGCGCGGCCATGGACGCCAAGGTGCTGCTTGCCTACTCGTCGATCGCGCAGAGCGGGCTCATCGCCTTCGGCTTCGGCGCCGCCCTGGTGCTCACGCCGGCGCACCCGGCGCTCGCCGCCCTGGCGCTGCTCGGCGCGTGCTTCCACATCCTCGGCGACGCGGCGGTCAAGGGTCTGCTCTTCCTCAACGCCGGCGCGCTGCAGTGGCGCACCGGCAGCCGGCGGCTGGAGGACCTGGGCGGGCTCTTCGAGGCCATGCCGGTGACCGGCTGGACCGCACTCGTCGGCTCGCTGGCCATCGCCGGCATCCCGCCGCTCACCGCCTTCGTCGGCAAGTGGCTGATGCTGCAGGCCACCGTGCTGTCGCGTTCTCCCGTGGTCAGCCTCGCCGGGCTCGGGCTCTTGATGGCCAGCCTGCTCTCGGTGCTCTACGCGGTGAAGTTCTTCGCCGCCGGCTTTGCCAACCGGCCGATGCGGCCCGGTAACCTCGAGGTCCCCGACGCCATGCAGGCCGCGCAGATCTCGCTCGCCGCCGTGGCGGTGGCGCTGGGCCTGGCGCCGGGCGCGGTGCTCGGCTGGATCGCCGCCATCCTGGCGCCGTTGCCGCCGCTGGCCGCCGCCGGGCCGGTCGCCTGGGGCAGCTCCCTGGCGCCGGTCACCGGCGCGGTGGCGCCGCTGCTCCTCTTGGGGCTGGGCGCGTGGGCGGCGTTGGTGGCGCGCGCCGCGGTGGGGGGCGGCCCGGCCCCGGCGCCGCGCGAGATCTGGATGGGGGGAGTGCCCGCCGACCGCGTCCCCCCCCGCATCCACCCGCTCGGGTTCTACTCGCCGATGCGCGAATCGCTGCGCCGCGCCTACCCGGCGCCGCACTGGCACCGCATCGCCCGGCCGCAGTGGCTGCTCACCGCGCTCGACCTCGACCGCTGGCTGTACGGGCCCGCCGGCGCGGCCGGCCGGCGGTTCGTCTCGGGGCTGCGCCGCCTGCACACCGGCGTGCCGAACCTCTACCTCGCCTGGCAGCTCGCGGGCGCCACCGCGCTCGCGCTCCTGCTGCTGCTCCTGCTCCGCCGATGAGGTCCGACATGACCGCCACGCCCGCCCCCGCCGCCCTCGATGCCGACGCCGTCACCGCGCGGGTGCGCGCCGCCCTCGACGGCGCCCTGCGCGACGTCGTCGCGCCGGTGCCCGGCCGGCTCTACCTGACGGTCGAGCGGGCCGCCGCGCGCGCCGCCGCGCGCGTGCTCTTCGAGGACCTCGGGGCGCGCTACCTGATCAGCGTCGGCGCCGACCGCCGCCGCGAGGGGGCGGGCTTCGAGGTGCTGCACTGCTTCGCCTTCGACCGCACCGCCACCCGCTGCGTGCTGCGCGTGCCGCTCGACGGCGAGCGCCCGGTGACGCCGTCCATCACGCCGGTGGTGGCGGGGGCCTCGTGGGCCGAGCTCGAGATGCGCGACCTGCTCGGCATCGAGAGCGAGGGGCACCCGGACCCGCGCCCGCTGATGCTGCCCGACGACTTCCCGGCCGACGTCTTCCCGCTGCGCAAGGACGTGCCGTACGACTTCAAGGTCGGGAGCCCGGCGGCGGACGGCGACGCCCCGCCGTCGCCCGACGGCCGGCGCCCGTTCCTCTACCGCGAGCCGCCGGCCGGCTCCACGGTGGTGCAGCTGGGGCCGTTCTTCCCGGTGCTCGAGGAGCCGTCGCAGTGGCGGTTGTTCGTGGACGGCGAGGCGGTGGTCGGCGCCGACTACCGCGGCTTCTACTGCCACCGCGCCATCGAGAAGCTCGCCGACTCGCAGCTCAACTACAACCAGGTGGTGTCGCTCGCCGAGCGCATCTGCGGCATCTGCGGCTGCGTCCACACCGCCTCGTACTGCCAGGCGGTGGAGGAGGCCACGGGGCTCGTGGTGCCGCTGCGGGCCCGCGTCATCCGCACGCTGTCGCTGGAGCTGGAGCGCCTGCAGAGCCACCTCCTGTGGCTCGGGCTGGCCTGCCACATCGTCGGTTTCGACTTCGTCTTCATGCACGCCTGGCGGCTGCGCGAGCCGCTCCTGCGCCTGGCCGAGAACGTCTTCGGCGCCCGCAAGCACTTCGGCGTCAACCTCGTGGGCGGCGTGCGCATCGACATCCCGCGCGACAAGCACGCCGGCGTGCTGGCCGCGATGGCCGAGGTCGAGCGCGAGACGCAACTGCTGGTCAAGGCCATCCAGGACGACGGCGCGCTGGTGGCGCGGCTCAAGGGTGTGGGCGTGTTCACCCCCGAGGAAGCGCGCGCCATGGGGGCGGTGGGGCCGACGGCGCGCGGCAGCGGCATCGCCATCGACGCGCGCCGCGACCATCCCTACGCGGCCTACGACCTGGTCGAGTTCGACGTCGTCACCCACGACGGCTGCGACGTGCTGGGGCGCACCCTGGTGCGCGTGCTGGAGATCTTCGAGTCGGTGAAGATCATGCGCCGCTGCGTCGCCCTGCTCGACGAGCTGCCCGAGGGCGACCTGCTGGCGGAGCTGCCCGAGGCGCTGCCGGCCGGGCGCGAGGGGCTGGGCGCGGTGGAGGCGCCGCGCGGCGAGGTCTTCCACTACGTGCGCACCGGCGAGCGCAACGGCCCGGACCGCTGGCGCGTGCGCGCCCCCAGCTACCAGAACATCCAGGCGGTGCCCCTCATGTTCAAGCCCGGCACGCAGGTGGCCGACGTGCCCATCACCATCGGCAGCGTCGACCCGTGCTTCTCGTGCACCGAGCGGCTGGAGATCGTGGACCGCGCCGGGGGCGGGCGGCGCGTGCTGCGCCAGGCCGAGCTGGAGGAGCTGTCGCGCGCCGACATGCGCCGGCGGCGCGCCGAGTGGGCGCGCGCAGGAGGCCAGGCGTGACGCCGCCCGTCGCCGTCGTGGCCGTCGCCGCCGCGGCCTGGCCGGGCACGGTCGTGTGGGCGCTGCTGGGGCCGCTGGTGCTGCTGGCGGTTTCGCCGCTGCTCGACGGCGTCGGGCGCCAGGTGCGCGCCCGCCTCGAGACGCGGGCCGGCCCGCCGCTCATGCAAGGCTACGTGGACCTCGCCAAGCTGGCCGGCAAGCGGGAGGTGAGCGCCGGCACCGGGCGGCTCGCGGACACCATGCCCTACGTCGCCCTCGCCGCGGCGGTGACCGCCGGGCTCCTGCTGCCCGTCGGGAAGCTGGCGCCGCTCGGCTTCGCCGGCGACGGCGTCGTGTTCCTCTACCTGCTGGCGCTGTCCAGCGTGGCGCTCGCCCTGGCCGGCAGCGCGTCGGCCAGCCCGTTCGCCTTCCTCGGCGCCAGCCGCGAGATGATGCTGCTGTTCTTCGTCGAGCCGGTGGTGGCCTGCGCGCTCTTCGTCGTCGGCCTCAAGGCGGGCTCGTTCCGCCTGCTCGACGCCGCCGTCTGGCACGGGCTGCACGGGCCGGGGATTTCCGGAGCGCTGGCCGGCGTCGGCCTGTTGCTGGCGCTGCTCGGCTATATGGGGCGGCTGCCCTTCGACCTGCCCGAGGCGGAGCAGGAGCTGATGGGCGGGGCGACCATCGAGTTCGGCGGCCGCCGCCTGGCGCTGCTGCGCTGGACCCTGTTCGTGCGCTGGCTGGTGGTGGCGTGGCTGGTGGCCGAGGTCTTCGTGCCCACGCCGCTGCCCGCCGTGCCGGCCGTCGTCCTGGCCGCGCTCAAGATCCTCGCGATCTTCGTCGTCGCCGCGGCCGCCAGCGCGCTCGTCGCCCGGCTGCGCATCGACTACGCGCGCGCCTTCCTGACGCCGGTCGGGCTGCTCATGGTGTTCGCCGTCGTCTTCGCGCTCATCGGGGCCTAGGGGGGACCGCGACATGCTCGGCGCCAAGCTGCGGCAGATCGTCTTCGGGCTCAAATCGCCGCGCGCCACGGTGGCCTACCCGCTGGCGCCGCTGCCGCCCGAGCCGAACTACCGCGGGCACGTCACCGTGGACACCGAGCGCTGCGTGGGCTGCGGCGGGTGCGCCGACGTCTGCCCGGCGCGCTGCGTGCTGATCACCGACCTCGACGCCCGGCGCCGCGTCATCCGGCGCCATCTCGACCGCTGCCTCCTGTGCGGGCGCTGCCAGGACGCCTGTCCCTACGACGCCCTGCACCTGGTGGCCGAGTTCGAGACCGGCACCCCCGACCGGCGCGACCTGATGATCACGCAGGACCTGTTCATGGGCGTGTGCGACCGTTGCGGGCGCTGCTACGTGGCCGCCCACCCGCTCGACAAGCTGAAGGCCGTCGGGATGCGGGTGGACGAGCCGGAGTTGCTGCCGGCCGCCGCCGGCGCGCCCGAGCGGGAGGCGTGATGGACGACCTGGTCCGCGTCCTGTCGCTGACGCTGCTCTTGACCTCGTTCCTCACGGTCGAGTCGCGGCGCATGGGCCGCGCCATCGCCGCCTACATGGCGCAGGCGCTGGTCATGGTGGCGGTGATCGTCTGCTTCGCCACCCTGCACCCGCACCTCTGGGTCTGGGCCGCCACCGCCTTCGTCACCAAGTTCGCGCTCATCTCCTGGATGCTGCGGCGCGCGGCGCGCGGCGGCGACGACCGCGAGGTGCCGCCCTACGTCGGCTTCTGGGTCTCCACCGTGCTCATCGCCGGCCTGGCGCTCGGCGTCTACGAGCTGGTGCACACGCACGCCTCGTTCCTGGCGCCGACGCCGCTGGCCGAGCAGGAGCCCTATCGCACCAACGTGGCGGTGGCCCTGACCCTGCTGTTCGTCGGCATGTACGCGGTGCTGACGCGGCGCGACGCGCTGAAGGTGGTCATGGGCGTCTGCCTGATGGAGAACGGCGCCCATCTCTCGCTGGTCACGCTGGCGCCCGGCATGCGCGAGACGGTCCTCATCGGCGTGGTCACCGACGTGGTGCTCGCCGTCTTCCTGCTGCTCCACCTGGTGCGCGGCATCGAGCAACAGCTCGGCTCGCGCGACACGGCGCGCCTGAGCGCGCTGCGGTGGTGAGGAGGCGGCGATGACCCCCGGCCCGGCCTGGCTGCCGATCGCGGCGCTCGCGGTCCCGCTCGTCGCCGCGCTCCCCGTGCTCTTCGTTCCGGCGCGGCTGCGCAAGCTGCTGTGGGTGGCGGCCAGCGCCGCGGTCCTCGTCCTCGCCGTGCTGCAGGCGCGCGCCGTGGTGGCCGCGGGGCCGATCCCGGCGCTCGGCGGCGAGCTCCTGGTGGACGGGCTGGCGGCGGTGATGGCGCTGCTCATCGCCTTCCTGGCGTTCGCCTGCTCGGTGTACGCCATCGGCTACCTGTCGGCGCCGCAGCCGCACGGCGCCGAGGGCCGCGAGCGGCCCGAGTGGCCGGAGCGCCTGGTGCGCCTCGAGCGGCGCCTGCCGCTGTTCACCGCGCTCTTCCTGGTCCTCGAGTTCACCCTGCTGTGGGTGGTGATGACCAACAACGTGGTGCTCCTGTGGGTGGCCCTCGAGGCGACCACGCTGGCCTCGGCGCTCCTGGTGTCGTTCTACTGGGACCCGCGGGCGCTGGAGGCCGGCTACAAGTACCTGCTGCTGCTCACCGTCGGCATCACCTCGGCGTTCTTCGGCTGCGTGCTGCTCTACGCGGCGGCCGCGCCGCTCATGGGCCACGAGTCGGCGCTCCTGATCAGCAACCTGCGCGGCGTGGCCGGGCAGATCCCGTCGCACCTGGCGCTCACCGCCGCCCTGCTGCTGCTCATCGGCTTCGGCACCAAGGCCGGCCTGGCGCCCTTCCACCCGTGGGTGGCCGACGCCCACGCCGAAGCCCCGGCGGTGATGAGCGCCTTCCTGTCGAGCGTCATCATCAAGGTGCCGTTCGTCGGCCTGCTGCGCGTGTGGTCGATCTTCGGGCCGCGCTACCCGGCGCTCAACGAGGTGCTGCTGTGGCTGGGGGCGTTCACCATGGTGACGGGGGCGGCGCTGGCCGTGGCGCAGGACGACCTCAAGCGCCTGCACGCCTACTCGAGCGTGTCGCAGGTCGGCTTCATCGCCGCCGCCATGGGGCTGGGCACGCCGCTCGGCTACTACGCGGCGATCTTCTTCCTCCTGAGCCACGCGCTGGCCAAAGGGCTGCTCTTCCTGTCCACCGGCGCGGTGGTCTTCGCGGCCCGCGAGGTGCGCAGCATCACGGCGCTGGGCGGCCTGCGGCGCGCCCTGCCGCTCACCGCGGCGTGCACGCTGGTGGGGGCGCTGTCGCTGGCCGGCCTGCCGCCGTTCGGCGGCTTCGTGGCCAAGGCCCAGGTGCTGCTGGCCGCCGCCGACGCCCGCCACTGGGTGGTGCTGGGCATCGCGCTGGCCACCAGCCTCATCACCATGGCCTACATGACCGGCATGTGGCAGCGGGTCTTCCTCGGCCGCCCCGGCTCGCCCGAGGTGGTCGAGGAAGACGTCCGCGAGGTGCCGGTGTCCATGCGGCTGGCGATGGTCCTGCTGGCCGCCGCCGTCCTGCTCCTCGGGCTGCGGCCGCAGTGGCTCGACCCGCTGCTCAGCCTGATCGCGGGGATCTAGGAAGGGGGGTGGGGGGCTTGGCGAAGGGGCTGCTCGAGCGGTTCTTCCCCAAGGCGCTGCCGCGCTCGCTGTGGGTCTTCCACACCAACGTGGGGGGCTGCAACGGCTGCGACATCGAGGTGCTCGACGTGCTGACGCCGTATTTCGACGTGGAGCGTTTCGGCATGCGCCTGGTAGGATCGCCGCGCCACGCCGACGTGCTGCTGGTCTGCGGGCCGGTGACGCGGCCGATGCTGGAGCCGCTGCGGCGGCTCTACGACGCCGTGCCCGACCCCAAGATCGTGGTGGCCATCGGGGCCTGCGCGGTGGGCGGCGGGCCCTGGTTCGACACCTACAACGTGGTGGGCGGCGTCGACAAGGTCATCCCGGTGGACATGTACATCCCGGGCTGCCCGTCGCGCCCGGAGTCCATCCTCCACGGCGTCGCCCAGCTGCTCGAGCTGGCGCGCAAGAAGGTGGCCCCCGTCGCGGAGTCGCAGGTGACGGGAGAGGAGCTGGCGCAGATCGGGCGCGTGCCCGACGACGGCGCCGCGAAGCGGTAGGGGACGAGGGCCCGCAGGAGGTCCGTCATGGAGAACATGGAAGCGATTCTGGGCGAGGTCGAGACCTTCCAGGGGATGAAGCCCGCGCACCTCAAGCTGCTGGCGGAATGCGCCTCCGAGGTCCGCTTCGAGGCCGGCGCCGTGCTCGGCCGGGTCGGCGACTCGGCGGACTGCTTCTGGGTGATCCGCGAGGGCCGTCTGGCGCTGCAGCTGCCCGCCCCCGGCCGCGGCGGCGTGACCATAGCCACCTCCTCGAAGGGGGCGGTGGTCGGCTTCTCGTGGCTGGTGCCGCCGTATCAGCTGCAGTTCGACGTGCGCGCCGTCACGCCCACCCAGGTGATCGCCATCGACGGGGCCAGGCTGCGGGCCCACTTCGCCGGCGATTGCGGGCTGGGCTACGACCTCATGTGCCGCTTCTCGCAGATCATGACCGACCGCATCCAGGCCATGAGCATGCAGATCCTCGACGTCTTCGGGGAGCACCCGGTCGACAGCGACTGACGCGGGTGCGATCGCGTTGCTGGCCGCGCGGGCGGCGCCGGGGCCCTGGGCCTACGGGGCCGCCCGCTTCACGCTGCGGTCGAAGAACTCGGCGATGCGCCCGTACAGCCGCTTGGTCACCAGCGGATCGGGCACCGAGTGGGTGAAGCCCGGCAGCGGCAGGAACTCGAACTCCTTGCCCGCCCGGAACAGCGCGTCGGCAAGCTTCATGCTGTGCAGGAAGTAGACGTTGTCGTCCACCGTGCCGTGCACCAGCAGCAGCGGGCGCGCCAGCCGCGGCACGTAGGTGAGCACGGAGGACGCCTCGTAGGCGCGCAAGTCGGTGTCCGGCAGGCCGAGGTAGCGCTCCGTGTAATGGGTGTCGTAGTCGCGCCAGTCGGCCACCGGCGCGCCGGCCATGGCGGCCCGGAAGACGTCGGGCCGCTGCATCACGGCCATGGCCGCGAAGTAGCCGCCGAACGACCAGCCGAAGATGCCGACCCGCGCCAGGTCCATCTCCGGGTGCGCGGCCGCCAGGGCCCGCAGCCCGTCCACCTGGTCGGCCAGCGCCACGCCGATGAGGTCACCCTTGATGGCCCGCTCCCAGGCGCGGCCGCGGGCCGGCGTGCCGCGGCCGTCGAGCGCCACCACGATGTAGCCCTGGTCGGCGAACCACTGGTCGAGCAGGTAGGCGTAGGCCGACTGGCGCGCCTGCTGGGCGTGCGGTCCGCCGTAGACGTTGACGATCACCGGGTAGCGCTCGCCGGGGCGGAAGTCCGCCGGGCGCACGACCACGGCGCGCAGCCGCGCCGGGCCGACGGTCTCGAAGCTCAGATGCGTGCGGATCCCGGGCGTCTCGGTGACGGCGCGCAGTGCGGCCAGCGGCTTGCCGCCGGCGTCCATGACCGTGTGGACGGGCCCGCTCTCGGCGCCGCTGCGCGTGCGCACCCACGCGCGCCCGTTCTTGGCGACCACGGCGCCGTGCCAGCCGGGCTCGCGCGTCACCGGCTCGGCGGCCGGGCGTCCCGGTCCGAGCGGCACGCGGAAGACCTGTAGCTGCGTGGGATCTTCCCCGCCGGTGACCCAGGCGCGGCGGTGGCTCTCGTCGAGCGCGACGAACCCCCGCAGGTTGAACCCCGGCGGCGTCAGGCGGCGCAGCAGCGCCCCGTCGCGCCCGCGCAGCTCGAGCTGCCAGGCGCCGTCCCGCTCGCTCGTCCACAGAAAGCCGCTGCCGTCCTCCAGCCAGTGCGGCATGTCGCCGTCGAGGTTGAGCCACGTCGAGTCGGTCTCGACGAGCAGCGTGCGGGTCGCGCCGTCGGCCGCGTCCACCGCCAGCAGCGCCTCTTCGGTCTGCGGCCGGTTCTGCACGAGCAGCGTCAGCGGCGCGTTCTTCTCCCAGCGCACGCGCGCCAGGTAAGCGTAGCGCTCGCGGTCCCAGCTCACCCAGGTGGTGGGCCCGCCGGCAGCCGCGACGATGCCCAGGCGCACCCTGGCGTTGGCCTGGCCGGGGCGGGGATAGCGCCAGGCGTCGGGGGCCTTCTCGGGGTGCGCGGGGTCGGCGATGTGCAGCACCTCGACGGGCGCCAGGTCCGTCTCCTGGTAGGCGATGCGGCTGCCGTCCGGCGACCACCAGTAGCCGCTGAAGCGGTCCATCTCCTCCTGGGCGACGAACTCTGCGAGGCCGTGCGTGAGCGTGTCGCTCGCCCCCTCGGTGAGCCGCGTCTCGCGGCCCGAGGCGATGTCGGTCACGTAGAGGTCGCCGTCGCGCACGCAAGCCACGCGCGTGCCGTCGGGGGAGAGCTGCGGGTCGATGGGGAAGCCGGGCGAGCCGGCCAGCTCGGTGACCGCGCCGCCGGCCCGCTCGATCACGAACAGCCGTCCGGAGAGCGGCACCAGGAGCCGTTTGCCATCCTCGGAGATCTTGTAGGAGACGATGCCCCGCGTGCTCACGCGCAGGCGCTCGCGGCGCGCCTTCTCCTCGGGCGTGAGGCGCTCCTCGGCGCCGCGCAGGATCTGCTGCGCGGTGAGCAGCACGCGCTCGTCCTTGGTGGTGACGTCGAACTCGTAAAGGTCCTGCACGAAGCTGCGCGGCCCGGAGCGCAGGAAGAGGACAGCGCGGCCGTCGGGCGTGAGCTTCACCGTCGTCGGCTGGCCTAGCCGGAAGCGGTAGGTCGCGGCATACTGCTCGAGGAAGGTGGTGTCGGGCGGGGCGGCGGCGGCGCCCCCGGCGCCCAGCCCGAGAGCGACCGCCAGCAGCCAGCCGGTGAGGCGCGTCGTCGCCGGACTCCCGAGCGCGCGGCCCGCGGGGCTCATGGCCTCCGGCCCACCGGCAACACCGCGTACGGTTCGTGCCCGGCCGCCAGCGCGAGTCCGCGCCGCAGGGCGGCGATGTCGAACCCACCGACCATCACGGTGCCCAGTCCCAGCGCGGTGGCCTCGAGATAGACGTTCTGGACGACGAAGCCGGTCTCCATCGCCACCCAGCGCTCGGCGCGCGGCCCGAACTTCTCCGCCGCCAGGGCGCTGTCGCCGGTGACGATCACCACCAGCGGTGCGCCGGCGACGAACGCTTGCCGCGAGGTGGCCGCGGCCAGGCCGGCTCGCTGGTCGCCGGAAGCCACGGCCGCCAGAGAGTGGCCCTTGGGCTCGTAGCGGTAGAGCCCCGCGGCCAGCCCGGCGACGTCGTTGGCAACCACGTAGACGGCGAGCGGATAGACGGCGCGGGCCGAGGGCGCGGTGCGCTTGCCCTCGGGGCTGGTCACCCCCTGCGCGGCCCACATCAGCTGGCCGAGTTCCGCCAGCGTCAGCTCGCCCGGAGCGAACTCGCGCAGCGAGCGGCGCGTGGCGAGCGCCCGCTCGAGGGTGAGCCGCCCTTCGAGGTCGGGCTTGGGCAACGCGACGGGCGCGGACGCGGTCGAGCCCAAGCTCGGGATGGCAAGGACCGCAGCGGCGAAGAGGGCGAGCAGCAGACGGCGGATCATGGGCGACCTCCCTCGCTTGGTTTCCGGATCTATGGCGCCGGGGCTGGCGGCCGGGGGCCGCCCTCCGGCTCGGTGTACGCGATATGCCGTTCGTACAGCCGCAGGCGTGCGCCGATTTCGCGGGCCAGAGCCTCACCGCCGGGCTGGGCGGCGAGGCCGAGCGCAGCGCGTGCGGTCGCCACTGCGAGATCGAACTGCCCGGCGGAGGCCTGGGCGGCCGCCAGCGTGTCCAGCACCTTCGGGTCGCGCCGTCCGGTCAGCTCGGCCGCCCGCTCCGCGATCGGCACGGCCCGCCTGGGGTCGCGCACGGTCTCGTCCGGGCTCGTGGCCAAGAGCCACGCCAGCGCGTTGTACGGATCCGCCCAGCCGGGCCCGCAGCGGATCGCCAGCTGCAGCTCTTCCGCCACCTGCGTGGGGGCTGCGCCCCGCCCGGTGAGCGCCATGGCCAGCCGGAAGTGGAGCCTGGGATCGCCCGGCGCGACGGCGACGGCGCCGCGCAGCTGCTCGACGGCCTCCACGAGGCGGCCCTGGAGCACGAGCACGTCAGCCAGCCGGTCGGCTGCCTCGACATAGTCTGGTTTCAGATGGAGCGCGCGACGGAGCTCCGCCTCGGCTTCGTCCAGCTTGCCCTCGAGGCGCAGCGCGGCACCTAAGTTGTAGGCGGTGTGCGGGTCAGCCGGGGAGAGCTGGATGGCCCGGCGGAAGTGCCCGATCGCCTCCTCGACCTGCCCGCTGCTGCCCAGCACGACGCCCAGGTTGTAGTGGGCATCGCTGTAGTCCGGCGCGAGCTCGAGGGCCCGGCGCAGGTGGCGGATCGCTCCCGGCTCGGCCGACTGCCCGGCCAGCAGGACGCCGAGCTCGTTGTGCACCGCGGGCGCGTCCGGCGCCATCGCCTCCATGTGGCGGAACAGCGTCAGGCTGTCCGTCCAGTTGCGCAGCGCGGCGCGCACCCCGCCGGCCTCCGCGGCGGCGACCACCAGGACGACTCCGAGCAGGGCGACCCGCAGGGCAGGGCCGCCGGGACGCCGCCCCGCCCACCCCCACGCGAGCGCGAGGCCGGAGGCGAGCACCAATAGGACGCCGGCAGCGGGGAAGTAGACGTACTTGTCGGAGGCGATCACCCAGCTGTACTTCACCAGGCCGAGCGTGGGGCCGAGGGCCAGCGCGAAGAACAGCCAGCCGATGAGCGGGCCGCGCGTGCGCCGCCCGAGCAGGAACACGGTGGCCGTCACCGCCACGACGACGGCGACCCCGGCGAGCACGGTCGGATTGGACAAGGAAAACGGCGCCGGGGGCTGGTACACGCAGGACAGGTTCACGGGGCTTATGATCTTCCCGAGATAGAACGCGAGCAGATAGGCGGCGTGCAGCGACCACTGTAACCAGGTCGCCTGCGACGCGGCCGCGATGCCCGCCGTGCGCTGGTGCGAGATGAGAGTGATGACACCGGACGCCAGCGAGAGGATGAAGAAAGGCCACTTCTCGAGGGCCGATCGCCAGCTCAACCTGCGGAGCGGCCAGTAGTCCAGCAGCAAGAGCAGCAGCGGCAACATCGCGACCGTCGGCTTGGAGAGCAGCGCCAGCGCGAAGAGGGTGGCCGACACCGGCAGCCAGGCGCGGTCCGCCCGTCGGCAGTGCTCGACGTACGTCAGCAGGCTCGCGAAGGCGAAAGCGGCGGCGAGCAGCGTCTTGCGCTCGCCGATCCACGCCACGGGCTCCACGGTCAACGGATGCAGGCCGAAGAGGAGCCCCGCGAGGGCCGCGGGCGCGATGGCGCCGGAGAGCCGGTACAGGAACAGGATGAGAAGCAGGGTGGCGAGGAGGTGCAGCGCGAGGCTCGTCTGGTGGAAGACCCTCAGGTCGCCGGGCCGGCCGCCCATTGCGTAGTCCAGCATCAACGACGTCATGGAGAGCGGGAGGTAGTAGCCCCTGACCGTGGACGGGTTCAGCACCTCGGTGAAGAAACGCGAGGTGGAGGCCCAGCCGGGGTGGGTGACGAGCGGGTTGTAGGTGACGAAGTCGTTGTCGTCGAACGACAGGGCCTGGGCCCCGAGCACAGGCCAGTGCGCCGCCGCGACGGCGATCGCGACGAGCAGGAGTGCGGCCGCCAGCGCGCCCGCTCCGTGCCAGCCCCGGGGCCGGACGGCGGATCGCAGCGCGGCCGCCTGCCTGCTGGCGACGTCCGTGTGGACCGGCTTGCTCACGCGGCCATCCTAATCGCGGACCGGGCCCTGCTCAAGCAGCCGACCCCGACCCGAGCCCGGCGGACGGGAACCCCCGGCGCCAGGCCACGGTCATGCCCGGATAGCACGAGGGCCCGGCTGTTCGCCGGGCCCTCGATGGCGTCGCGCGTTTCGCTGCGCACCGTCGGACTAGCGGTAAATCCCCTTCAGATTGCCCCAAGTGCTGATCTGCGTCGGCACCGGAGCATGGCAGGCGTCATCGAAGGTCGTGCCGACGCCGAGGTCGTCGACGTTAATCGCCCAGTTGCCGGTGGCCTGCCGCAGCCCAAAGGCGCTCAGCTTAGTGCCAATCCCGAGGGCATCGACGTGGGTGACCTTCTGGCTGCTCTCGTTCACCGGGTCGATCCACATCTCCGAGGTGCCAGTGGCGGCGTCGAAGGAGATGACGACGGTGTACCACTGGCCGTAGTTGAGGGTCGCCGGCCAGGGCACGGGCAGGCCCGGCCCTGCGGTGAAGGACTGCACGGTCAGGCCGAGGGTGAAGGCCGGGGCCTTCGGCATGACGTAAACGCGGGACTCGAAGAACGTAGCCGAGTTCTTGAAGTGAGCGAAGTACACCTGCGTCGGGGTGCCGCCAACGTCCGGGAGCATTACCCGGAAGCACGCGTAGGTCTTGTCATTCGGGAGGCGCTCGGGGAACCCGCGATTGTCGTCCCAGCTGTTCAGCATGCTGACGACGGCCTTGCCGCCGACCACCTGAATGTCCGTCGTGGCGGGCGTGCCGCTGTGGTTCGCCCAGTTGCCGCCGCTCACCGCAACCAGACCGCCATCTGTGTAGCTAAAGCTATCGACCCAGAAGTTCGTCGCCAGCGCGGGCGAGGCCAGCGCGAGCGCGGAAAGGGCGATCGCAACGGTCAGGATCCTTGTAGCATTCTTCATGGTTAGTCCCCCTCCAGGGTTCACGACAGAGGTCCTCGAGCTTGGCTCTGGCTCGCGTGTCGAGTCAAAACGGCAGTCGGGGCCCCGCCGATGGTGGTCATGAGACCGGAGAATTGCGACTACGGGTGCCGCCGTGTGGCGCACCTCTAAGACAACAACATGTTACCCTATTTGGGCGCCGCCAATCAAGGTCAGCGGGGCCGACGTCGTGGGAGCCGCCGGATCCTGTCGCCGAGTTTTGCCCCATCAAACAAGAGCGATGCCCGGGCCACGCTCCGGAAGGAGACCCCACGCGATGGACTCGCAGAGGGCGAGAATGAACGACATGTCGCGGCGCCGACCGATGGCAGCGCTCCCTGGCCTGCTCCTGCTCACCGGGGCCGTTCTTGCGCTTCTCGGCGCTCCAGCCCGGGCGGCCGACGCGCCGCCTGCCGGCACGCGCACGCTCTATCTCATCCGCCACGGGGTCTACGACGAGGACGATGCGCGCGACGCGGAAGTCGGCAAAGCGCTCACCCCGCAGGGCCGCGAGCAGGCCCGCCTCACCGGCGCCCGGCTGGCCCAGTTGCCGACGCCCATCGACATCCTCTGTGCCAGCACCATGACGCGTGCCCGCCAGACCGCGGAGATCATCGGCGAGGCCCTCGGCGGGCGGCAGCCCGTGCTCTCGAGCGACATCAAGGAGTGCACGCCGCCCACCGTGCGCGAGGACATCATGGCCCGCGAGCGCCCCGGCGCGCCGGATTCGTGCCGGCAGATCCTCGACGGCGCGTGGGCCCGTTTCTTCCGGCCCACGGCCGGCCGCGACAGCACCGTGGCCCTGGTCTGCCACGGCAACGTCATCCGCTACTTCGTGGCCCGCGCGCTGGGGCTGGAACCCACCCTGTGGCTCAACATGACCATCGCCAACTGCAGCCTCACGGTGGTGCAGGTGCGCCCCGACGGCCGCACCCGGCTCGTCTCCTTCAGCGACGCCGGGCATCTGCCGCCCGCCCTGCAAACCTTCCCACGGCCGTCGAGCGGCCCGGGGGCACGGCCGGATTCGACGGCGAAGCCCGTCTCCCCGCCCGGAAGATAGCGGGCGACCGCAGGGTTTCGAAGCGCATCTCAAGGGCATCCCGGCCGCGGAGAGGGGAGCACCCATGTCTTTGCAGAACCTGAACGGCCGCGCCCGGCTTGCGGGCACGGCTTTGGCGGGACTCCTCGTGCTGGCCGCCGGCGTGTCCTACTTCGCTCTGCGCGGGTCGCCCGCCCGGGAGCCCGCCGCTTCCGAGAATCGGCTCGCCGCCTCCACGGCCTCGCCTCCAGACAAGAAGGGCAAGATGACCGACCATCGTACCGAGACCGCCGGGCTCGCCGGCGGCTGCTTCTGGTGTCTCGAGGCCGTCTTCGGAGAGCTGCAAGGGGTCGAGCGCGTGGTGTCGGGCTACGCCGGTGGCAAGGTGGCCAGCCCCACCTACGAGCAGGTCTGCAGCGGGACCACGGGCCACGCCGAGTGCGTGCGGGTCACCTTCGACCCGACGGTGCTCTCGTACCGCGACCTCCTGCTCATCTTCTTCGCCTTCCACGACCCGACGACGCTCAACCGGCAGGGCGCCGACGCCGGCACCCAGTACCGCTCGGCCATCTTCTGGCAGGGGCCCGATCAGAAGGCGACGGCGGAGCAGGTGATCGCCGAGCTGACCCGGCAGGGCGCCTTCGACGCGCCCATCGTGACCGAGGTCGCGCCCCTGGGCGATTTCTACCCGGCCGAGGACTATCACCAGGGCTATTACGGCCGGAATTCCGGCCAACCCTACTGCCGGATGGTGATTTCACCCAAGCTGGCCAAGCTGCGGAAGATGTACACGGAGCGGCTCAAGGAGACCCGGTAGAAGGAGCCCCGGTAGGGGGGGCGATTCCTCGCACACGGGCGCCCCTTCTCCTGGTATTCTTTGGTCGGTACCCGGTCGCCGCCTCGGCGGGCCCCCGCCCGCGGCCCCGACACGACATCCGAAATCTCAACCGAGTCCGACCGATCGCAGGATCCTCCCATGACCGAAGAAACGCCTACCCCGACCTCCTCTCCGGCTTCTGATTTCCAGCCCGAGCCCGAAGCAGCGTCCGTTCCCCAGCCCGAGGCCGTATCCGCCCTCGAACCCGTGCTTGCGCCGGAGCCTGAAGCGGCATCCGCCGCGCAGCCCGAGCCGGAGCCCGCGCCGTGGCCCGAGCCGGAAGCGGTCGCCGAGCCGATCGTCCAGGCCGAGCCTGAAGCGGCATCCGCCGCGCAGCCCGCGCCGTGGCCCGAGCCCGAGGCGGTCGCCGAGCCGATCGTCCAGGCCGAGCCTGAAGCGGCGTCCGCCGCGCAGCCCGAGCCGGAAGCCGCGACCACCGCTGAGCCGCCCCCGCCACCCGAACCCGAAGTCGAGCCGGCCTCCGATGAGTTCGCCGAGGCGCTCGAGGAGTTCGAGCGCAGCGCCGCCCCGGCGGCTGCGGCCTCGCGCGCCGCGCGGGGCGTCAAGGTGGGCGCCAAGGTCAAGGGCAAGGTGGTCTCGGTGGACGAACACCAGACGCTCATCGACTTCGGCGGCCGCAGCGAGGCGGTGGCCGAGATCGGCCAGTTCCGCAACGAGGACGGCACCCTGCGCATCGCCGTGGGCGACGTGCTCGACCTCTTCGTCGTCAAGACCGGCGAGCAGGTCGTGCTGGCCGCGTCCTTGCGCGTCGATTCGCACGGCGCGCTGGCCAAGGTGCGGGAGGCCAGGGCGGCCGGCGTGCCGGTGAACGGCAAGGTCGTGGCGGTCAACAGCGGCGGCCTGGCGGTGAACATCGGCGGCGTGCGCGCCTTCTGCCCGATGTCGCAGATCGAGCTGGGCTTCTGCGCCGACCCCTCCGTGTACGTCGGGCGCACGCTCGAGTTCCTGGTCACCGAGATGAAGGAAGGCCGCGGCGGCGTCGTGCTGTCGCGCCGGCAGGTGCTGCGCCGCGTCGAGGGGGAGCGGGCCAAGGTGCTGCTCGCCACCCTCAAGGTGGGCGACGAGCTGGAGGGCACGGTGACGCGCCTCGAGGCCTTCGGCGTCTTCGTGGACCTGGGCGGGATCGACGGGCTGGTGCACGTCACCGAGCTGCGCCACGAGCGCACCAACCACCCCAAGGAGGTCGTGCACTCGGGCGAGAAGGTGCACGTGCGGGTGCTCAAGCTCGAGCCCACCAAGGAAGGGCGGCCGCCGCGCATCGCGCTGTCGATCAAGGCGGCGACTCCCGACCCGTGGACCGGCGTGGAAGCGCGCTACCCGGTGGGGGCGCGCGTGCACGGCACGGTGGCCCGGCTCGCCGAGTTCGGCGCCTTCGTCAGCCTGGAGCCGGGGATCGACGGGCTGGTGCATGTCTCGGAGGTGTCCGCGCAACGCGTCGCCCACCCCAAGGAGGTGCTGTCGCCCGGGCAGGAGGTCGAGGCCGTGGTGCTGAGCGTCGATCCCGTCAAGCGGCGCCTGTCGCTCTCCATCCGCGAGACGCAGTCGGAGTTCCAGCCGCCGGCGCGGACTCCGGTCCCGGGCGAGGTCGTCGAGGGGATCATCGCGGGCACCCAGCTCTACGGCGTGTTCGTGGATCTGCCCGAGTACGGCTCGCGGGCGACCGGTCTCTTGCCCCGCGAGGAGACGGGCGAGCCGCGCAGCGCCGATCTCGCCCAGCTCTACCCGACGGGCCAGGCGCTGAAGGTGGAAATCCTGGAAGTGAGGGACAACCGCATCCGCCTGACGCTCGAAGGCCGTCCGCACCCGCCGCAGGAGCACGGGTCGCAGGGCGCGCAGGGGGCGCACGCCGGGCGGGGCCGGGGCGGGCCGGGCGAGGGTGGTGGTCGTGACCGCGGCGGGTCGTTCGGCGATCGGCCGTTCGGCGATCGACCGCGCGGCGGCCGGCCGTCGGGGCCGGGGCGCGGGCCGCGCTCGGCGGGACCCGGGCGGGGGCCGCGCTCCGAGGGGAGGGGTCCGGCCGGGCCGGTGCAGACGTTCACTTCGACCCCGCAGCCGGGCCAGGAGAAACCCCTGACGGCGATGGCCCTCGCCCTGCGCAAGGCGATGGAAGAGGCGAAGAAGAAGGACCCGGGCGACGACGCCAGCTGAGCCTCGGGGGCGCTCCGCCGGCTGAGTTGCGGCGCCCCGCCGAGCGCGACGGATCCGTATGCCGGCAAATCTGCCGCCGCAGTACAAGGAAGCCGAACAGCGCTACCGCGAGGCCGTGGGGCGCGACGACAAGCTCGCCGCGCTGCACGAGATGATGGCGCTGCTGCCCAAGCACAAGGGCACCGAGAAGCTGCAGGGCGACATCCGCCGGCGCATCGCCAAGCTCGAGGAAGAGGCCGAGCAAGGTGCGCGCGGCGGCCCCAAGCGCGCCGACCCGGGCCACGTGCGCCGCGAGGGCGCCGGGCAGTGGGCGCTCCTCGGGCCGCCCAACGCGGGGAAGTCCGCCCTCCTCACCGCGCTCACGCACGCCCACCCCGAGATCGCTCCCTATCCTTTCACCACGCACCTGCCGCTGCCGGGGATGATGCCCTTCGAGGACGTGCAGGTGCAGCTCGTGGACACGCCCGCCGTCGCCGAGCACCACACCGAGTCCTACATGCCCAACCTGGTGCGGGGCGCCGACGGCGTCGTGCTGGTGTTCGATCCCACGGAAGACGGCCTGGCCGAGGCGATGGCGGAATGCCGCGTGGTGCTCGACAAGGCGCGCGTCTGGCCACGCGCGCTGCCCCTGCCCGCCGACGCATCGCCGTTTCTCGCCCCGCGCCCGGTGCTGCTGGCGCTGAACAAGTCCGATCTGGACCCCGACGGCACCTTCGCCGGGTTGGCGCGGGAGGCGCTGGCGGCCGACCCGCTGGCCGCGGGGCTGCCGCTGTGGCGGGTCTCGGCCGAGCACGGCGCCGGGCTCGAGGAGTTGCGCCAGGTGCTCTTCGCGGAGCTGCGCGTCGTGCGCGTCTACGCCAAGGAGCCGGGCCACAAGCCGGACTTCGAGCGGCCCTTCACGCTGCCGGTGGGGGCCACGGTCGGCGACCTGGCCATCCGCGTGCACAAGGAGCTGGCGGAGCGCCTCAGGTACGCGCGCATCTGGGGCCACGCGCGCTTCGACGGCCAGCAGGTCGACCGCACGCACGTGCTGGCGGACCGGGACGTGGTGGAGCTGCACGCCTGAGAGGCGGGGGGGCGACCGGCCCGGTCACTCGTTGCCTGCAGATCCATGCCGATCTCTCCGAATATAATATCCTCATGGAGGAGGGCAGGTGTGTTATCATTGACTGGCCACA